>NZ_JBHTRI010000037.1:0-78337 GCF_042796085.1 Streptomyces sp. NPDC056452
GACGAGGGGCCCTTGGTGAAGGGCCCCTCGTCCATGCGCCGGACACCGTGTTCAGGAGGCGGCCGGAGCGACCGGGCTGTCGCGGTGGATGACACGGGAGCGGGTCAGCAGGCGGCCGTCACGGCGGACCAGCACGTCGTCCACGGTGAAGGTCGGCTGGAAGGAGACCTTCCCTTCACGGTCGGTCTGGGTGACCAGCGTGTAGTACGAGACACGCAGCGTGTCCTCGTCCGCCGGGTCGGCCTCGATGAGCAGATGGCCGAACCAGTGCCGCACGGCGATGTCCTGGTAGCGGGGCAGGTTGGCCCGCATCCCGGCGATCATCTCCACCCGGCCGCTCTGCCGCTGGCCGCCCGCGTGCACGACCTCGCCGTCGTCCGTGAACGTGTCGGCGAAGCCCTCGATGTCGAGGGCGTCGACCCGTCGCATCTGCTGGGCGTAGAAGGTCTGCACCTCGGCATACAGGTCACCCGTGACCTGCTGGCGGAGGGTCCCGACGGGCTGAGACATGGCAACTCCCTTCGCGACGGCCGCCCTCATGGCTGCGCCGTCACCACCAGGCTGCCGGGTGCGGCTGCAGCGCCGCTGGAGACGCGCTCGCTCCCTGCTCCGGGACGGCCCGCGGCGTCAGCCGAGCCGGCGGACCGGCTCCCCGTCGAGGAACGCGCGGATGTCCTCGACGGCATGCGTGTAGTACGTCGCGTAGTTGGCCCGGGACACATAGCCCAGGTGCGGGGTCGCCAGCAGGCGCGGCGCGGTCCGCATGGGGTGGCCGGCCGGAAGCGGCTCGATGTCGAACACGTCGACCCCGGCCCCCGCGATGGCCCCCCTGTGCAGAACGTCGAGCAGCGCGTCCTGATCGACGATCGCCGCCCGCGAGGTGTTGATCAGATAGCTGCCGGACCGCATCAGTCCGAGCTCCTCCGCCCCGAGCAGCCCGCGGGTGCGCTCGCTCAGCACCAGGTGTACGGAGACGAAGTCGCTGGTCTCCAGAAGCTCTTCCTTGGACGCGGCGAGCACGACACCTGCCTCCGCCGCCCGTTGTGCCGTCAGATTCCGGCTCCAGGCCACGACGTCCATGCCGAAGGCGAGGCCGACCCGGGCGACCCTGCTGCCGATCTTCCCCAGCCCGAGGAGCCCCAGTCTGCGCCCGTGCAGGTCCGCCCCGACGGTCGACTGCCAGGGGCCGCCGTCACGCAGGGCGTTGGCCTCGGGCACGATCCCGCGCGCCAGGCCGAGCAGGAGCGCCCAGGTGAGCTCGACGGGCGGGGTGGTGGTGCTCGCGGTACCGCAGACGGTGACCCCGTGCCGCTCGGCTGCGGCGTAGTCGATGACGGAGTTGCGCATCCCGGACGCGATGAGCAGCCGTAGCCGGGGCAGCCGCTCGATCAGGGAGGCGGGGAACGGCACGCGCTCGCGCAGGGTGACGACGATGTCGAAACCGGCGAGTGCGGCGGCGAGTTCGTCCTCGGAGGCGAAGTGCTCGGCGAAGCCGACGACATCGACGTCGTCGGCGACGGGCGACCAGTCCGCGGCGGTGGTGGCGACGGACTGGAAGTCGTCCAGCACGGCACAGCGAAGTTTCACGGCGTCTTCTCCCTCGGCGGCTCCCTCGGCGGCTCCCTCGGCGGCTCCCGAGGAATCTACCGGCCGCGTTCCGGGCTCACGCGTCCGGCCAGGCGTCCCGGTTCCGGGCGACGTCGTAGACCCTTTCGACCTGGGTGGGGGTGAGGACGTCCTTCAACGGGGCGAGGGCGGACAGGTGGCGGTCCCGGCAGACGCGGACGTCCGGCGGGGTGGCGAGCACGTCGAGGGCGGCGACTCCGACGAACACCAGCACGGACCGGACCGGCACGGCGAAGGCGCAGTGCGTCTCCAGCACCGTCCGGGCATGCCGGGCCCCGGGCACGGCTTCGAGTACGTACGTCTGCGGGGAGCCCTCGTCGATCTGCAGCGTGCCCTCCCCGATCCGTACCGACGCACCGGGCCGGTGCTCGGTGCGCACGGCGAACACCCCTCCGGGGCCGATCAGCAGATGCCCGATCTCCGCACCTCCCGGCAGGGGCAGGGAGTGCAGGACCCGCCAGCCGTGCCGCGTCAGCCACCTCAGCTCGGTCCCGACCCGCCGCTCCCCGGCGAGGGCGCCCCGGCGCGGATCCGCCTCCTTGGTCCGCCGCAGCGCCCCGGTGGTGGCCCGTGCGAGCAGCCCGGGGCCGTTCTCGGCGAGCTGTGCCCGCAGCGCGGCACCGGGCCGTCGGGTCGCCAGGTCGTTCGCGGCGGTGAGCGCGGGCAGCACGGGCCGCCGCCCCGGCGGCTGGTGCCCGGACTGCTCGGGCTGCTCTGCCGGCACCTGTTGCCCGGTGGCGGGCGCGGGCTCCCGGGCCCGGCCCTGCTCCGGCACCCGTATGCCGTCCGGCTCCCGGCCCGACTCCCCGTCCGGCGGGGCCGGGCGGGGAGCGTCGGGTTTCCGCATCCGCCGGAGCGGCGGGATCCGTGGGGCCGACGGCGGCCCCGCGGGCGCCGCCTCGCCGAGCGCGGGCATGTCCGGGACCTGCCGCGCGAGCGCGTCGGTCACGGCGTCGCGGTAGCGCGGGTGCAGGACCGTGATCGTGCCGCTGCCCAGATCCGCCCATCCGATCGCCGTGCCGTCCGGCAGGTTCACATAGAGCCGGTCGTGCCCGAAGAGTTGCCATGACGTGACCTTCAGATCCTGCATTCGTGCCCCCTCGCGTTCACGCGTGCGCCACCCGACTCCCCCAGCCTGTACGGCAGTTCGACGAACGGGCAGGGCGCAGAGCGGGCGCGCGGAGTCGAGCCCCCGGCGGTCCGGGCCGCCCCGCGCCCTCGGAGGCACCCTGGGGCGCCTCTCAGCGGGGCGGCAGACCGGGCGCCGGCCAGGCGTCCATCAGGGCCTTCACCTCGCCGCGGACCTTGGACACGGTGGCCTCGTCACCGGTGCGGGCCGCCTCGACCACGAGGTCGATCCACTGGGCGACGGCACGCATCTCGGACTCCGGAATGCCCCGGGACGTCAGCGCCGGCGTACCGATGCGGATGCCGGACGGGTCGAAGGGCTTACGGGGGTCGTAGGGCACCGTGTTGTAGTTGACGACGATCCCGGCCCGGTCCAGGGCCTTGGCCGCGATCTTGCCCGGTACGTCCTTCCCGGTGAGGTCGACCAGCAGCAGATGGTTGTCCGTGCCGCCGGACACCAGGTCGAAGCCGCGCGCGGCCAGCTCCTCCCCCAGAACCCGGGCATTTGCGACGACCTGACGGGCGTACTCGCGGAACTCGGCGCCGGCAGCCTCCTTCAGCGCGACCGCGATGGCCGCGGTGGTCTGGTTGTGCGGACCGCCCTGCAGACCGGGGAAGACCGCACGGTCGATGGCGCGCGCGTGCTCGGCCCTGGACAGCAGCATCGCCCCGCGGGGCCCGCGCAGGGTCTTGTGGGTGGTGGTGGACACGACGTCCGCGTACGGAGCGGGCGAGGGGTGCGCGCCCCCGGCGATCAGCCCGGCGATGTGGGCGACATCGGCCACCAGCACCGCCCCCACCTCGCGGGCGATGTCGGCGAACCCTGCGAAGTCGATCACCCGGGGCACCGCGGTGCCGCCGCAGAAGATCAGCTTGGGCCGCTCGGCGCGTGCCAGGTCGCGCACCTCGTCCAGGTCGATGCGCCCGGTGTCGCGGCGCACCCCGTACTGCACGCCCCGGAACCACGTGCCGGTCGCGGAGACGCCCCAGCCGTGCGTGAGGTGCCCGCCCATCGGCAGCGACATCCCGAGGACGGTGTCGCCCGGTTCGAGGAAGGCCAGGTACGCGGCGAGGTTGGCCGGCGAGCCGGAGTACGGCTGCACATTGGCGTGGTCCATCCCGAAGAGCGCCTTGGCCCGCTCGACGGCCAGCGTCTCCACCTGGTCGATGACCTGCTGGCCCTCGTAGTAGCGCTTGCCGGGGTAGCCCTCGGAGTACTTGTTCTGCAGGACGGTGCCGGTCGCCTCCAGGACGGCGGCGGACACGTAGTTCTCACTGGGAATCAGGCGCAGGGTGTCCGCCTGGAGCCGCTCCTCGGCGCTCACCAGGGCGGCGAGTTCCGGATCGGCTGCGGTCAGGGCGGGTCGGCGGTCATCGGACGGCTGTACGGCCACGGGGGTCCTCCCGGGTCGGTCGCACTGCTGCGACATGGACCCGGATGCCCAGGCGGACGGCCCTCCGGCGATGACGCCCCGGGCAGGCCCGGGGTGTGCCGCTCCCTCGTGGTCGTTTCCACGGAGCACCCTGCCGGGCACGCGCCAGTCGCGGCGTTCCGCACTTTACTGCCCGGACGTCCGCGGTGCTCGTCGGACGCGGTAGGCGATTTCACCGATGTTCCGGGAGAGCGGGCGGCGCGATGGTGTGCAACGGCACCCGCCCCCCATCCGCTCCCCCGGAGGAATCCCATGCGCATCCCCCGTGTGCTCACCGCGACCTTGCTGGCCATCGGGCTGGCGGGCATCTCGGTACCCGTGTCCGCGGCCACGTCCACCACGGCGGCGGCCGGCCAGTACGTGGCCCTCGGCGACTCGTACGCCTCCGGTACCGGCGCGGGCGACTACTCGGACACGGCCTGCACCCGGAGCAGGAACGCCTATCCGCAGCTCTGGGCGGACGCCCACGCCCCGGCCTCGTTCACCTTCGCCGCCTGCGGCGGGGCGAAGATCCCCGATGTCCTCGCCGGCCAGATGCAGCACCTGGGCACGGGCACCACCCTGGTCAGTCTCAGCATCGGCGGCAACGACTCCGGCTTCGCCTCGACGATGCTGAGCTGCAAGTACTCCACGCTCTCGGCCTGCGAGCGTGCCCTGGACACGGCCGCGGAGTACGTCCGCGACGAACTTCCCGACGAGCTGGACCAGTTGTACGCGACGGTGCGCGACCGGGCACCCGGCGCCCAGGTCGTCGTCGTGGGCTACCCGCACCTCTACAAGGAGGGCGGTCTGTGCCTCGGCGGTCTCAGTGCGGCCAAGCGCACGGCGGTGAACAAGGGTTCCGATCTTCTGAACGCGACGATCGCGGGCCGCGCCGCCGCGGCCGGTTTCGCCTTCGCGGACGGCCGTCCCGCGTTCGCGGGCCACGAGATCTGCACGAGCGACCCGTGGATCAGCGACTCGAACGTGCACCCCACGGCGGAGGGGCACGAGAAGGCCTACCTGCCGGCCCTCGAAGCGGCGGTCCCGGCCGGCTGACGGGCCGGACCGGCGGTCCTCCACCGCGCCCGCCGGTGGAGGACCGCGCCGCCCTTCAGGCCGTGGAGCGGGGCCGGCTCGATGCGGCCCGCTTGCCGGCCGGCTTCCCCGCGGTCTTCGGCGTCGTCCTCTTCGCCGCTGCCTTCTTCGCCGTCGTCTTCTTCGCGGCTGTCTTCTTCGCCGTCGTCTTCTTCGCCGCGGTCTTCTTCTGCGTGGTCTTCGCCGCGGTCTTCTTCTGCGTGGTCTTCGCCGCCGTCTTCTTCGCCGTCGTCTTCCCCGAAGCGGTCTTCTTCGCGCCGCTCGCACCGGTGGAGGCCTTCGCGCCCGTCTTCTTCCGGCCCTTGATGGGGTGGACGTCCGCCACCTCGCCCCCGTCCTCGCCGTGGGACTCCTTCGCCGCCCGCACACTGCTCTCCAGCGCCGCCATGAGGTCGATGACCTGGCCCCCGCCGCCCTCCTCCTCCGCGGTCTCCACGGTCTCCCCGGCGGCCTTCGCCGCGACGAGCTCCTCGACCGCCTCGCGGTAGTCGTCGTGGAGCGTGTCCAGGTCGGCTTCGCCGAGGGTGTTCATCAGGGTGTCCGCCAGGTCGAGTTCGGCATCGCGGACCTTGATGCCTGCGTCCGGGGCGATGCCTTCGGGGGTGCGGATCTCGTCCGGCCAGAGCAGGCCGTGCATCGCGATCACGTCGCCGACCACCCGCAGCATGCCGAGCCGTTCGCGGCCGCGCAGGGCGAACTTCGCGACGGCGACCTTCTCGCTCCGCTTCAGGGCCTCGCGCAGCAGGGCGTACGGCTTGGCCGCGGGCACCCCGTTGGCGGAGAGGTAGTACGCCGAGTCGAGCTGGAGCGGGTCGATCGCGGAGGCGGGCACGAAGCCCTCGATCTCGATCGTCTTGGCGGTGGGCAGCGGGAGTGAGGCGAGATCCTCGTCGGTCACGGGGATCACGGTGCCGTCGGCGTCCTCGTACGCCTTGCCGGTCTCGGCGCCGGTCACCTCCTGCTCGTCCAGTTCGCAGACCTTGTGGTACCGGATCCGGCCACCGTCGGCGAGGTGGATCTGGCGGAAGGAGATCGAATGGTTCTCGGTGGCGTTCATCAGCTTGACCGGGATGCTGACCAGCCCGAAGGAGATGGCTCCGTTCCAGATGGACCTCACCGTTCACCCCTAACGCCCACTAAGTCCTCTTCAGCACGATTTCATGTGATTCTTATCGTATGACGCCGATCACGGAGGTGGAGGGGCGGCGCCTGGCGCTCAGCAATCTCGACAAGGTGCTGTACCCCGCCACCGGCACCACCAAGGGCGAGGTGCTGCACTACTACGCGGCCACGGCGGCGGACGTCCTTCTCGCCCATGTGCGCGACCGGCCGCTGTCCTTCCTCAGATATCCGGACGGCCCGGCGGGACTGCGCTTCTTCACCAAGAATCCGCCCCCCGGTACGCCCGACTGGGTAGGCACCGCCCCGGTGCCCCGCCACGACGATCCGGACGCCCGGCAGATCCTCGTACAGGACCTGCCCTCATTGATGTGGGCCGCGAATCTGGTGGTGGAGTTCCATACGCACCAGTGGTGCCGGGACACGCCCGCGGTCGCCGACCGGATGGTGTTCGACCTGGATCCCGGGGCGCCCGCGAGCATCGTCGAATGCTGCACGGTGGCGCTCTGGCTGCGGGAGCGGCTGGCGGCCGACGGGCTGTCCGCGTACGGGAAGACCTCGGGATCCAAGGGGCTGCATCTGCTCGTCCCCCTGGAGCCCACCCCCAGTGACGAGGTGACGGCCTACGCGAAGGCACTGGCCGTCGAGGCCTGGAGCGAACTGCCCGAACTGGCCGTGCACCGGATGACCCGTGCGCTGCGCCCGGGAAAGATCTTCGTGGATTTCAGCCAGAACGCGGCGGCCAAGACGACCGCGGCCCCCTACACCCTGCGCGCGAAGGACAGCCCGACCGTGTCCGCACCCGTCACCTGGGACGAGATCGAGGCGTGCGGGACCCCCGCCGATCTGGTCTTTCTCGCCGGGGACATGGCCGCGCGGCTGGACCGGCACGGGGACCTGCTCGCCCCGCTGACCGATCCCGGCCAGGCGCGTCCGCTCCCCGGGAGCTGAAGCGGACGGCGGACGGACAGGCGGGGCACAGGCCCTCCACAGCTGCCGTGCCACCTGGCGAGGAAAGGCCACAAGTGGAGGGTGGATTGTCCTGGCAGTGGTGCACACTCTGCGCAGAGATGCTTCCTGAACACGGTGTCCGCCGGATTCGGGGTGCAGAGCATGACACGGGGAGGGAATGGCGTGTTCGCGGGGATCGACGAGGTCGACTGGGCCTCGATGGAGCATGCCTACGGGCCGGCCGACGATGTGCCGGGGCTCCTGCAAGGACTCGCGTCCGCCGATCCGGCGGAGCGCGAGAGCGCGCTCGACGGGATGTACGGCGCGGTTCACCACCAGGGCGACGTGTACGCGTGCACGCTCGCCTGCATTCCGTTTCTCTTCGAACTGGTCGCGGATCCCGGCATTCAGGACCGGGGCTCCGTCGTGGAACTCCTCACCAGCATCGGCGGCATCGATCTGGACGAGGACGACGAGGACGATCTGGACGAGGACGAGATGGAGGGCGCGGCGAACTACGCGATGGCGGCGGCTGCCGTCACCGCCGGAGCGGGGGTGTTCTTCGAGCTGATCGCCGACGAGGACCCGGGCGTGCGGCTCGCCGCCCCGCTCGCCCTCGCCACCCTGCACAGCCACCCGGTCAAGGTGCTGGCGCTGCTGCGGGAGCGCCTGCCGGTGGAGGCCGACGACGAGGTGCGGCTCGCCCTCGTCGAGGCCGCGGGGCGGGTCGCCCTGCGCCACCGGCCGCTGGCCGGGCAGGCCGCGGACTGGCTGAGCAGGCTCGCCGCGGAGGCGTACGCGCCGGGGCTGCGGCTCGCCGCCCTGGCGCAGCTGGCCCGGTGCGCTCCGGACGCGCTGCCCGGCGATGTCGTACGGGTGGTGTCCGGGCTCCTGCGGGAACTGCGCTCGCAGCCCGGACGGCCGGATCCGCACCCCGTGGAGACCCCGGGCGGTGACACCGCGTCGCTGGAGCGCACGTCGGCGCCGACGCTCCTGGGGCAGCTGCGGGCCCTGTCCGCGGAGGAGTCGGCGGGCCGCAGCGCCCCGTGGGCCGCCGATCTGCTGCGGACGCTGCACGTCGGCCTGGACGACCGCGTCGAGGACCGCACCGCGTTGCTGACCGACCAGCTGTGCAGCCCCGATCCCTGGCAGCGGATCGATGCCGTACGGATGAGCAGCGGGCTGATCAGGGCCTGGCGCGGTTCGTACGAGGGGCTGGTCCGGCTGGTCGGCGTACAGCTGGCCGATCCGGAGCCGCGGCTGGCCGAGGCGGCCTCGCACGTGCTGGAGGAGCTGTTCTGTCTGGCCGCGCCGGCCGCCGACGCCCTGGCCGAGCGGGTGGCGGGGGATCCCGGTGGCTGGGTGAAGGAGTGGGCGAGCGGGCCGCCCGGGCTGGGTTCCGCGGTGAAGGCGCTGGCCAGACTGGGCGACGCCCGGGTGCTGCCCGCACTGGCGGCGGCCCTGGAGCGGCCGGAGGTGCCGCACGACGTGGGGTTCGCCATCGGGTACCTCGGTGACACGGCGGCACCGCTCGCCGGGGTGCTGAGGCGCAGGCTCGGCGAGGTCGGCCTGGACGAGGGCGCGTACGACCGGGCGAGTCCGCTGCTCGGCGGGCTGACGGCGCTGCGGGCGGGCGAGGCCGCGCCGGAGGTGCTGCGGGTGCTGCGGGGGGCACCCGAGTACCGGGGCGAGTGGCTGCGTACGGCGGCGCTGCGGGCGCTGAGCTCGTTCGGGTCGGCTGCGCGGTGCGCCGTACCGGAGCTGCGGATGCTGATCAGGCGTCCGGGCACCGCGGCGGCCACGGAGGCGGCCGAGGCCCTCTGGGCGGTCGACGGGGATGCCGGTGCGGTGCTTCCGGTGCTGATCGAGGGTCTCGGAGCGGACCAGGTGCACGACTGCCGGGCTGCGGCGAGCGCGCTGGGCGGGCTGGGGAAGCTCGCGGCGGTGGCCGCGCCCCGGCTGCGCGCCCTGCTGACGCACGACGAGCTGTGGCTCCGGGTCGACGCCGCGATCGCCCTGTGGGAGGTCACGGGGCGGACCGGTGAGTCGGTGCCGGTACTCCTGGCAGCATGGGAGAAGAACCGTCACGTCAGGGTCCGGGTGGCCGGCTGCCTGGCCCGGATGGGTGTGGCGGGGGCGGGACCGGACGCGGCACAGGTGCTGCGTGCCGAACTCCTCTCCGTGCGCCGCCACAACGCGATGGACGGCGGATACGGCAGTCACGACACTTATGAGGACGAGAAACTGCTGGCGCTGTGCCGGCGGGCCCTTCTGGGGAAAACGGGAGAAGGAACGACATCATGATCATTTTCGGCACGCGGGGCTACATCTACCAGCTCGCCATCCTCACGATGGTGTGCGGCTGGTGCGGCAATCCCGCCGCACACACGCTGCGCAAGCGGGTCACGAAGTTCACGCTGTTCTTCGTTCCGCTGTTCCCGTTCTCGACGAAGTACGCGACGCAGTGCACCTTCTGCGGCGGCGAGCGCCAGATACCGAAGGAGCAGGCCGACCAGCTGCTCGCGCAGCACCACGCGGGGCAGGACGGCCTGCAGCACGGCGCCGCGCAGCAGCAGCCGGGCTACGCGCCTCCCGGCCAGAACCCGTACCAGAGCTAAGGACGAGTGCCACGAAGCCGACATAAGGGAAATAGCACCCGCGTCTTGCTACGTTGCGGGGCATGACCGCAACGACGGCGGACGCGCGCCCTCCCGAGCTACGCCTGCCCAAGCGGCGCGGGGTCGAGCTCTCGCTCCTGATCGGGGCCGTGCTGATCTCCGTCTACGGCTACGCGGCCGTCGGCCTCGCCAGGAACAACGCCGTGCCCCCGGATGTCGCCGGGTACGGCGCCGGTCTCGGCCTCCTCGCCCTGCTCGCCCACCTCGCGGTCCGCTTCCGCGCCCCGTACGCCGATCCGCTCCTGCTGCCCATCGCCGTCCTCCTCAACGGGCTGGGCCTGGTGCTGATCTACCGGCTCGACCTGGAGACCCCGAGGGACCAGGCGGCGACCACGCAGCTGGTCTGGTCCACCCTCGGGGTCGCGTTCTTCATCGCCGTCGTCGTCCTGCTGCGCGACCACCGGGTGCTCCAGCGTTACGCGTACCTCTCGGTCGCCGCCGCGCTGGTGCTGATGATCGTGCCGATCTTCTTCCCCGCGGTGAACGGGGCCAAGATCTGGATCAGGGTCGGCGGACTGTCCTTCCAGCCGGGCGAGTTCGCCAAGATCCTGCTCGCCGTCTTCTTCGCCGCGTACCTCGCGGCGAACCACAACGCGCTCGCGTACACCGGCCGCAAGATCTGGAAGCTCCAGTTCCCCACCGGCCGGGTGCTGGGCCCCATCGTGGCGATCTGGCTGATCAGCGTCGGTGTCCTCGTCCTCGAACGGGACCTCGGCACCTCGCTGCTCTTCTTCGGCCTCTTCGTGATCCTCCTGTACGTGGCCACCGGCCGGACCGGCTGGATCGCGGTCGGGCTGCTGCTCGCCGCCGCGGGTGCCTTCGTCGTCGGCTCGTTCGAACCCCATGTGCACAGCCGGGTGGAGGACTGGCTGGACCCGTTCGCGACGATCAACGCCGGGCAGGGGCCGAGCCAGCTCGCCCAGTCGCTCTTCGCGTTCGCGGCGGGCGGCATGCTCGGTACCGGCCTCGGACTCGGCCACTCCATCCTCATCGGTTTCGCCGCCAAGTCCGACTTCATCCTCGCGACGGCGGGCGAGGAGCTCGGCCTGGCCGGACTGACCGCGATCTTCCTGCTGTACGCCCTGCTGGTGGCCCGCGGCTACCGGGCGGGCCTCGCCCTGCGCGACCTGTTCGGGCGGCTGCTGGCGATCGGACTCGCCTCGATCATGGCGCTCCAGGTCTTCGTGATCGCGGGCGGGGTGATGGGGCTGATCCCGCTGACCGGCATGGCCATGCCGTTCCTGGCCCAGGGCGGCTCCTCCGTCGTCACCAACTGGATCATCATCGCGCTGCTGATCAGACTCAGCGACGTGTCCCGCACGCCGGATCCGGGCCGGGCCGGGACCGGGGTCGTCGCACAGGTCACCGAGGACGAGCGGTGATCCGCTACATCCGGCGGGCCGCCGCATTCTGTCTGCTGCTGCTCGTGGCGCTCCTGGCGAACGCCGCCCGCATCCAGCTCTTCGAAGCCGACGAACTGAACAGCAACTCCGCCAACCGCCGCACCACGATCGACCGCTACGACCAGCCGCGCGGCAACATCCTGGTCGGCGACGAGCCCGTCACCGGTTCCAAGAACACCGGCGAGCAGCTCGCGTACGAGCGCACCTACCGGCACGGCCCGCTGTACGCGCCGGTGACCGGCTACGCCTCGCAGACCTACGGCACCACGCTCCTGGAGAACGCCGAGGACGACATCCTGTCCGGCACGGCCTCGATCCTGGCGCCGCTCCCCCTCTGGGGCGACATCACGCGCAGCCGGCAGCCCGGCGGCAACGTCGTCACCACCATCAAGGACTCGATGCAGCGCGCCGCGTACGAGGGCCTCGACGGCCGCCGCGGCGCGGTCGCCGCCCTCGACCCGGCCACCGGCCGGATCCTGGCGCTGGTCTCCTCCCCCTCGTACGACCCCGAACTGCTCTCCGGTACGGGATCCTCCGTCACCGACGCATGGACGCGGCTCAACCGGTCGGCGAGCCAGCCCATGCTCAACAGGGCCATCCGGCAGACCTATCCGCCGGGCTCGGCCTTCAAGATCGTGACGGCCGCGGCGGCCCTGGACGACCGCGTGGTGACCGATCCGGACGCGGAGACGGACACCCCGTCGCCGTACGTCCTGCCCGGCACCTCGACCACGCTGCCCAACGAGGCGCGCGGCTGCGCGAAGGCCTCGCTGGCGGAGGCGATCCGGGTCTCCTGCAACACGGTGATGGCGCACCTGGGGGTGGAGGTGGGGCTGGACGGGATGCTGGAGGCGGCGGGCAGGTTCGGCTTCAACGACAACGACCTGAAGATCCCCTCCAGAGTGGCCCGCAGCAACTTCGACTCGGACATGAGCGACGACCAGCTCGCCCTGTCCTCGATCGGGCAGTTCGACACCACGGCGACGCCGCTGCAGATGGCGATGGTCGCGTCGGCGGTGGCCAACGGCGGCGAACTCAGGCGCCCCCACCTGGTGGACCGCACGACGGACGCCGACGGCGCCACGGTCAGCCAGCAGGGCTCGGACTCGTACCGGCAGGCGATGAACCCGGCAACGGCCATGCAGCTGCAGCGGATGATGGTCGACGTCGTGGAGAGCGGTACGGGGACGAACGCGGCGATCGACGGCGTGACGGTCGGCGGCAAGACCGGCACGGCCCAGCACGGCATCGACAACTCCGGTACGCCGTACGCCTGGTTCATCTCCTGGGCGCAGGCACCGGACTCCGGCCGTCCGGCCGTCGCCGTGGCGGTCGTCGTGGAGGACGCCTCGGCGAACCGCGCCGACATCAGCGGCGGCGGCAACGCGGCCCCGATCGCCAGGGCGGTGATGGAGGCGGCGCTCGAGGGCGGAGACTGACCGCATGAGTTCAGCAGTGGCGGCGGCGCTGGCCCGGATCGGCGAACTGGACCCGGAGCTCTG
Organism: Streptomyces sp. NPDC056452; assembly: GCF_042796085.1. Classification (NCBI taxonomy): domain Bacteria; kingdom Bacillati; phylum Actinomycetota; class Actinomycetes; order Kitasatosporales; family Streptomycetaceae; genus Streptomyces; species Streptomyces sp. NPDC056452. The sequence goes on from NZ_JBHTRI010000037.1 coordinate 12,918, forward strand.
CGCGTTCACCGAGGTGTGGCACGAGGCCGCCCTGGCCAGGGAGCGGACCGCCCGGGACCTCCCGCTCGCCGGCCTGCCGTTCGCGGTGAAGGGCCGCGCGGGTATCCGCTCGTACGCGGCCCGCCGTCTGACCGCCGCCGGCGCGGTCCCGGTGGGTGCGACCGCGGTCCCCGGCGCGGGCACGCACTGGCAGACCTGGGGGCAGGGCGCGCACGGCCGTACGGTCAACCCCTGGCGCCCCGACCGCACTCCGGGCGGCTCGTCGGCGGGCTCGGCGGTGGCGGTCGCGACGGGCATGGTGGACCTGGCCACGGGCAGCGACGGGGCGGGGTCGGTACGGATCCCGGCGGCGTGGTGCGGTGTGTTCGGCCTGAAGACGACCACGGGGCTGCTGCCCTCCCCCGACCGCACGGGCCTCGCGTCCCCCGGCGTGCTCGCCGGCTCGGCGGCGCGGGCCGGGACGTATCTGCGCCACGTACTGGACGGGTACGCGCCCCGGCCGCCGCAGCTCCCGGTCCGCGCGGCCTACAGCCCGGACCTGGGATTCGCGTCCGTGGACCCGGACGTCGCCGAGGTGACGCGAGCCGCGGTGGAGCGGCTGGCCGCGGCCGGAATCGTCCGCCTCGTCAGGGACCCCGTCACGCTGCTCGACCCGGCGGAGGCCTGGTCGGCGGTACGCGGGCAATCTCCGACCCCCGCCACCCGGGCGCTCCACACCGCCAACGCCCGCGCCCTCGACGCCTTCTTCGCCCGTACGCCCCTGCTGCTCACCCCGGTCACGCCCAACGTGCCGCACGGTCACGACGGCCCGGGTGACGTCTACTCCACGGCTCTCACCTGGGCGTTCAACCTCAGCGGCCATCCGGCGGCGAGTCTGCCGGCCGGATTCACCCCGGACGGCTGCCCGGCCGGCCTCCAGCTGGTGACCGACCGGGGAAGGGACGCGGAGCTGCTGGGCATGGCGTGCGCGGCGGAGCGCGCCCTGCCGCCGTCGCGTCCGCCCCGGTTCAGCTGATCGGCTTGCGGATCTCGGAGCGGACCTTCGCGGTGTCCTCGGCGATCTTCGCCAGGTCGAGCGACTCCGCAGCCTCGTTGAGCTCGGCCGGCCGGATCACGGCGACCGTGGCGGCGGTGTTGCCGTCGCCCCACGCGCACATCGGCATGTTGACGGTCAGGCCGATCTCCTTGGACTGCACGACCTGGCACTCCACCGTGAGGTCGTATCCCTCGGGCGTGAACTCCTTGGGCGGCACGACCACCTTGGCGTTGTCCGCCTCGGCCGCCCCCTCCATCATCTTGCTCCGCATGAGGGCGGGGCCGGCGAGCCGTCCGTACATGCCGGAGAGCACCAGCATGCCGTTCTCCTCCGAGCCGTACTGCGCGACGACGGCCCTGCCGTCCCGGATGCTCGCGTCGGGGGTGTCCTCGATCTTCTTGCCCTCGGTGTCCGACATGTCCTTCGTGAGGGTGAACTCCCCCTCCAGGACGGTCTTCTCCACGACGAGCTTGTGCGTGGCCTCGGGGAACACGGCGTCCGCGCCCTTGCCGACCAGCTTGTAGACACCGAAGACGATGGCGAGGACACCGACGAGCGACCCGGCGACGATGCCGACGATCAGCCCGGTCCGCTTCCTGCGCGGCGGCGGCTGCGGCTGCCAGCCGGACATGCCGGGCTGCGGCTGCGGCTGCCCCCACGGCCCGGGTGCGCCCTGCGGCTGCTGGGGCGGGTACCCGTAGCCCGGTTGCTGGGGCGGGTACCCGTATCCCGGCTGCTGGGGGAACGCGGGCCCCGGGGGCTGCTGGCCGTACGGATTCTGCTGAGGCTGAGGCGGCCCGTACGGGCCCTGGGGCGGCTGCGGCGGCATGGTCATGCGCTCACGTTACGTCACCACAGGGAACAGATATTCGATGCGCGGGCATCGGCATCACGTCACGGCGTTCGTCCCGTCAGCCGGACCGTGGCGTCACGCCGGCGAGGCACCGCCCTCCGCTATCGCGTCCGCGACCTCCGCCACCCTGGCCTGCTCCTCCACCGCGAAGCGGTCCCGGTCCAGCTGCTCGGCTATCTCCTCGTCCTGGGCCATGAGCAGGTCGAGGCTGGAGTCCCCGAGTTCGAAGACACCCATGTCGACGTACGCCTTCTGGAGCCGTTCGCCCCACAGGCCGATGTCCTTGACGCAGGGGACGATCCGGCTGAACAGCAGCTTGCGGAACAGCTGCAGGTACTCCGAGTGCTCGGAGAGCTCCTTGGCCTCCTGCTTGCCGATGCCGAAGTTCTCCAGCACCTCGACGCCGCTGAGCCGGTCGCGCATCAGGTAGCAGCCCTCGATGACGAAGTCCTCGCGCTCACGCAGTTCCGCGTCGCTGAGCTGCTTGTAGTAGTCGCGCAGCGCCATCCGCCCGAAGGCGACGTGCCGGGCCTCGTCCTGCATGACGTAGGCGAGGATCTGCTTCGGCAGCGGCTTGGTCGTCGTGTCGCGGATCATGCCGAACGCGGCGAGCGCGAGGCCCTCGATGAGGACCTGCATGCCGAGGTACGGCATGTCCCAGCGGGAGTCGCGCAGGGTGTCGCCGAGCAGGCCCTGGAGGTTGTCGTTGATCGGGTAGAGCATCCCGATCTTCTCGTGCAGGAAGCGGCCGTAGATCTCCGCGTGCCTGGCCTCGTCCATCGTCTGGGTCGCGGAGTAGAACTTCGCGTCCAGGTCGGGGACCGACTCGACGATCCGCGCCGCGCAGACCATCGCGCCCTGCTCGCCGTGCAGGAACTGGCTGAACTGCCAGGAGGTGTAGTGCTTGCGCAGCTCACCCCGGTCCCGCTCGGTCATCTTCGCCCAGTGCGGGGTGCCGTAGAGCGTGAGGGCCTCGTCCGGGGTGCCCAGCGGGTCGGTGGGGTCGACCTCCAGGCTCCAGTCGATGCGCTTGTTGCCGTCCCACTGCTTGTCCTTGCCCTTCTGGTACAGGGCGAGCAGGCGTTCGCGGCCGTCGTCGTAGTCCCAGCTGAAGCGGGCCGCGCCCGTGGCGGGAACCTGCCACGACGGGGCTTGGGGGGCGTTGATGTAGAGGTCGTGTGTCGACACGGACAGCTCCTTCGCCTGGCAAGGATCGTAAGTTCCGTGGTGCTCACTGCAGTTGGCAGGTTCACACGTTGGTAGACGCCGGGTCAACAAGTCGTGCGCAAGGGATTGACTGCCTTGCTGACGAGCAGTCTCATAAGAGATGACCGCCGGTAACCCACGTGCGAGGTGCCCTCAGCCATGACGACTGTGACCGAGAAGGACGTTCAGGCGCTTCGTGATGCGCTCGGCCCTCTCAAGGACCGCGAACAGCTCGCCGCCCGCCTGCTCGAAGCCTCCGCCAAGCACTCCTTCGACCCCGACACCGAGCTCGACTGGGACTCTCCCGTCGAGGACGGCAAGTGGTTCTGGCCGCCCGAGCTGGTCTCCCTCTACGACACCCCGCTGTGGCGGAAGATGTCCGAGGAGCAGCGGATGGACCTCGCCAGGCAGGAGGCCGCCTCACTCGCCTCACTCGGCATCTGGTTCGAGATCATCCTCATGCAGCTGCTCGTCCGGCACATCTACGACAAGTCGGTGACCAGCAACCACGTCCGCTACGCGCTCACCGAGATAGCCGACGAGTGCCGGCACTCGATGATGTTCGCCCGCATGATCCAGTGGGGCAAGGGGCCCAGCTATCCGGTGCCTCCGCGCTACCACAACCTGGCGCGCGTGCTGAAGACCGTCTCCACCACCCCCGGTTCGTTCGCCGCGACCCTGCTCGGCGAGGAGATCCTCGACTGGATGCAGCGGCTGACCTTCCCGGACGAGCGCGTCCAGACGCTGGTGCGCGGAGTGACCCGCATCCACGTCGTCGAGGAGGCCAGGCACGTCCGGTACGCCCGCGAGGAGCTGCGCCGCCAGATGGTCACCGCGCCGCGCTGGGAACGGGAGTTCACCCGGGTCAGCTGCGGGGAGGCGGCGCGGGTCTTCTCCGTCTGCTTCGTCAACCCCCAGGTGTACGAGAACGTCGGCCTGGACCGCCGCGAGGCCGTCGCCCAGGTGAAGGCGAGCGGCCACCGCACGGAGGTCATGCAGACGGGCGCCAAGCGGCTGACGGACTTCTTCGACGACATCGGGCTGCTGAGCGGCGTCGGCCGCAGGCTGTGGAAGAGCTCGGGCCTGCTGGCCTGAGCGAACTCCCGTTCGCGGGCGCTTCGCTTAGGCTTCGGAGCATGACGCCCGCCGCTGCTGCCCCGCCGACCCGCGCGTACCGAAGGCTGGGCGTGGAGGAACGGCGCGCCCAGCTCCTCGGCGCGGCGCTCAGCCTCTTCGCCCACCGGGCCCCGGACGATGTGTCGCTCGACGAGGTGGCGACGGTCGCCGGGGTCTCCCGGCCACTCGTCTACCGGTACTTCCCCGGCGGACGTCAGCAGTTGTACGAGGCCGCGCTCGGCTCGGCCGCGGAGAAGCTGACGCTGTGCTTCGCGGAACCCGCTGCCGGCCCGCCCACCGAGCGGGTCGGCCGCGTCCTGGACCGCTATCTGGGCTTCGTCGACGAACACGACACCGGGTTCAGCGCGTTGCTGCGGGGCGGGAGCGTCGCCGAGACCTCGCGTACGACCACGATCGTGGACGGCGTACGGCGCGCGGCGGCCGAGCAGATCCTCCTGCACCTGGGCAGGGGACCGGGTCCCGGACTGCAGCCGGCCGGGCCCCGGCTGCGGATGATGGTGCGCACCTGGATCGCGGCCGTCGAGGCGGCCTCCCTCATCTGGCTCGACGAGGAGAAGCAGCCCGCGGCGCCCGAACTGCGCGGCTGGCTGGTCGACCATCTGATCGGCCTGATAGCGGTGACGGCCGCCACGGACTCGGAGACCGCATCCGTGGTGGTGGACCTGCTGGCCCAGGAGACCGCCGACGGCCCGGTCGGACGACTGGCGGCACTGGTGATCCCGGTGGCCGGCGAGGCGGCGACGCACCTGCTGCCCCCGGGACAGGCGGCATCCGGCTGAGGGCCGGCGGACGGTTCCCCCGGCGGATCCCGGGGCCGTCCTGCCCGCCGTACGGGCCGGGGGGCCGCGTCCGGTCCTCTGGGTCAGACTGGCACCGTGAAAAGCGAGAACACCCCCTTCACCGGCGGCCCCCTGGACGGCCGGGTCCTGCCCGTCCTGCTCGGCCCCACCGGACATCCACCCAAGTGGTACGAGGTTCCCGTGCCGGACGCCGACGGCGGACCGGACACCGTGTACGCCTACCGGCGCGCCCCGGCCGGCTATACGAAGCGGCTCGGGCTGCAGCGCGGCTGGGTGTACGAGTACGTGCCCGGGGGCCGCGAGCGCCGCACCCTCAAGTGGCCCTGGAACAAGCCCCGCAGCGGCGCCTGAGCCGGTGCGGGGACCGGACCAACTAAGATCGACGGTCAGGTGCCGAGGGCACGGTGACAAGGGGGGTGCGCCATGGAGGCGCTGCGTCAGGACGATCCACGCCACTTCGGGCCGTACACCGTGCTGGCACGCTTCCGTGAGACCGCGAGCGCTGTGCACTATCTGGGCAGGGGCGCCGACGGCGACGACATCGCCGTCGTGACCGCTGCCCGTCCCGCCCTGGCCGCGGTGCCCGCCTTCCGACGCCGCTTCCAGTCCGAGGCCCGCACGGCCGAGCGGCTGGCAGGCGGCTGGGTGCAGCCGCCGCTCGCAGCACCGGCGGAGGGCCTGTGGACGGCGACGGCGTACGTGCCCGCCCTGACACTCGCCGAGGCGATCGATCTCGCCGGGCCGCTGCCCGAGCGTGCCGTGCGGATACTGGGCGCGGGCCTGGCCGAGACCCTCTCCCGGGTGCACGCCACCGGGGCCGTCCTCCAGGGGCTCGCGCCCGGGACGGTGCTGCTGGCCGAGGACGGGCCCCGGCTGACCGCGTTCGGCCCGCTGGGCGCGGCTGCCGCGGCCGAGGCGAACGCGAGCGGGCAACTGTCCGTGCGGCTCGGCTACCTCACCCCCGAGCAGGTCGACGGCAAGGACGTGGGTCCGGCCTCCGACCTCTTCGTGCTCGGACTGCTGCTGGCGTACGCGGCGACGGGGACGACCCCGCTCGCCGACGGACCCGCCGCCGAGGCGGCCGAGCGGATCGCGCACGCCTCCGCGGAACTCGACTCCGTACCCGACGAGTTGCGTGACCTGATCGCCGGCTGCCTGGCGAAGGACCCCGCCGACCGGCCGAGCGCGGGTTCCGTCGCTGCGGAGCTGGCGCTGGAGGGCGCGGCGGGCCTCGCCAAGGGCGGCTGGCTCCCCGAGCGACTGGCTGCGTCGGTGGCTGACCAGGCCGCGCGGGTACATGCGCTGCAGGCGCCGGAGGAGGAAGCGGATCCGGACGCGGCAGCCGGTCCGGAAGCGACCGAACCTGACGACGGCGCACCTGCCCCGGCATCCGGTCCTGCCGCACCCGAGGACGTACGGCCCGCCTCAGAACCGGCCGACGGAATCGACGCCGGCCCGCAGGACGCACGGCCTCAGGACGTCGGTACCCAGAACGTCGCCGCCACGGGCCACCAGGAGGGAGGACTGCCCGTCCCCGCCTCTGCCTCCGCCGACGGCGACATCGGCGACAGCAGGACCACCCGTTTCCTGGGGACTGCCACGCCCCCTCCGCGGACCGACCGGGCGACGACCCAGCTCGCCGTACCGCGCGAACTGGCCGCCGGTCCGCAGCCTGGGTCTCCGCAGCCCGTCCGGCCCGCCGCCGCTCCTTTCCCGCCCTCCGCACCCGCCGCTCAGCCCCACCCGTACACGTACCCTGCCGCCGCACCGCAGAGCGCGCCCGCCCCGCTCCCCCTGCCCGCCCAGGCTCCCGTTCCCGCGCCGTCGGCAGCTGCCGCAGCGTCCGCGACGAGCCGGCGTGCGCTGCTGACCGTGGTCGCCGCCGGGGTGGCGGGACTGGTCGTCGGCGGGGGCGCGGTGGCCGCGCTGGGATCCGGTGACGACGCGTCGGACGCCGACGACAAGCCCGCGCCGAAGCCCCGCCGCACCCTTCCCGGGCAGGCACCCGAGCCGAGTTGGATCTACACGCATCCGGCAGCCGAGCCCGCCCCCCTCACCTCCGGGGTCTGGGAGGACAAGCTGCTGGTGCTGACCGGCACGACCGGGGCGACCGGCATCGATCTGCGGACCGGGCGGAAGATCTGGCAGCGCGCGGACGCCGCCGGTGCCCAGGCGGTCCTGGCCGCCGGCAAGGACCTCTGCTTCCTGGCGAGCCCCACCGAGTTCCTCTGGCTGTCCCCCAAGGACGGGCAGGTCAAGCACCGGGTCCGGTTCGTGGACCAGTTCACCGGCGTACCGAACATGAAGGTGGCGCCGCTCACCGGCCGGTCCGGCTCCGTCGTCTGGTTCACCGGCTCCCACACCGTCCTCGTGAAGGCGCCCAAGCCGAAGAAGGGCCAGAAGCCCGGCAGGGACACGCAGGTCGTCAAGGCGTACTTCTTCGCGTACGACATCGTCCTGCGCAAGGAACTCTGGCGCGTCGCCGTCCCGGCGGGCCGGGCACCCGGCACTCCCGCCTACCGGCTGACCGCCGTCCGGGCCGCCGACCTGGTCATCCGCCAGGACGCGGCGACGCTGACCCCGGCCGATGTCGCGGCAGGAAAGGGCAGGGCCCTCTTCCGCTGCTTCGACCGGAAGACCGGAAAGCTGCTGTGGGTACGGCAGTTCGGCGCACTCCTGCCGACCGGTGCCGCGCTCGGCGACGAGGAGGGGCAGCTGTACGGGGCTGTGGGCGACGACCTGCAGGCTTTCGAGATGGCCACCGCGAAGCCGGTGTGGACCTTGAACGGCACGGCCGCCTCCGTGTTCGGCACGCCCGTTCTGGCCGGGAAACTGCTCCACACCACGAATCGCAACCAGGAGGTCGGCGCGGTCGACCGGGCGACCGGGAAGCTGCTCTGGCGACGCTCCACGGAGGTTCCCCTCGGCGGCAACGCCCCCGCCCTCACTCTCAGCGGCGGCGGGACCCTGCTCGCGGCGGACGCATCGCAGGTGACCGCGTTCTCGGCGGCCGACGGGCGCCGGCTGTGGAAGTTCCAGGACATCGGGGCGCAGGACCCCAAGGGCGCCACCGTCAGCGCGCCGTACCAGGTGCTCGCCGCGGGGAAGACCGCCGTCGTCCAGCGGGGCGGGGTCTTCTACGCGTTCCCGGTGGAGTGAGGCGTTCGGGCGTCCACCGTCCGGGCGGTCCTCCGGACGCCACGCCCCGCGGTCCTTGCATCACCTGACACCGGATGACCGGATTGACGAGATCCGAGCATTTGTGGGGTAGTCCGATTTATGGGCGGCACCCCGTCACCGGAGGTGATGTCGTGTCAGGCAGAGTCGCGCGCACGCTCTGCACGGCGGTGCTGGCCGCGGTCGTGGCCGCCTCCCCCGCCACCGCGGAACCGGCGGACCCGAGCCCCGCACCGGCAGATCCGAGTCCCGCGCCGGCCCCCGACGCCCCGCAGAGCGTCGCCGGGCTGCTCAGGCAGCTGCAGACGCTCTACCAGGAGGCCGAGGAGGCCGGCGAGACCTACAACGGCACGGCCGAAGAGCTCAGGAAGCGGACCGCCGAGGCCAAGAAGCTGGACACCGCCCTCGCCAGGGCACGCACGGTGCTGGATTCGAGCCGCCGGGACGCCGGGCGCCTGGCCCGCGCCCAGTACCAGGGGCGCACCGACTTCTCCGTGTACATGCGGCTGCTGCTGTCCGACGACCCCGAGCACGCGCTGGCGCAGAGCCATGTGATCGAGCGGGCCCAGGCCGGCCGGTCAGCCACCGTCGGCAGGCTCACGGGCGCCGAGAAGCGCGCCGACAGCCTGGCGACCAGGTCGCGTGCCGTGCTGGACCGGCAGCAGTCGCTGGCCAGGAAGCAGAAGCGGCAGCGCGACACCGTGCGGTCCCGGCTGAACAAGGTCGAGGGGCTCCTCGCCTCCCTGTCCGACGAGCAGCTCGCCGCGCTGTCGCAGCTGGAGCAGAAGAACATCGACAAGGCCCAGGACGAGCTGGTCGCCTCGGGGGCGCTGAGCTCGGTCCGCCTGCCGTCCGAGCAGGGCGGTGACGCCGTGCGGTACGCGATCGAGCAGATCGGCAAGCCGTACGTCTGGGGGGCGGAGGGACCCGATTCCTTCGACTGCTCCGGCCTGACCTCGCAGGCGTGGACCGCAGCGGGGCGGAGCATTCCGCGTACGTCGCAGGAGCAGTGGCGGCAGCTGCCGAAGGTACCGGTCGAGTCGCTGCGCCCCGGCGATCTGGTGGTCTACTTCCCCAGGGCGACCCATGTGGCGCTGTACATCGGCGACGGCCTCGTCGTGCAGGCACCCAGGCCCGGAGCCACGGTCAAGGTCTCACCCGTGGCGTCGAACCCGCTGCTGGGCGCGGTCCGTCCGGATCCCGGCGGCGAGCCGCTGTCCACGTACACACTGCCGGAGCTGCCCGAGGACGCCTCCTCCGGGTCGGACACGGGCTACGACGCGCCGGACGAGTGAGCCGGGTCGCCCCGCCGTCGTGACCGGCGGGGCGGCCCGGCCGCCGTCGTACGTGTGACGGTCAGGCCTGCGCGCCCGAGACCTCGGCGAGGTACGCGTTCGTACGGTCCGGCTCGAAGAAGAAGTTGTCGAAGTCCGCCGGGTCGTTGAACCCGTTGGCGAAGCGGTCGGCGACCGGCTGGAGCTGACCGGCGGCACCGATCAGGTTCAGTACGTGCTCCGGCGGGACGCCGAGCATCGCGTTCGTCCACTTCGTCACGTGCTGGGCGGTGTCCCAGTACCGGTCGAACGTGGCCTGCATCCAGTCCGCGTCGAACGCGCGGTCGCCGTGCTCGATGATCGAGTCCAGGTACGCCTTCGCACACTTGGACGCCGAGTTGGAACCCTGGCCGGTGATCGGGTCGTTGGCCACGACCACGTCCGCCACACCGAGCACCAGGCCGCCGCCGGGCAGCCGGCCGATCGGCTTGCGGACGGTCGGGGCGTAACGGCCCGCCAGCGTGCCGTTGGCATCGGTCAGTTCGACCTTGGTGGCGCGTGCGTACTCCCACGGGGTGAACTTCTCCATGAGCTCCAGGGTCTTGGCCAGGTGCTCGGAGGGGTCCTTGATGCCCTGGAAGGCGTCGAGGGGGCCGCCCGGGATGCCCTCCCAGAACAGGATGTCCGCGCGGCCCGACGTGGTCAGCGTCGGCATCACGAAGAGCTCGCCCACACCGGGGACCAGGTTGCAGCGGACCGCGTCGAAGTCCGGGTGCTCCGGGCGCGGGCCCATGCCGTGGACGTAACTGACGGCCAGCGCACGCTGCGGGGCGTCGTACGGCGAACGGGACGCGTCCCGGCCGAACATGGAGACGAGCTCGCCCTTGCCCGCGGAGACCATCACCAGGTCGTAGGTGCGCGAGAAGAAGTCGAGGTCGGAGACGGCCGCGCCGTGGATGACGAGCTGACCGCCGCGCTGCGCGAAGGTCTCCATCCAGCCGGCCATCTTCACGCGCTGGTCGACGGACTGCGCGTAACCGTCCAGCTTGCCCACCCAGTCGATGGGACGCGAGGAGTCGGGAGCGGCGACCGAGACACCGAGGCCCTCGATCCGCGGCGCCTGCGACTCCCAGAAGTTGAGCTGGAGGTCGCGCTCGTGCTGGAGGGCCGTGTGGAACATGCACTGCGTCGACATGACCCGGCCGGTCCGGATCTCGTCCGCGGTGCGGTTGGACATGAGGGTGACTTCGTACCCGCTGGACTGCAGTCCAAGGGCAAGCTGGAGACCGGACTGACCGGCTCCGACTATCAGAATCTTCCGCATCGCGGTTCTCCGTTACGTGTACGTGGGTGCGTCTGGCAGTTACGCGGGAGTGACGTCGAGCGCGTGCCCCACGAGGGCGAGCAGCGATTCGACGACCGTGATCCTCTTACGCGCATCCATGATCACAACAGGCACGTGCGGCGGTACCGTCAGGGCCTCCCTGACGTCACCCTCCTCGTAACCGGTCGATCCCTCGAAGTGGTTGACGGCGACGATGTACGGAAGTCCGCAGCTCTCGAAGTAGTCGAGTGCCGGGAAGCAGTCGGCGAGACGCCGGGTGTCGGCGAGCACGACCGCCCCGATCGCGCCACGTACGAGGTCGTCCCACATGAACCAGAAGCGCTGCTGGCCAGGTGTGCCGAACACGTACAGCACGAGGTCGTCGTCGAGCGTGAGACGGCCGAAGTCCATCGCGACGGTCGTGGTGACCTTGTCGGGCGTGGAGGTGAGGTCGTCGGTCTCCTCACTGGCCTGCGTCATCATCGCTTCGGTCTGCAGAGGGGTTATCTCCGAGACCGAGCCCACGAAGGTCGTCTTGCCCACGCCGAAGCCGCCCGCGACCACGATCTTGGTGGCGATCGGCGCACGCGTGTGGTCCAGCTGCCAGGCCTGCACCGACTCGTCGGGCTGGTCCCGAGGCCCCGGCTGACGCGGGGTGAAGAGCGGAGCCTCAGAGACGGCGGAGTCCATTGAGCACCCTTTCGAGCAGTGCGCGGTCGGGCTGACCGGTTCCGTGACCGGTTCCGTACACGCGGATCTTTCCCTGGTCGGCCAAGTCGCTGAGCAGCACCCGGACCACACCGAGCGGCATCTTCAACAGGGCCGAGATCTCCGCGACCGTACGCATACGACGGCAGAGTTCGACGATGGCGCGGAGCTCCGGCATGACGCGCGAGGCGAGGTTGCCGTTCGTGAGTTCACGGCGCTCCTCGGGGGCCTCCAGCGCTGCGACGAACGTCTCGACGAGGAGGACGTGGCCGAAGCGGGTGCGGCCGCCGGTGAGGGAGTACGGGCGGACCCGTGCGGGCCTGCGGTCGGACCCCCGGACGGGGAGCTTGCGTACGGGTTCAGCAGCAGAGGTCACTGGGCGCTCTCCATCGATTTGCGCAGTTCACTGCGGAGTTCGGGGGTGAGTACGTGTCCGGCGCGGCCGACGAAGAGCGCCATGTGGTAGGCGACGACGCTCATGTCGCAGTCGGGGGTGGCGTGCACACCCAGCAGGGAGCCGTCACTGATCGACATGACGAAGACGCTGCCCTCGTCCATGGCGACCATCGTCTGTTTGACGCCGCCGCCGTCCATCAGCTTCGCGGCGCCGACGGTGAGGGAGCCGATGCCGGAGACGATGGTGGCGAGGTCGGCGCTCGAACCCTTGGGGCCCGTCTTCGTCTCGGCAGGCTTGGCCGTCGCGAGACCGGGGTCGGAGGAGAGCAGCATCAGTCCGTCGGACGAGACGACGGTGACCGAGTGGACCCCTGGCACCTCCTCCACGAGATTGCTCAGCAACCAGTGAAGGTTCCGGGCCTCGGTACTCAGCCCGAACGTGCTGGGCGCAGTCAACTGCGTGCCTCCTCGACTGTGTCCCCCGTCTCATCGAATCGATCATCGGTACGGTCGTTCAGCTCGATGTGGTCGGTCTGTGGGGCGCTCTCGGCGCCGTCGCTCCCGTCGGTGCTCCCGGCGATCTCGGCCTCGACATCGCGTCGGCCGTCCCTCGCACCCTGCTGGAAGCCGCCGAGCCTGCGGCGCAGGGCGTCCCTGTCCAGGCCGCCCTTGCGCTCCTTGACGGGCGCCGCGGCGGGGGTGACGACCTTGGGGGTGCGCTTGGGCAGCCCCTTGTCGGTGAGGGGCTCCGTCATCGGCTGCCGCGGGCCCGGGAGGACGTCGGCGGCGGAGACGGGGGCGTCCACGGGGTCGGCCGGGGAGGCCGCGGGGCTCGTGTCGGCCGCGCGCTCGTGGCTGTCGGGTCCGATGGCGTACGGGCCGGGCGCGTCCTGCGGCACCGGCAGCCGGACCTGCATCGTGGTCTCGGCCTCGGACTCGGCGGGCCCTGAGGCGTCCGCTTCGGGCCTCTCACTCCCGGGGCGGTCGCTCTCGGGCCCCTCGGGCGCTGGTACTTCGCCCGGGAGCACTGCCTGCGCGGGTTCCGCGTCCGTGGGTACGGCGTCCGCGGGTACGGCGTCCACGGGCTCCGCGTGCGCCGGCTCCTCGGGCGCGACGGGGGCGGCCGGGGCGCTGTCCGTGCCCGCTTCCAGGACCGTCCGCTCGGCTGCTGCGATCAGCGGGTCCTCGGACACCTGCGCCGAACGCGGCGGCAGCGCATTGGAGTTGGCCTCCGCGACGGAACCCGGCAGGTTCAGCGTGGGCGCGTCCCCGGGCATCTGCACGGGCGGCGGCGACGAGGCGGGCGGCGCCTTCGGCAGCAGGGCTTGCGGAAGGACGACGACAGCTGTCACTCCGCCCCCCTTCTGCTCACGCAGCTGCACCCGTACGCCGTGGCGTGCGGCCAGCATCGACGTCACCTGAAGTCCGAGTCCGGCCCCGTCCGCGGCCTGTTCACCGGCCTCGAACGATGCCGGGTCGGCCAGCCTGGCATTCAGCTCGCCCATCCGGACCGCCGACATGCCGATGCCCTCGTCCTGCACGGAGAGCATCACCTCACCGGACTCCAGCAGCCAGCCGGAGAGCTCGACATGGGAGTCGGGGGGCGAGAAGGACGTCGCGTTCTCCAGGAGTTCGGCGACCAGGTGGCTCAGGTCGTCGGCGGCGAAGCCGGCGATCTGGGAGTGCGGCGGCAGGGACTGGATGGTGACCCGCTCGTACCGCTCGATCTCGCTGACGGCCGCACGCAGTACGTCGACCAGCGGGATAGGCCCCCCGTGCCCGTGCCCGTGGTCGGTACCGGCGAGGACCAGCATGTTCTCGCTGTGACGCCGCATGACGGTGGCCATGTGGTCCAGCTTGAAGAGCGTGGCGAGACGCTCCGGGTCCTGCTCGCGCTCCTCGAGTCCCTCGATGACACCGAGCTGGCGCTCGACGAGACCGAGCGTGCGCAGGGAGAGGTTGACGAAGGTGTGGTGGACCGTGTTCTTCAGCTGCGTCAGCGCGGTGGTGAGCTCGGCGACCTGGGCCTGGAGTTCGGCCCGCTGCACGGAGAGGGCTTCGCGGCTCGCGATCAGTCCGCCGCGCTCGTTCTGCAGGCTCTCGAATCGGTCGGCCGTCTCGTGGTGCAGCCCGTGCAGCTTGCCGTGCAGGGTGTTGATGGACCGTACGACCTGCGCGAACTCGTCGTTGCGCCCGGTGTAGCGGACCGGCTCGGCGGTCTCCGGTTCGGCGGCGAGGCGTGCCGCGCCGATCCGCAGGACGGCGAGCGGCTGGGTGAGGGTGCGTGCGACCGCGGTGGAGACGCCGACGGCGATCAGCAGACAGCCGCCGAGCAGCGCGATGCGCAGTTCGAGCGCGGTGACGTCGTCGTCGCGCAGCTGTTCCAGGCTCTTGACCCGGGCGGTGCCCAGCGCGGACTCGACGCCCCGCATCCGGTCGATGCGGGCGGAGAGCGCGGTGCGGGCCTTCTTGCGGTCGGTCCTGCGGTCCGCCTCGGACAGCTCGGGGCGGTCGGTGAGCCGGGTGAGGTACTTCTCCGCGCTGTTGACCTCGGGGCCGGTCACGGTGGACGCGAGCTTGTCCCGGGCGGCCGGGCCGGCGGCCTGGTCGAAGTCGGCGAGCGAGGCGAGCTCGCGCACCCGGGCCTGCTGGGCGGCGGCGCTCAGCTCGTCGCGGTTGCGGTCGTTCTCGCTGTCGCCCTCGTCCCGGGTCTGGACGGGGAGCCCGGTGAAGGGATCGATCTGCGGTTCCGCCGGCTCCGCGCCGGGAACGGAGAGCGCGGCCAGGAGAAGCCCCCGGGTGGCGGAGGCCTGCTCGACGGCGCCACCGAGGGCGAGCGGTGCGCGGGTCGCGTCGGCGGCGCGCGGTGGGGTCTTCTCGGCCAGCTCGTCGGCGAGGTCGTGGAGTTTGGAGATGACCTCGGAGTACGCCTGGTGGGCCTCCAGCGCCGAGCCCTTGCCCGTGAGGGCGTCGCGGCGCAGCGAGGGGATGGTGGAGAGGTCGCGTCGCAGGGCCGCGGGGGCGGCAGCCCTGATCTCGTCCACCTGCTGGTCGACGCGGGCGGCGGGCACGCGCCCGGCGTCCTTGGCGTCGTCCTCGTCACGGCCGGCGGCGATGTGGGCGGTGACGTCGTCGCGTTCGTCGGCGAGGGAGTGGGCGAGCGTGATGGCCTGCTGGTTCAGCTCGGCGAGCGTGACCAGCCGCTGGGACTCGTTGAGGTCGGAGGACGCGCCGAGGGCCGCCGGGGCGCCCGCGGCGATGACGGTGATCCCTACGACGGCAACGCCGGCGACGAGCCGGCTGCGCACCCGCACGGTCCGCTTGTCAGCACCCGCTGCCGGAGGCGTCGCCCCGGAACCGTCGCGCGTGCTGTCCTTGCTCCGAGGCCGCTTCTTCTGCACCGGTGCTCGCAATCTTGACTCGTCCACCCTTGAAGCAGAGGTGACACACGGTCACGTGGAAAGGCGCCCCTTGCCCTGGTACGGCTTCTGACCATTCCAGTGCTTTTGAGAGGGGGGCGCGCATCAACCGCTCCGCCACTCGAACGAGTGAACATCACTCCGGAGTTGGCGAACAAGTCTCCCCACGGGCGCTCCCGGCCATGCACGGCCCCTTGGGTGGAACTTCGGCCCAGGCTTTGGCAGGATGCCCGCCCGCATATGCACGGAGCACCTCCTTCCATTCGGGGAGGCCGTTCTGACCTGCTGGTACGGCCCAACCCCCGGTTCGTGCAGCCCTCGTGAAGACATCGTGCAGACTGATCGCATGCGCATCGAACTCGCCACCGCGCCGGGTAGTCCCGAACGCCCCAACGAGGACTGGGTATCGACCGCCATCCCGGCAGCCGGCCTGGGCGGGGCACTCGTCCTGCTCGACGGCGTCACGCCACCCAGGGGCGACGACGGATGTGTGCACTCCGTGCCCTGGTTCACCGCGGGACTGGGTGGATCGCTGGTCGAACTGTCCGCTTCGCGACGGGATCTGACGCTGACCGAGATCCTCTCGATGTCCATTCGGCGCACCGCCGACACGCACCGTTCCCTGTGTGACCTTTCTCACGTACGAACACCACAGGCGACGGTGGTCGTGGCGCGTTGGGACGAACAGGAGATCGAGTACCTGGTGCTTTCCGACTCCGCACTCCTTCTCGAAGCGCCCGACGGCGCGGTGCGGGCGGTCCTCGACGACCGTCTCGACCGGCTCCCACCGGGCTCTCTCGCCTCCGAGGCGATCGCCGACGCGCGCGTACGGAACAAGGAGGGCGGCTTCTTCACGGCAGCCGCCGACCCCGCAGTGGCATCACGCGCAGTGACCGGCCGCACCCCGCGCGCGGAGGTCCGGACGCTGGCGGCGCTGACCGACGGGGCGAGCCGCTGGACGGAGACGTTCCGTGAGGGCGACTGGACGGCCACGCTGGGGCTGTTGCGCAAGGCGGGGCCGCAGGGACTGATCGACCGGGTCAGGGAGCTGGAGAGGGCCGACACGGACCGCGTGTACCTGCGCCGCAGCAAGACCCATGACGACGCGACAGCCGTCCTGGTCGAGCTGTAGACCTGCGCGGGCTGCCGCCCTGCCCGTGCCGCCCTGCCGGTGTCCGCCCGCGCCGGCCGACGCCCTCAGTCCTCGGCGCGCTCGTTCAAGTGGTGCAGCAGTCGCGCCAGTTCCGCGACCTCGGCGCGGTCCCAGTCCGCCAGCTTGCGGGCATAACGTCCGCGGCGGGCATCCCGGACACTCCGGAAGCGGGCGAGCCCCTCCTCGGTGAGCCGGACGAGCGAGGCGCGGCCGTCCGCCGGGTCGCTCTCGCGCGCCACCAGCCCCAGGGCCTCCAGTGCGCGCAGCTGACGGCTCATGGTCGCCTTGCCGACACCGAAGTAGGCGGCGAGCTCGGTGGCACGCTGCCGGCCTGCCGACTCCAGCCGTACGAAGAGCCCGTAGGCCGCCGACTCCAGGTCCGGGTGGACCTCACGGGCCATCTCCCCCGAGCTGGCCCGCGCCCGGCGCAGGAACACCGCCAACTCACGCTCCAGCGCAAGGAATTCGTGGTCCACACCACTCCCGGCCGCGGCACCGGGTTCACTCGCGCTTCCACTCCCGTGCACGTCAGCACCCTTCATACGCTTTCCCGCCGATGAAAGTTTCTTTCAGCCCCGGCCATCGCCGCAGCTGGGCCAGTATTTCGCAGGCGTAGACCATCGGCAGCGGCCGGTCCCCCTTCCGCCGGGCGGGTCTACGTGCGTAGCTTCATGAGTGTCACGGGTGGCATGTCCACACCATGACGGCACGCACTGCAGGAGTGTCCCGCACCCGCTCCTGGGCCAGCAGTTCCCCCCACCGAGTCCTCGGAGGCACGCAGATGCCCGTGCACAGATCCGGATCCGGAACGACCCGCCGCTCGCGCCTCGCCGTAGCGGGATCCCTCCTCGCAGCCCTCGCCCTCCTGCTCGCGCTGCCCGGCGCGGCCGGCGCCGCCGACATCCCCCAGCGCGGTACGGCCCGGATGGGCCAGGGCGTCATCGCCCACGACGGACAGCAGGGCGGCAGCCCCACCGGCCCCTCCGCCGTCCAGACCGAAGGCGTGGACGTCAGCGGCCACCAGGGCAACGTCGCCTGGCAGACCCTGTGGAACAGCGGCGTGAAGTGGGCCTACGTCAAGGCCACCGAGGGCACGTACTACAAGAACACGTACTTCACGCAGCAGTACAACGGCTCGTACAACATCGGCATGATCCGCGGCACGTACCACTTCGCCACCCCCGACACGACCAGCGGTGCGGCCCAGGCCAACTACTTCGTGGACAACGGCGGCGGCTGGTCCAGGGACGGCCGGACACTGCCCGGCGTGCTCGACATCGAGTGGAATCCGTACGGCGCCCAGTGCTACGGGAAGACCCAGGCCGCCATGGTCTCCTGGATCCGCGACTTCGCGAACACCTACAAGGCGCGCACGGGGCGCGACCCGGTGATCTACACCGCCACCAGCTGGTGGAAGGACTGCACGGGCAACAACGCGAGCTTCGGCGCCACCAACCCGCTCTGGGTGGCCCGCTACAACACCACGGTCGGTGAACTCCCGGCCGGCTGGGGCTTCTACACGATGTGGCAGTACACCTCGTCCGGCCCCACGGTCGGCGACCACAACCACTTCAACGGCGCCCTCGACCGCGTACAGGCACTCGCGAACGGCTGATCGGACCCCACCCCGCACGACCGGGCCCCGGTGACAAGCACCACGTCACCGGGGCTCCGTGCTGTTCCGAACCTCACTATACATAGTGCGTATACACGCTATGTATAGTCGCGGCGTGCCGCACCACCGGCGTGCGGCTCAGCCACGAAGGAGTGAGCCTGCCGTGCCCAAAAAGATGTCGCCGTTCGGTACGGGACTGGCCGCCGCCCTCGTCGCCGCGCTCACGCTGACGCTCAGCGGCTGCTCGATGCAGACCACCGCCCCGGGGTCGGCACGCCGGGACGCCGCGTCCGACGCGAAGGGGTCGTTCGGCCAGGTGGACTGCCGCAGGGCGAAGTGCATCGCGCTGACCTTCGACGCGGGCCCGGCGAAGGACACCCCGCACCTCCTGGACGTCCTCAAGGAGAAGAAGGTGCCGGCCACGTTCTTCCTGCTGGGCAGGGACCACGTCCTGAAGCACCCCGGCACCGTTCGGCGCATCGAGGCCGAGGGGCACGAGGTCGCCAACCACACCTGGACGCACGAGATCCTGACGGACAGGGAGCCGGACGAGATACGCGCCGAACTGGAGAAGACCCAGCGCGCGATCGAGAGGATCACCGGGAAGAAGCCGCGTCTGATGCGCCCGCCGCAGGGCCGTACGGACGACACGGTGTCCGGGATCTGCGCGGAGCTCGGGCTCTCCCAGATCCTGTGGAGCGCGACCGCCAAGGACTACTCCACGAACGACTCCGCGCTGATCAGGAAGCGGATACTCGACCAGGCCGGCAGGGACGGGATCATCCTGCTGCACGACATCTACCCGGGGACGGTCCCCGCGGTGCCGGGCATCATCGACGCCCTCAAGGACCGCGGCTACACCTTCGTGACTGTCCCCCAGCTGATGGCCCCCGCGGAACCGGAACCCGGCACGGTCTACCGCCCCTGAACCGCCCGCGGCCCTGCCCCGGGGCGCGGAACGCGGAACGGCCCGCCCCTCCCTCGCGGGAGGAACGGGCCGCCCGTACCGGCCGTGTCCGTGGTGCCACGCCCGTCACTGCGTGACGCCTACGCCGCAGCCGGGATCCTCTCCTCGGCCCCGACCGACGCCGGGGCGAGCGCGATCTCCAGCACCTGGCGGACATCGGTGACCGGGTGGACCTCCAGGGTGTCGAGGACCTCGGCCGGGACGTCGTCCAGGTCGGCCTCGTTCCGCTTGGGGATCACCACCGTGGTGATGCCCGCCCGGTGCGCGGCCAGCAGCTTCTGCTTCAGACCGCCGATCGGCAGCACCCGTCCGGTCAGCGACACCTCACCGGTCATCGCCACATCCGTACGGACGAGCCGCCCGGAGAGCAGCGAGGCCAGCGCCGTCGTCATCGTGATGCCGGCACTCGGGCCGTCCTTGGGAACGGCGCCCGCCGGGAAGTGGATGTGCGCGCCGCGGTCCTTCAGGTCCGCGACCGGCAGTTCCAGCTCCGCGCCGTGCGACCGCAGGAAGCTCAGCGCGATCTGGGCGGACTCCTTCATCACGTCGCCGAGCTGACCGGTGAGCGTCAGTCCGGACGCCCCGGTCTCCGGGTCGGCCAGCGACGCCTCGACGAACAGCACGTCGCCGCCCGCTCCGGTCACCGCGAGCCCCGTGGCCACGCCCGGCACCGCGGTGCGGCGCTCGGCCGGGACCTGGGCGGACTCGGGAACGTGGTGGGGGCGTCCGATCAGGCCCCGCAGGTCCTCGTCGGTCACCGTGAACGGGAGCTCGCGGTCGCCCAGTTCGTGCTGTGCCGCGACCTTGCGGAGCAGCCGTGCGACCGCCCGCTCCAGGTTCCGCACCCCGGCCTCCCTCGTGTACTCGCCGGCCAGCTTGCGCAGCGCCGACTCGTCGAGGCTCACCTCGTCCTTCTCCAGTCCGGCCCGCTCCAGCTGGCGCGGGAGCAGGTGGTCACGGGCGATGACGACCTTCTCGTCCTCGGTGTAGCCGTCCAGCCTGACCAGCTCCATGCGGTCGAGCAGGGCTTCCGGGATGGCTTCGAGCACGTTCGCCGTGGCCAGGAACACCACGTCGCTGAGGTCGAGCTCGACCTCCAGGTAGTGGTCGCGGAAGGTGTGGTTCTGCGCCGGGTCGAGCACCTCGAGCAGGGCGGCGGCCGGGTCGCCCCGGAAGTCCGAGCCGACCTTGTCGATCTCGTCGAGCAGGACGACCGGGTTCATCGAGCCGGCCTCCTTGATGGCGCGGACGATACGTCCCGGGAGCGCGCCGACGTACGTACGCCGGTGGCCGCGGATCTCCGCCTCGTCCCGGACACCGCCGAGTGCGACGCGGACGAACTTGCGGCCCATGGCGTGCGCCACGGACTCACCGAGCGAGGTCTTGCCCACCCCGGGCGGACCGACCAGCGCCAGCACGGCACCGCCGCGCCGCCCGCCGACCACACCGAGCCCGCGGTCGGCACGCCGCTTGCGCACCGCGAGGTACTCGGTGATGCGCTCCTTCACGTCCTGCAGGCCGGCGTGCTCCGCGTCCAGGATCTCCTGGGCGCCCCTGATGTCGTACGCGTCCTCGGTCCGCTCGGTC
Organism: Streptomyces sp. NPDC056452; assembly: GCF_042796085.1. Taxonomy (NCBI): domain Bacteria; kingdom Bacillati; phylum Actinomycetota; class Actinomycetes; order Kitasatosporales; family Streptomycetaceae; genus Streptomyces; species Streptomyces sp. NPDC056452. The sequence goes on from NZ_JBHTRI010000037.1 coordinate 33,570, forward strand.
CACGGCAGTTCCAGGACGGTGTCCAGCCAGGTGCGGATCCAGGAGCCCTCGGGGCTCTGGTCGGACGCGCGCTCCAGCTTCTCGACCTCCTTGAGGGCGGCCTCACGGACGTTCGCGGGCAGTTCGGCGGCCTCGACGCGCGCCCGGTAGTCGTCGGACTCGTCCTCCGGATCACCGTTGAGCTCGGAGAGCTCCTTGCGCACGGCGTCGAGCTGGCGCCGCAGCAGGAATTCACGCTGCTGCTTGTCGACGCCCTCCTGGACGTCCTTGGCGATGGATTCGGCGACGTCCTGTTCGGCGAGGTGCTCGCCGAGCCACTGGACGGCGAGCTTGAGCCGGGCGACCGCGTCCACGGTCTCCAGCAGCTGGACCTTCTGGGCGGTGGTGAGGAAGGGCGAGTAACCGGAATTGTCGGCGAGCGCCGAGATGTCCTCGATCTGCTGCACCCGGTCCACGACCTGCCAGGCGCCGCGCTTCTTCAGCCAGCTGGTGGCGAGCGCCTTGTACTCCTTGGCGAGTTCGGCGGCGGAGCCGGGCAGGGGATCGGGCAGGGACACGTCGATCCGTGTGCCCTCCACCCACAGCGCCCCGCCGGGCCCGCTGGTCCCGGCACCGATCCGTACCCGGTCACGGGCGCGGATGAGTGCGCCAGGGTCCCCGTCCGAGAGCCGTCCGACCTGCTCGACGGTTCCGAGGACACCGGTCCCTGTGTAGTTCCCGTCGATGCGGGGGACGAGCAGCACCTCGGGCTTGCCCCCGCCGGGACGCGCGACGGCCTGGGCCGCCTCGACGGCGGCACGGACTTCCGCATCCGACAGATCGAGCGGAACCACCATTCCGGGAAGCACGACCTCGTCGTCGAGCGGCAGCACGGGCAGGTCGATCGGCGTGAACGCCTGGGACGCATTGGACTCAGCAGTCATGATCTCCCCTTCGGCAGGCAAGTTGAGTTATGTGGACTCAATGCTCCTGAGCTGCCGAATGTTCCCCACCCTGCGTTCGCTCTCAGCGATCACTCTGGAACCCTGCCCCCGCCCCGAGTCGCGCAGACCGTGCGGCGCCTGCCCCTACGGCAGCATTCCGCGTGGCCCGGCCATTCCCGACGGGCTGCCGGCGGGCCGCGGAATCGAACGCCGCCGCCGCTCGGACGGGAGGGTGACACTGCGGAAATCGACTGGTCCCGACCGCGGCGCGTGGGGATGATGAACCGGCCGACCGCCCCACCGCCGACCGGAGACCGCCCCCATGTCCGTCACAGACGCCCACCGCCCCGTCACTCTCGACCGGCGCGAAGGACCGTACGGTGAAGTCGTCCTGCGCGAGCGCGGCGACGACTTCGAGATCATCGCCAACGGCTGCTTCCTCATGGACACCTCCGACGGGCGCTCCGAGCGGCTGCTGATCGACGCGGCGCTCGACGCGCTGCCCGACGGGCGGCCGGACCCCGCCGTGCTCATCGGCGGGCTCGGCGTCGGCTTCTCGCTGGTTCGCGCGGCGGCCGGCGAGCGGTGGGGCCGGATCGTGGTGGTCGAGCGGGAGCAGGCGATCGTGGACTGGCACCTGGAGGGGCCCCTCGACCGGATCTCGGGTGCCGCCCTCGCCGATCCGCGGACCGAGATCCTCCGTACGGACCTCGTCGAGCACCTCCGTACGACCACGGAGCGTTACGACGCGTTGTGCCTGGACATCGACAACGGCCCCGACTGGACCGTCACGGAGGACAACGGAAGCCTCTACTCACCGGCCGGTCTCGCGGCCTGCCTGGCCCGTCTGACGCCCGGCGGAGTCCTTGCCGTGTGGTCCGCACAGCCGTCCGCGGACTTCGAGAAAGCCTTGCGGAATGCCGGATTCCACGCGGTACGGACCGAAGAAGTAGCCGTTGCCCGAGGTGTGCCCGACGTGGTCCATCTCGCACTCCGGAGTGTCTGAACCCCCACCCGGTATCCACAGCCCCGGTATCCCACGGGCCAAGCGGCACAAGGCCGACGATCCGCCTCTCCCGCGGAGGTAACACCTTCACCTCGGTCAACACCCTGCGTAGCCGGGAGCCGTCTTCTGCCTTTACGCTCTGACCGGCACAAGGGATCACCCACGAAATCCACAAGCGATAACCGTGCCTCCGGGGGAATGGCCTCCGCGAGAACGGGCAGGGGCGGGGCGATGGAACAGACACACACCACCCACAACGGCGTCGCGGCCACCCCCGGGGCTCAGCGCCGGGTTCTGGTGGTCGAGGACGACGCGACAATCGTCGACGCCATTTCCGCCCGTCTGCGGGCCGAGGGCTTTCTGGTGCAGACCGCACTGGACGGGCCTGCGGCCGTGGATGCGGCCGAGGCCTGGCAGCCCGATCTGATGGTGCTCGACATCATGCTTCCCGGCTTCGACGGCCTGGAGGTCTGCCGCCGTGTGCAGGCCCAGCGCCCCGTGCCGGTGCTGATGCTCACCGCACGCGACGACGAGACAGACATGCTGGTCGGGCTCGGGGTCGGCGCCGACGACTACATGACCAAGCCGTTCTCCATGCGTGAGCTGGCGGCGCGGGTGCACGTCCTGCTGCGGCGGGTGGAGCGGGCCGCGCTGGCCGCCGTCACCCCGCGCAGCGGCATCCTGCGCCTCGGCGAGCTGGAGATCGACCACGCGCAGCGCCGTGTCCGGGTGCGCGCCGACGACGTCCACCTGACGCCGACCGAGTTCGACCTGCTGGTCTGCCTGGCCAACACACCGCGCGCGGTGCTCTCCCGGGAACAGCTGCTGGCGGAGGTGTGGGACTGGGCCGACGCCTCGGGCACCCGCACGGTCGACAGCCATATCAAGGCGCTGCGCCGGAAGATCGGCGCCGAGCGGATCCGTACGGTGCACGGCGTCGGTTACGCCCTGGAGACTCCCGCGCCATGACGCGGCCCGGCTCCGGACTGCGGCCCTTCTCGATCAAGGCCAAGCTGGGCACGCTCGTCGTGGTCTCGGTGTTCATCACGACAGGTCTGCTGATCGTCGCGCTGCGCACCAGGACCGAATTCAGGTTCATCACGGTCTTCTCCGTGATCGCCACGCTGCTGATCACCCAGTTCGTGGCCCATGGCCTGACCGCGCCGCTCGACGAGATGAGAGCGGTCGCCAGATCGATCTCGCACGGCGACTACACGAGACGCGTGAGCGGCGCCGGACGCCGCGACGAGCTCGGCGACCTGGCGCAGACGATCAACCGCATGGCGGACGACCTGGAGGCCGAGGACCGGCACCGCAAGGAGCTGGTGGCCAACGTCTCGCACGAGTTGCGCACCCCCATCGCGGCGCTGAGAGCCGTGCTGGAGAACGTGGTGGACGGGGTGTCCGCCGCCGATCCCGAGACGATGCGTACGGCCCTGAAGCAGACCGAGCGCCTCGGCAGGCTGGTGGAGACGCTCCTGGACCTCTCACGGCTGGACAACGGCGTGGTGACGCTGAAGGCCCGCCGCTTCGAGGTGTGGCCCTACCTGTCGGGGGTCCTGAAGGAAGCGAACCTCGCTGCCTCGCACCGCAGGCTCTCCTCGGGCTCCGGCAACCACTCCCGTACGGACGTCCATCTGCACCTCGATGTGTCGCCGCCCGAGCTGACGGCGCACGCGGACGCGGAACGGCTGCACCAGGTGGTCGCCAATCTCATCGACAACGCGGTCAAGCACAGCCCTCCGCACGGCCGGGTCACGGTGCTGGCGCGGCGCGGGGACTACCCCGAGTCGCTCGAACTGGAGGTCGTCGACGAGGGCCCCGGCATTCCGGAGGCGGAGCGCCACCGGGTCTTCGAGCGCTTCAACCGAGGCCAGGCGCCCTACCCGCACGGCTCCGGCAACGACGGCGGTACGGGGCTGGGGCTGGCGATCGCCCGCTGGGCGGTGGATCTGCACGGCGGCCATATCGGCGTGGCCGAATCAGCCCGCGGATGCCGGATCCAGGTCACTCTTCCGGGGACATCTCAGTTCCGCGGTTGACATAGAGTTCGAACCGGAAGGCGGCGTTCTACGCTGCGGCCCTGAAAGAGATACGGTCCAAGGGGCCGTGTCCACGGCCTCGCGTACCCGAAGTGCAGCGGAACCCCGCTTGTTTCCCGCCATTTCATGCGCCGAAACCCGGCTTCCGATGTGATGTGCACGACGAAGACCGGCCCGGCCTGCACGTAACGGCTGGGGAGGCGTAGCCTTGATTTCCGCTGTCCATCACCTTGTGAAGCGGAAGAGGGCGGTTGCCGCCGTGTCGTCTCAGTCCCCCAGTAACTCGAGCATCTCGACCGATCAAGAAGCAGGCTCCGGGTCCAACCCGGCGGCCGCATTCGGCCCCAATGAGTGGCTTGTCGACGAGATCTACCAGCAGTACCTCCAGGACCCCAGTTCGGTCGATCGCGCCTGGTGGGACTTCTTCGCCGACTACAAGCCGGGCACGTCCGGCACGGCGGACAAGCCCGGCCCCGCAGCCGCGGGGGCTGCGGTGACCCCGGCTCCCGCCGCGACCACCGTCAACAACGCCGTCCCGGCCGAGCCGGTGGCGAAGGCCCCGGCCACGGCCGCGGTACCCGCACCCGCCGCTCCGGCGCCGAAGGCTGCGGCCCCTGCTCCGGCAGCGCCCGCCCCGGCCAAGGCAGCACCCGCGAAGGCCGCCGAGGCGACCGAGGCTCCGGCCGGCCCGGAGTACGTGACGCTGCGCGGCCCCTCGGCCGCCGTCGCGAAGAACATGAACGCCTCGCTGGAGCTGCCGACGGCCACGTCCGTCCGCGCGGTCCCGGTGAAGCTGCTCTTCGACAACCGCATCGTCATCAACAACCACCTCAAGCGGGCCCGCGGCGGGAAGATCTCCTTCACCCACCTCATCGGCTACGCGATGGTGCAGGCCCTCAAGGCCATGCCGTCGATGAACCACTCCTTCGCGGTCAAGGACGGCAAGCCGACCCTGGTCAAGCCGGAGCACATCAACCTCGGCCTGGCCATCGACCTGGTGAAGCCGAACGGCGACCGCCAGCTGGTCGTCGCGGCCATCAAGAAGGCCGAGACGCTCAACTTCTTCGAGTTCTGGCAGGCGTACGAGGACATCGTCCGCCGCGCCCGTGTCGGCAAGCTCGGCATGGACGACTTCTCCGGCGTCACCGCTTCGCTGACCAACCCCGGCGGCATCGGCACCGTTCACTCGGTGCCCCGCCTGATGCCCGGACAGGGCCTCATCATGGGCGTCGGCGCGATGGACTACCCGGCGGAGTTCCAGGGCACCTCGCAGGACACCCTGAACAAGCTGGGCATCTCGAAGGTCATGACGCTGACCTCGACGTACGACCACCGGGTCATCCAGGGCGCCGCCTCCGGCGAGTTCCTGCGTGTGCTGTCCCAGCTCCTGCTCGGCGAGAACGACTTCTACGACGAGATCTTCAAGGCGCTGCGCATCCCCTACGAGCCGGTCCGCTGGCTCAAGGACATCGACGCCTCGCACGACGACGACGTCACCAAGGCCGCACGGGTCTTCGAGCTGATCCACTCCTACCGGGTCCGCGGCCACGTCATGGCCGACACCGACCCGCTGGAGTACCGCCAGCGCAAGCACCCCGACCTGGACATCAACGAGCACGGCCTCACCCTGTGGGACCTGGAGCGGGACTTCGCGGTCGGCGGTTTCGCCGGGCAGACGCTGATGAAGCTCCGCGACATCCTCGGTGTGCTGCGTGAGTCGTACTGCCGCACCACCGGCATCGAGTTCATGCACATCCAGGACCCGAAGGAGCGCAAGTGGCTCCAGGACCGGGTGGAGCGTCCGCGCCCCGCGCCGGAGCGCGAGGAGCAGCTGCGGATCCTGCGCCGTCTGAACGCCGCGGAGGCCTTCGAGACGTTCCTGCAGACCAAGTACGTCGGCCAGAAGCGGTTCTCGCTGGAGGGCGGCGAGTCCGTCATCCCGCTGCTCGACGCGGTCATCGACTCCGCCGCCGAGGCGCGCCTCGACGAGGTCGTCATCGGCATGGCCCACCGCGGCCGCCTGAACGTCCTGGCGAACATCGTCGGCAAGTCGTACGCGCAGATCTTCCGGGAGTTCGAGGGCAACCTCGACCCGCGGTCGATGCACGGCTCCGGCGACGTCAAGTACCACCTGGGCGCCGAGGGCACCTTCACCGGTCTGGACGGCGAGCAGATCAAGGTCTCGCTGGCCGCCAACCCCTCGCACCTGGAGGCGGTCGACCCGGTCCTCGAGGGCATCGCCCGCGCCAAGCAGGACATCATCAACAAGGCCGGCACGGACTTCACGGTCCTGCCCGTCGCGCTCCACGGCGACGCGGCCTTCGCGGGCCAGGGCGTCGTCGCCGAGACGCTCAACATGTCTCAGCTGCGCGGCTACCGCACCGGCGGCACCGTCCACGTCGTCATCAACAACCAGGTCGGCTTCACCGCCGCCCCGGAGGCGTCGCGCTCCTCGATGTACGCCACCGACGTGGCGCGCATGATCGAGGCGCCGATCATCCACGTCAACGGTGACGACCCGGAGGCCGTGGTCCGCGTCGCGCGGCTCGCCTTCGAGTACCGGCAGACGTTCAACAAGGACGTCGTCATCGACCTCATCTGCTACCGCCGCCGCGGTCACAACGAGGGCGACAACCCGGAGTTCACCAACCCGCAGATGTACACCCTGATCGACAAGAAGCGCTCGGTGCGCAAGCTCTACACCGAGTCCCTCATCGGTCGCGGCGACATCACGCTGGAAGAGGCCGAGCAGGCGCTCCAGGACTTCCAGGGCCAGCTGGAGAAGGTCTTCGCGGAGGTCCGCGAAGCCACCTCCGCGCCGTCCCAGCCGCATGTCCCGGACGTCCAGGCCGAGTTCCCGGTGGCGGTGAACACCGCGGTCTCCTCGGAGGTCGTGAAGCTGATCGCCGAGTCCCAGGTCAACATCCCCGACGGGATCACCGTCCACCCGCGTCTGATGCCGCAGATGCAGCGCCGCGCGGCCTCGGTGGACAACGGCACGATCGACTGGGGCATGGGCGAGACCCTGGCCATCGGATCGCTGCTGATGGAGGGCACCCCGGTCCGGCTCGCCGGCCAGGACACCCGCCGCGGCACGTTCGGCCAGCGTCACGCGGTCCTCGTCGACCAGAAGACCGGCGAGGACTACACCCCGCTGCTCTACCTCTCCGACGACCAGGCCCGTTACAACGTCTACGACTCGCTGCTCAGCGAGTACGCGGCGATGGGCTTCGAGTACGGCTACTCGCTGGCCCGCCCGGAGTCGCTGGTCATCTGGGAGGCCCAGTTCGGTGACTTCGTCAACGGCGCGCAGACGGTCGTGGACGAGTTCATCTCCTCGGCCGAGCAGAAGTGGGGCCAGACGTCCGGCGTCACGCTCCTGCTGCCGCACGGCTACGAGGGCCAGGGCCCGGACCACTCGTCCGCCCGCCCGGAGCGCTTCCTGCAGATGTGCGCGCAGGACAACATGACGGTCGCGATGCCGACCCTGCCGTCGAACTACTTCCACCTCCTGCGGTGGCAGGTGCACAACCCGCACCACAAGCCGCTGATCGTCTTCACACCGAAGTCGATGCTCCGTCTCAAGGCGGCGGCGTCGAAGGCGGAGGAGTTCACCACCGGCGGCTTCCGTCCGGTGATCGGCGACGAGTCGGTCAAGGCGGAAGCGGTCCGCAAGGTCGTCTTCTGCGCCGGCAAGCTCTACTACGACCTGGACGCCGAGCGCGAGAAGCGTGGCGACACGGAGACGGCGATCATCCGTCTGGAGCGCCTGTACCCGCTGCCGGGTGCGGAGATCCAGGCCGAGATCGCCAAGTACCCGAACGCGGAGAAGTACCTCTGGGCCCAGGAGGAGCCGGCCAACCAGGGTGCGTGGCCGTTCATCGCGCTCAACCTGATCGACCACCTGGACCTGGCCGTCGGCGCCGATGTGCCGCACGGTGAGCGCCTGCGCCGTATCTCGCGCCGGCACGGCTCGTCCCCGGCGGTCGGTTCGGCCAAGCGTCACCAGGCCGAGCAGACCCAGTTGGTCAACGAGGTCTTCGAGGCCTGACCGGCTGTCGTACGCACCGTCGGTGCCCGGTCCCGCGAGATCATCGCGGGACCGGGCACCGCGGCGTTTCGGCCTCGTTATTCTGGTCGCATGTACTTCACGGACCGTGGCATCGAGGAACTTGAGAAGCGGCGCGGCGAGGAGGAGGTCACCTTCGAGTGGCTCGCCGAGCAGCTGCGCACGTTCGTCGACCTCAACCCCGACTTCGAGGTTCCCGTCGAGCGCCTGGCGACCTGGCTGGCCCGGCTGGACGACGAGGACGAGGACGAGTAGTCACCGCCGGGGCGTTCCCGCTGCCTCCGCTTCGCGTCTGAACCGGTTGTAGGCGAGCCCCAGGGCGCCCTGCACCAGCAGGATCAGGCCCGCCGCGACCCAGCCCCCGCTGCGCCGGCGGGCACCCCACAGGGTGAGAGGCACTCCTACCGCGACCTGCGCCGCGGCCGCCGCGCGGGCCCGGGGACCGAGCACCCACGGCCCGAGGCTCCCGCTCTCGACCGCGTCGAGCTCCACCCGTACGGCATCGCGCCAGCCGGCCCACTCGATCTGTTCCGCTCGGGGGTGCGCCCCGGCCACGCTGCGCAGCCGGTCTGCCGTCTCTCCGGGGGTGAGGCCGGCCGGGAGCGAGACTCCGGTACGGGCGAGGACGGAGAGAAGTCCGCGCAGCCGGGCGTCGGCGTCCGCCTCCGGATCCGGCCGGGTCAGCGCCTCCAGCTCCTGGACGTCCAGGACCGGATCGAGGCCCAGCCGTACCGCGAACGTCCGCATGGCCTCGTCCTCACCTGCCGGGGTGCCGTCGGCCAGCCAGATGTAGCCGACCGGGCGGCGGAATCCCGAGGCGAGGGTGTAGCCGGAGCGGTCGCCGTCCCACCACAGGGCGAGCACCGGCCAGGCCGAACCCACGGCGAGCGCGGTCGCCCAGCCGCCGAGGACCCGGTCGACCGGCTCGCCGCCCTCGCTGCGCCAGGGCTTCCCTTCGGGAACGACGGCGCTCCACCCGTCGCCGGCCGGGGTGAGCACCATCGGCTCACGCAGGAGATGCGCCAGGGGCCGTACGGTCTCGGGGTCGGCCCGGCACAGCAGCAGAGCGCCCACGGATGTCGCGGTCATGGTCCACACGCTAGGGCAATTCGCCCGCACATGACTCTATTTGTCCGCTCTTGCCGCTCATCCACAGCCCCTTGACTTCCGTAATCCGCGATATATCGTGTTCTCAAGAGACGCGATATGTTGCGTCACGGCACGCTCTCCGGGAGGTCCGATCCATGCCTGAGTCGACGTGGTCCGTCGCCGAGCCTCAGAAGCTCACATTCGACGACCCCGTGACGGCGCTCAGTGTGCGCATCGTCAACGGGGCGGTCAATGTCGTCGGCACCGATGAGGCCACCGCCCGCCTGGAGGTCTCCGGCATCGAGGGCCCCCCGCTGATCGTCACCCAACGGGACGGCACCCTGACCGTGACCTACGAGGATCTGCCGTGGAAGGGGTTCCTCAGCTGGCTCGACCGGAAGACGCCGCGCCGTCACGCCGTCGTGTCGCTGGCCGTGCCCTCCGGTGCGGCGGTGGAGGTGGGCGTGGTCGGCGCCGGGGCGGTCGTCTCCGGGATCCGGGGCCGCACGGAGCTGCGGGGTGTCACCGGTGACACGACCCTCGTGGGACTCTCCGGCGTGGTCCGCGCGGAGACCGTCTCCGGCAGCCTGGAGGCCCAGGCCGTCACCGGCGACCTCCGCTTCCAGTCCGTGTCGGGAGACCTGACGGTCGTCGAGGGTGCCGGGACGTCCGTACGGGCGGAATCGGTCAGCGGCCACATGGTCCTGGACGTCGATGCGTCCCCCGGGCCCACGGACATCAGGCTGACCACGGTCTCCGGCGAGATCGCCATCCGGCTGCCCCACCCGGCGGACGCGAAGGTGGAGGCGAACACCGCGAGCGGCGCGGTCTCCAACGCCTTCGAGGACCTGCGGGTCGGCGGCCAGTGGGGCGCGAAGAAGATCACCGGCACGCTCGGCGCCGGGACGGGGAAGCTGAAGGCGACGACCGTCTCCGGCTCGATCGCCCTGCTGCGCCGCCCCCCGGCCGAGGACGACCCGTACGACGCCGAGCCGACCGGAAAGGTGCTCTGACATGCCCCCCGTATTCGCCCACGGCCGCCTGCGCCTGTACCTCCTGAAACTGCTGGACGAGGCCCCTCGCCACGGCTACGAGGTGATCCGCCTGCTGGAGGAACGCTTCCAGGGGCTGTACGCACCGTCGGCCGGCACCGTGTACCCGCGCCTGGCGAAGCTGGAGGCCGAAGGCCTGGTCACCCATGCGACGGAAGGCGGCCGCAAGGTCTACTCGATCACCGACGCCGGGCGCTCCGAGCTGGCGGGCCGCGGCGGCGAGCTGGCCGACCTGGAGCTGGAGATCCGCGAATCGGTCTCCGAGCTGGCCGCGGAGATCCGCGACGACGTACGCGGCGCGGCGGGCAAGGTGCGCAGCGAGATGCGGGCGGCGGCATCCGAGTCGCGGCAGGCCACGGGCGGTGCCCGGAGCGGCTGGGACTCCGACTTCGGGGACAGCGAGACGTGGCGCACGGCGAAGGAGGAGCTCCGCAAGGCCAAGCAGGAGTGGAAGGAACAGGCCCGCCGGGCGAAGGACGAGTCCCGCCGCGCCCGCGAGGACGCCGAGCAGGCCCGCCGGCAGGCCCGGGAGGCCCACGAGAAGGCGCGCGAACAGATGCAGAACGCCGCACGCCAGGTGCAGGAGCATTTCGCTCGGGGCGACTGGCCCACGGGAGTACGGGAAGGTCTGGCCGAGATCACCGGTCAGCTCGGCAACTTCGCCAAGAGCGGCAGCTGGCCCTCGTACACGAGGCCCGACCCCGCCGCCCCCGATGTCGAGTGGGCCGCCGACGCGACGGCCACGGGTGACCCGTCCCGCGACCTGGACCGCCTGCTGGACCGCTTCCGCGACGACATCCGGGACGCGGCGCGGGACCAGGGAGTCACTGAGGCCCAGCTGACGGAGGCCCGCCGCCACCTCGCGACGGCCGCGACACACATCGGCACGCTGCTCCGGGGCACCGCAGACGACAAGGCCGAGAACACCAAGAAGGGCTGACCGCCCGAGCCCACCGGGCCGCAGGCGCCGACCAGGCCCGGTGGGCGCCTGCGGCCCGGTGGGCAGGGCAGGGCAAGCCGGGTAGCCCCTTCGCCCGGTGGGCGGGGCCGACCCGGTGAGCGGGTCAGCCCGCCTTGGCCCGGCCTTCCCCCTCGTCTCCGTACAGCGCACGCTCCACCGTGGCGTAGGTCGCGCCGTGTTCCGCGAGCACGTCGGCGACCACTCCGGGGCAGGCCGTCAGCGCCAGCAGGACGTGCTCCTCGCCGATGAATTTGTCGCCGCGTCCCAGGGCGACGCGCAGGGACTTCTCCAGGATGCCCTTCGCTCCCCCGGTGAACGGGCGCTGCGCCGACCACCACCGGCGGTTCCTGCGGTCACCCTCCAGGGCTCCCTCGCCATGGGCGCCCTCGACCCTGGCCACGATCTCGGTGACGTCGATGCCGAGGCCGGCCAGCGCCTCCGTATCGGCCTTGGTGAGGCCGCCTCGACGCCTGGCCTCGGCGAGAGCCGACTCCAGGGAGGAGCGTCGGTCGACAAGTCCGAGGGAGGCGACGGCGAAGGCCGCCCGGCTCCCTGTCCGGTCCAGCAGCGAGAGCAGCAGGTGTTCCTCGGTGACCGAGTCCGAGCCGGTCCGCTCGGCATGAACCACGGCGCCGGTCACCGTGGACCGGGCACCCTTGGTGAATCGCTCGAACATCAATGCCTCCCGTACTTCTTGTGCACGGCCTGCCGGCTGACACCCAGCTCGGCAGCGATTTCCTGCCACGACCAGCCCTGGGCGCGGGCACTTCTCACTTGCACGGCTTCGAGTTGCTCAAGCAGCCGCCGCAGCGCGGCGACGGCCCGCAACCCCACGCGCGGGTCGTGATCACCGGCGCGTGCGGCGAGATCCGTTGCTTCGGTCATGATGTCAACCTACATTGACACCTGGGCGACGTCAATCAAAGTTGACAGGGTCGGTGGCCAGCCGGGCGTGGCGCTCCACGTCGTACCGGACCTCGCCGTAGCGGAGCTTCCCCCGTTCGAGGCCCTCCACCGCGAAGCCGGCCCGCTCGGCCACCTTGCAGGAGGCCGGGTTGTTCGTCCGGTGCCCGAGTTCCAGCCGGTGGAGACCCAGGTCGTCGAAGGCCCAGCGGGCGAGCGCCCGTACGCCCGCGGCGGCAACACCCCCGCCACGCGCCCCCTCGACCGTCCAGTACGAGACCCAGCCGGTGTCGTGGACATGGTCCACCGCGGTCACGGCGACGCACCCGAGCACCACGTCGTCCCGGACGACGGCCCACGCGTACCCGGTGCCGGCCGCCCGCTCCTTCTCACGGCCGGCGATCCAGTCCAGCGCCTCGGCCGGGGAGGTGACCGGCCGGCCCGACTGGCGCGCCATCTCGGCCGGGGCGAACGCACGGAGGACGGCCGGGGCGTCGTACGGCTGCCAGGGGCGCAGCGACAGCCCCTCCCCGGCGCCCGGCCAGGCCCCTGTGGTCACGTGGTGGTCAGCACGATCTTCCCGAACTGATCTCCGGCGGCGAGCCGCTCGAACCCCTCACGGGCCCGGTCCAGCGGGAGGACCTCATCGATGACGGGACGTACGCCGGTGGCCGCGCAGAACGACAGCAGGTCCTCCAGCTCGTCCTTGGAGCCCATCGTCGAGCCGACCACCTTGAGCTCCAGGAAGAAGATCCGGGTCAGCTCCGCATGCGCGGGACGGTCGCCGCTGGTCGCACCCGAGATGACCAGGGTGCCGCCGGGACGGAGGGACTTCACCGAGTGGGACCAGGTCGCGGCGCCGACGGTCTCGATGACGGCGTCGACGCGCTGCGGCAGCCGGGCGCCGGGCTCGTACGCCTCGATAGCACCCAGCTCGACGGCCCGCTTGCGCCTGGCCTCGTCACGGCTGGTGGCGTACACCCTGAGCCCGGCGGCCCTGCCCAGCACGATGGCCGCGGTGGCCACACCGCCACCGGCCCCCTGGACGAGGACGGAGTCGCCGGGCCGGACGCCCGCGTTGGTGAAGAGCATCCGGTACGCGGTGAGCCAGGCGGTCGGCAGGCAGGCGGCCTCCTCGAAGGTGAGCTCCTTCGGCTTGGGCAGCACGTTCCAGCTCGGGACCGTGACCTGCTCGGCGAACGTCCCCTGGTAGCGCTCGGTGAGGATGGAGCGGGGTTCCCGGGGGCCGACCCCGTGCCCGGTCTGGCCGATCACCGAGTGCAGGACGACCTCGTTGCCGTCCTGGTCGATCCCGGCGGCGTCGCAGCCGAGGATCATCGGCAGCTTGTCCTCGGCGAGACCGACGCCCCGTAGGGACCAGAGATCGTGGTGGTTGAGGGAGGCGGCCCTGACGGAGACGGTGGTCCAGCCGGATCGCGCCTCGGGAGCGGGGCGTTCGCCCAGCTCAAGTCCGTTGAGGGGCTGGTCCCGGTCGATGCGTGCGGCGTAGGCGGCGAACATGGCCCCGACGATAGGCGGTGACGCGCCGTGACGTAACTGTCCGATGGTGTGACGCTCGCCCCAACAGACCCGCCCCAACAGGAACAGGGGCGGGTGGGGGAACAGACCCGCACAGCGGACCCGCTCCCCGACCCACCCCCGCCTCACCGCGTCAGCGGCGTGCCACGCCCTCGGCCCGCGCGGCCGCGGCCACGGCGGCCGTGACCGCCGGGGCGACCCGCTCGTCGAACGGCGAGGGGATCACGTAGTCCGCCGCCAGTTCGTCGCCGACGACGTCCGCCAGGGCGTTCGCCGCGGCGATCTTCATGCCCTCGGTGATCCGGGAGGCCCGGACCTGGAGCGCGCCCGCGAAGATGCCGGGGAACGCCAGCACGTTGTTGATCTGGTTCGGGTAGTCCGAACGCCCGGTCGCCACGACGGCCGCGTACTTGTGCGCGATGTCGGGGTGGACCTCGGGGTTCGGGTTCGCCATGGCGAAGACGAACGCGCCGGGTGCCATCGAGGCGACAGCCGGCTCGGGCACCGTACCGCCGGAGACCCCGATGAAGACGTCCGCGCCCGCGAGGGCCGTCTCCAGCGGACCGGAGAGGCCCGCCCTGTTCGTCAGTTCCGCCAGCTCGCGCTTGACGTCCGTGAGGTCGTCGCGGTCCCGGCTGACGATGCCCTTGCGGTCGGCGACGGCGACGTCACCGATGCCCGCCTCCAGCAGGAACTTCGCAATCGCCACTCCGGCCGCACCGGCGCCGGAGATGACGCCGCGCAGATCACCGAGGGTCCGCCCCGAGAGCTTCGCGGCGTTGCGCAGTGCCGCGAGCGTCACGACGGCCGTGCCGTGCTGGTCGTCGTGGAAGACCGGAATGTCCAGGCGCTCCTGGAGCTTGCGCTCGATCTCGAAGCACCTGGGGGCCGAGATGTCCTCCAGGTTGACCCCGCCGAAGGACGGCGCGAGGCGCACCACGGTCTCGATGATCTCGTCCGTGTCGGTGGTCGCGAGCGCGATCGGAACCGCGTCGACGCCGCCGAACTGCTTGAACAGGATCGCCTTGCCCTCCATCACCGGGAGGGATGCCTCGGGGCCGATGTCCCCGAGGCCGAGCACGGCGGTGCCGTCCGTCACGACGGCCACGACCTGCGACTTCCAGGTGTAGTCGTGGACGAGCTCGGGATTCTCGGCGATGGCGCTGCACACCTTGGCCACGCCGGGCGTGTACGCGAGGGACAGGTCGTCCTTGTCGCGGATGGGCACGGTGGCCTGCACGGCCATCTTCCCGCCGCGGTGGAGGGCGAAGGCCGGATCGAAGAGCTCGCCCGCACTGCTGATGTCGTTCGCACTGGCCGCACCGTGCGTCTTGCTGTCGTCGCTGCGAGGATTGACGATCTCCGCTGCCATTGTGTTGACCCCTTAAGTCTTCATCATTTGAGGGTGGCCACTCCTGGTTGAGGAGGGGTGGGCGGGCACCGCGTACGTTCCCGGCACTGAGCGGTTGGCCCGCTCCGCAGGGGGAGGTACGTACGCGCGGGCGCGCCGCACACGCGCCCTGGGCCCCGGATGAGGGGTGTAAAGGTCCTTCTTACCGGACAGGCCGTACCGCCGACGAGTCGTTACGCCCACGGTGACGTGACTCATAGTGGGACATACACACAAGTCGGCCACGTGCCATGAAACCCTCCCAGAGCAGGCTCAGGGCGGGAGATCCTCCGGCAGGAAGGATGGTTTCCAGCGAAAGGTTCGGCCTGGATGTGCCGACCCGCTGGGTTCGGGGGTGTCCCGTTACCCGATTTTGACATGCGATGCCCCCTAAATGGGCTAGTCCGAATGGCAAGATGCCGAAAACAAGCTGGCGAAACTCGAAGATGAGTACGCAGTCAGCTGGCAACTGCCCTCACCTGCCGGAGGACCCCGATCATGACCGCACGCACCACCCGCCGTAAGCCCACCGCCAAGTCCCGGATCGCCGCGGTGGGCACCATCGCGGTCGCTGGCACGCTGCTACTCACCGCCTGCGGTGACCAGACCGGCTCGGGCTCTGGCACCAAGGAGAGCGAGGGCACCAAGTCGTCCGCCGCCCCGCTGTTCGACAAGCTGCCGAAGAAGTACCAGGACGCCGGCGTCATCAAGGTCGGCACGGACGCCGCGTACGCGCCGATGGAGTACGAGGAGGGCGGCAAGATCGTCGGTATCGACCCCGACCTCGCCGCGGCCCTCGGCAAGGAGCTCGGCGTCGAGTTCAAGTTCACGAGTGGCACCTTCGACGGCCTGATCACGTCCCTGAACACGGGGCGCCAGGACGTCGTCATGTCCGCCATGAGCGACACCAAGGCGCGCCAGGAGGGCCTGGACGACACGGGCAAGAAGGCCGGCAAGGGCGTCGACTTCGTCGACTACTTCAGCTCGGGCGTCTCGCTGCTGGTCAAGAAGGGCAACCCGGAGGGCATCCAGTCCCTGGACGACCTGTGCGGCAAGAAGGTCGCCGTCCAGCGCGGCACGATCTACGAGGACACGTTCAAGGCGCAGGCCAAGAAGTGCGGCTCGAAGAAGCTTGAGATCTCGGCATTCGAGACCGACGCCGAGGCGCAGACCCGCGTCAAGATCGGCGGTGCGGTCGCCGACCTCAACGACTACCCGGTCGCCGCGCACATCGCGAAGACCGCGGGCGGCGGCAAGGACTTCGAGGTCGCCGGCGGCCAGACCGACGCGGGCCCGTTCGGTATCGCTGTCAACAAGGACAACACGGAGCTCCGTGACGCCCTCAAGGCGGCACTGGACGCGATCATCAAGAACGGCGAGTACGAGAAGGTCCTGGAGAAGTGGGACGTCAAGAACAGCGCCGTCACCGAGGCGACCATCAACGCCGGCAAGTAGATCCCGGCATCTTCGCCTCAAGCGTTTCACTGAAGGGCAGTCACCGTGACTGACAAGTTCGACAAGGCGCCGGCCGAGGAGCCCCCGGAGGGCTCGTCGGTCGCCAAGGCGGCAACCACTGCCGCCCCGCCCGAGCAGATCAAGGCCATCCCGGTTCGGCACTGGGGCCGCTGGGTCTCGGGCGTGATCGTCGTCGCCCTGCTGGGCTCGCTGATCTACGCCTTCTCACAGGGCAACGTCCGCTGGGACACGGTCGGAGACTTCATATTCGACGACCGGATCCTGGCCGGAATGGGTCGCACCCTGCTGATCACCGTGCTGTCGATGCTCATCGGCCTGGTGCTGGGAGTCATCGTCGCGGTCATGCGGCTCTCGAAGAACCCCGTCACAGGGGCGGTCGCCTGGCTGTACATCTGGTTCTTCCGCGGCACACCGGTCCTCGTGCAGCTGCTGCTGTGGTTCAACCTGGCCCTTGTTTTCGAGTACCTGAACCTCGGGCCGATCTACAAGGACCAGATGGTCGATGTCATGACCCCGTTCATGGTTGCCCTGCTTGGGCTCGGCCTGAACGAGGGTGCCTACATGGCCGAGATCGTCCGGGCCGGCATCCAGTCGGTCGACGAGGGCCAGACCGAGGCCTCGCACGCACTGGGCATGAACAACAGCAAGACCATGCGGCGAATCGTGCTGCCACAGGCCATGCGGGTGATCGTGCCGCCGACCGGCAACGAGTTCATCAACCTGCTCAAGACGTCCTCCCTGGTAGCCGTTGTGACGTATGTGGACCTGACACGTGCCGCGCAGAGCATCGGCTCGACGTCGTTCGCCGTGATGGAGATGCTGCTCGTGGCCTCCGTCTGGTACCTGGTCCTCACCAGCGTGTTCAGCGTCGGCCAGTACTACCTCGAGCGGCGCTACGCACGAGGTTCACTCCGCACGCTGCCGCCCACCCCATGGCAGAAGATCAAAAAGAACCTGCCCCTCACCAGCCCCAGGGGGGTGTGACATGACGACCCCCATGGTGAAGGCCGAGGGCGTACACAAGTCCTTCGGCACAGCCCACATTCTCAAGGGCATCGACCTCGAGGTCGCTCCACGTGAGGTGTTCTGCTTGGTCGGTCCGTCCGGCTCAGGCAAGTCCACGTTCCTGAGGTGCATCAACCACCTGGAGCAGATCTCCGCCGGCCGGCTGTCGGTCGACGGCCAGCTGGTGGGCTACCGGCAGAAGGGCGACAAGCTCTACGAGCTCAAGGACAGCGAAGTCGCGCTGCACCGCCGGGACATCGGCATGGTCTTCCAGCGCTTCAACCTGTTCCCGCACATGACGGCCCTCGAGAACGTCATGGAGGCGCCGATCCAGGTCAAGGGCGAGGCCAAGGCCGTTGCCCGTGCCCGTGCGGAGCGGCTCCTGGACCGGGTCGGCCTGTCCGACAAGGCCAAGAACTACCCGTCCCAGCTCTCCGGCGGACAGCAGCAGCGGGTGGCGATCGCCCGGGCCCTGGCCATGGAGCCGAAGCTGATGCTCTTCGACGAGCCGACTTCGGCGCTCGACCCGGAGCTGGTCGGCGACGTCCTGGACGTGATGCGCGGCCTGGCCGAGGACGGCATGACGATGATCGTCGTCACCCACGAGATGGGCTTCGCCCGTGAGGTCGGCGACGCGCTGGTCTTCATGGACGACGGCGTCGTCGTCGAATCGGGCCACCCGCGGGACGTCCTCACGAACCCGCAGCACGACCGCACCAAGTCGTTCCTGTCCAAGGTTCTGTAGAGCCTCGCTCCGCGAAGCAAGGGCGGTACGGGCCTCGCGCCCGTACCGCCCTTCCGCGTGTGTGCGCCCCTACTTCTGCGGCAGCACCTGCGGACTCAGCAGCAGCGTGCGCAGTTCCTCCCGGCTGAGCGGGGGGCTCGTGAGCAGCGGCCCCTGGGACCGGTCTCCGGTGTAGCCCGTGCTGGACCGGACGGCCAGCAGCGAGCCGTCCTTCAGCTCGAGCCGTCCGGTGAACTCCGGGCCCCACCGGGGCGTACCGCCGTCCCCGTACGCCATCGAATCGCTCCAGATCGTCAGCGCGCTGCCGTCCGGCAGCTTTTCGTGCACGCAGTCGGAGCGGGGCGAGTCCTGCCCCTGCGGCACGCAGAGGTCACCCCTGGGCGACCCCTTGAACTTCTTGGCCACCTGGGCGCGGTCCATGACCGACAGGGCGAGGTAGCCGACACCGCCGTCCCTGCGGACCGCGTACTGCCCGTCCAGTGGGCCCGCATACTCCTTGTCGTCCTGCTCGGCCGTCGCCTGCTTGATCAGGACGGCCAGTGAGACCTGCTCGATGTCCCCCACCCCGGGCGGGAGAAGCGCAGCGAGCCGCTGCGCCTTCTCCGTCCTTCCGGTCTGCGGCGCCGGCGCCGAAGCCACCGAGGACTGCTCCGCCTTCGTCCCGTCCGCGTACCCGGGCAGGGTGACCGCTCCGACCGCGACGACCGCGAGCGCGGCGGCCGACACGGCGGCGCGGCGCCTGAACCGGATCCTGGCGGCCCGCGCGTACACCGCCTCGGTGGAGACGTCCGGCCGGCCGGCACTCTCAGCGGCCCGTTCCAGCAGTTCGTGCACGTTGTTCATACGAGTTCCTCCGCCATTTCGGCGCGCAGCGCCGCCAACCCCCGAGCCGTGTGGCTCTTGACCGTGTTCTCCCGCATCCCGAGCAGCTCGGCCGTGGCCTCGACGCTCAGGTCGTCCCAGTAGCGCAGCACCAGTACGGCCCGCTGCCTGGCCGTGAGCCGGGCGAGTGCCGCCCGGACCATCAGGCCGGTGTCCGTGTCGGCCACAGCGCCCGCACGGTCGGGCAGCTCCCCGTACGCCTGCTCGCGCCGCCAGAACCGGCGGCGGCTCGCGATGAAGGTGTTGACCAGGGTCTTGCGTGCGTACGCCTCGATGTTGTCGAGCCGCCCGTGACGCCTCCCACCGAGGACGACCTTCACGAGCGTCGTCTGGACCAGGTCCTCGGCCTCGTGCCGGTCGCCGCACAGCAGGTAGGCGCTGCGGAACAGAGCGGTGCGTCGGTCCTCGACGAAGGCGTACAGCGCGGCGTCGTCATCGATCCGCATCGTCGGCGCCCCCTCTCCCGGTCCGCGGGCGCGGACCGTCTCACCCTTCCAGTGCGCCGGGGCGGGCGGCAGGTTGCAGCGACGGCCGGACGCGGAAGAGGGGCGGCCGCGGCCGCCCCTCTTCCTCTGCTGGTACTGCTTCTGCCGTTCTACTTCACCGCGAGCACCAGGGTGTCCGACGGTGAGGACCAGACCGCGCGCGCCTCCCCGAAACCGGCTTCGCGCAGCGTGCGGGCGTGCCACCGGGCGGAGGGCATGTCGCCGTCCGCGTGCTCGCCGTAGATCGTGAAGCGCTCCGCGGTCGGTCCCGCGAGGACCGGGTCCTTGGCGGCGAGGGCCCACCACTCCGCCCAGTCGAGTGCGCCTCCGGCCCGGGCCCGGTCCATCGCGGCGTGCCGGTGGGCGCGTTCGGCGGCGTTGATCCGCGGGGTGTCGGTGTCGATCATGTGGTCGGCATTCATGAACACGCCTCCCTCCCTGACCAGTTGCCCGACCTGCCCGTACAGCGCGGCGAGCGGCTCGCTGTGCAGCCAGTGCAGGGCCGTGGCCGTGAGGACGGCGTCGTACGAGGTGTGCGGGAGCCGCTCGGTCCAGCGGGGGTCCTTGAGGTCGGCGGTGACGAAGGTGACCCGCTCGTCGCCGTCGAAGGTGCCGCGGGCGATGGCGAGCAGCGCGGGGTCGAGGTCGACACCGGTGCTGGTGGCCTTCGGGAACCGCTTGAGGAGCCGGTCCGTAATACTTCCCGTACCGCACGCCAGGTCGAGCACTCTCGGTTCGGGCCCCACGACGGCCTCGACCATGTCCAGCATGACCCGGAACCGCTCCTCGCGGTCCGGCATGTACCACTCCTGCTGCCGGTCCCAGCTCTCCTGCCAGGACTGCCAGTCGGTGCCCGTCGCCGTCTCCGTCACACGAACCTCCACGTAATACCCAATGATCGTGTCCACCCATTACACTGGCCGACACATCGACCATAGACCGACGCCGTAAGGACTACAAGTGGAACTGGCCTATTACTCGGACTACGCCGTGCGTCTGGTCAACACCGAGGAGCCGGCCCGCAACAAGGACTCCCTCACCACCGTCGAGTCCGTCCGCGACCTCTTCGGCGCCAACGCCCAGGCCGCCCGCCGCGCCACCGACGCGGACGTGACCCGTTTCCGCTCGGTACGGGCGCGGCTGCGCGCGGTCTTCGAGGCGGCGGACGGCGGCGACGAGACCCTGGCGGTGGACCTGCTCAACTCACTGCTGCTTGAGTTCCCGGTGAGCCCGCAGATCTCCGGCCACGACATCCGCGACGAGGACGACAAGCCGGACTGGCACATGCACCTGGCCGACCACCCGTCGAACGCCACGGCCGGCTTCGCCGCCATCGCGGCGATGGGCCTCGCCTTCCACCTCACCTCGCACGGCGTGGACCGGCTGGGCCTGTGCGAGGCAGCGCCGTGCCGCAACGCCTACCTCGACACCTCCACCAACCGTTCGCGGCGCTACTGCTCCGACCGCTGTGCGACCCGGGCCAACGTGGCGGCCTACCGGGCCCGCAAGCGCCTGGAGACGGAACGGTCCGAGGAGACCGGCCGCAGCGCGGACACCGCCCAGCCCAGCACACCGAACACGGACCGCTGATCCTTCTTCAGCGGCCGGTAACGGGCCCGCACCCGGGCAAGTACGAGCTCCTCGGGCACCGTTCCGTAGTCCGTGCTGTCCCCGCCCGCGAACGAGTTGTCACCCAGCACCCACCAGCCCGTGCCGCGGCGCTCGGCCGCCCGCTTCACGACCAGCAGGTCCTGCTGGAAGGGGTGACGCAGGATCACCACGTCCCCCGGGCGCACCGGCGCCCCGTGCTGCACCAGCAGCCAGTCCCCGTGGTAGAGGGTGGGCACCATCGAGGGCCCCGTCACCTCCACCACCTGGAACGAGCCCCGCGCCGCCCGCCCGTTTCCCGGATCCTGCGTCAGTTCCGGCATCTGTGGCACCTCCCGGTCCGTCCTCCAGTACACCGCCGCGCACCGCTCCGTACATTCGGCCACTGGTCCCATCGTCACCCTGGACTTTTGACCTAAGCCCATGGGGGCAGCCGCAAAAACCCGCCCCCCACGGAGTAATGTCCCACCTGAGAAGACGATCACGAGGAAGGACAGCTCCATGCTTTCCCGCCTGTTTGCCCCCAAGGTGAAGGTCAGCGCCCACTGCGACCTGCCCTGCGGTGTGTACGACCCGGCCCAGGCCCGCATCGAGGCGGAGTCCGTCAAGGCCGTCCAGGAGAAGTACCAGGCCAATGAGGACGCGGACTTCCGCACGCGCGCCGTTCTGATCAAGGAACAGCGCGCCGAGCTCGCGAAGCACCACGTCTCGGTGCTCTGGAGCGACTACTTCAAGCCCCCGCACTTCGAGAAGTACCCGGAGCTGCACCAGCTGGTCAACGACACCCTGAAGGCGCTCTCCGCGGCCAAGGGCTCGAACGACCCGGCCACGGGCCAGAAGGCTCTGGACCTGATCGCCCAGATCGACAAGATCTTCTGGGAGACCAAGAAGGCTTGATCTGCGGTCTTCGGATCAGCAGGACCGGTGTGTCCGCACCCGGTCCGCGCGGCTTCCCGTCCGGGAGGCCCTGCGGACCGGGTGCGGGCGTTTCCGGGAGATCAGGCCTCCGCGGCCGCACGGTGGAGGATCCGCGCCAGCTCACGCGGCTCGGAGAACATCGGCCAGTGCCCGGTGTCCATCTCGACCAGTTCCCAGCGTTTGCCGGTCAGCAGCGCGGCCACGTCGTCGTTCGGCTCGGGCCCGTCGAGCAGGCACTTGATGTACGTCGCGGAAAGCTCGCCGAGGGGCCTTTCCAGCACGGCCCGCTCGGTGAGCGTGGCGCCCGGGTGCGGTGTGGAGCCGCTCACGAAGCGTCGGATCTGCTCGTCGGTGAGCCCCTGGCCGTCGCAGTCGTCGGCGGTCAGCGGTGCCCAGAAACCGCCGTTCGCCTCGATCGCGGCTTCCAGGACCCCGCTCCCCTGCCACCAGACCGAGGCGAACGACTCGCCCTGCGCCGGGATGTTGGAGTCGACGAAGACCACCCGGGCCAGCCGGTCGCCGATCCGCTCGGCGGCCTGCCCCACCGGGATGCCCGCGTAGCTGTGGCCGACAAGGACGACATCGCGCAGATCGAGGCGTTCCACCTCGTCGACGATGTCCCTGACATGGGTCTGCTGCCCGGCCGGCAGGCCCTGCCTTTCTCCGAGGCCGGAGAGGGTCAACGCGTGGACGCCGTGGCCGACGGCGCGCAGCTCCGGGACCACCTCGTCCCACGCCCACGCTCCGAGCCATGCTCCCGCCACCAGTACGAAGTTCGCCATGGCGTCAACGTAACGCGTGGGTCTGACATCCCGCCCCGTCTGCCGGTCTGCCCGCCTGCCCCTCTGCCCCTCTGCCCCTCTGCCCGGGTCAGGCTCCGGGGAGAAGGTGGCGGTAGCTTTCCGGGTTCTCCCGGAGGTAGGTGGCCAGGCTCTTGGCCGGGTGCCCCGTGAGGGTGGGGACGGCGTCCGAGAGCGCGGCCATCTCGCCGGCCGCGATGGCCTCGTACGACGTGACCCAGCCGGCCACTTCCCAGTCCTCGGCCCCGTAGTGCGCGCGCGAGACGTAAGCCTCCTCCCTGGTCTCAGGGACGTAGCGGATGGTGCGGCCCGTGCAGCGGCTCAACTCCTGGGCCGCCTCGGCGAGGGTGAAGGCCTCCGGGCCCGTGAGGTCGTACGTCGCACCGTCGTGGCCGACTCCCTCGTCCAGCAGGACGGCTGACGCGGCGTCCGCGATGTCCTCGTGCGCCACGGCCGACACCCGGCCCTCTCCGGCCGGACCGCGCAGGATCCCGTCGGTTCCCGTCATCGCGGGAAGTGCCGCCAGGTACCAGCTGTCGCGCAGGAAGGTGTACCGCACCCCGGTCATCCGGATGTGCGCCTCGGTGTGCCAGTGGTCGCGGCCGAAGGTGAACGTCGCGGCGGGCGCGGCGGCGAGGAAGGACACGTACACGATGCGCTCGACCCCTACGGCCACGGCCGCGTCGACGGCCGTGATGTGCTCGCCGACCCGGTCGGGTCCCTCGTGGGCGGAGACGAGGAACAGCGTGTGCGCACCGTCCAGCGCGCGGCGCATGGCCTCGCCGTCACCGTACGGGGCGGGCGGCGCGAGGACCGCACCCGGCAGCCGGGGCAGCCGTGCCGGATCGCGTCCGAGCAGCCGTACGGGGCCGCCGGTACGGGCGAGCCGCTCGGCGACCCGGCCACCCACCGCTCCGCTCGCCCCGGTCACCGCGATGAGGGGGCCGATCACAGCGCCTCGCCCTCCTTCTGTGCCGCGGTGCGGGTCCACGGGCGTACCTCCACGACCGCGGACACCGGGATCGGTCCGTAGATGTGCGGGAACTCCTCACCGCCGGGCTTCATGGCCTCGTAGCGCACGGGGACTCGGAGCCGGTCCGGGTCGATGACCAGCACCACCAGGTCCCGGTCGTCAAAGCCGTACAGCATCCGCGCGACACCGGGCAGTTGGTGCGGCAGTGAGCAGTGGATGAAGCCCTCTTCACGCAGGGTGCGGCCGCGGGTGGACATCTCGTACGTCCCGGTCCCGCGGGCCGCCTGCCACAGGGGTTCTTCGGCGAGGTGCAGCAACTGTTCGGTCATCGGGCCACGCTAAGGGCTGTCGGTTGCCGCCAGAAGCTTCGCCTCGGTCCGCGCGTCGAGCCCGACCGGGGGCCTGTCCGGCCGCTGAGGGGCCTTGCCGCCCCGCTCGCGCATCCACTCCCAGGTGTCCGCCACCGTGTCGCCCACGGGTCTGCACCGCAGCCCGGCGGCATGGGCCTTGGCTACGTCGCCCTGGTGCAAGGAGTCGTAGAGCTCGCCGGCGGGCAGCCAGACCGGCAGGTCGCTCCAGGGTTCGACTCCCGCGGCGAGGAGCACGTCCGGGTCGGTCCAGCGCAGTTCGGCTTGCGAGCCGGTGACCCGGACACAGGTGTCGAGCAGCTCGCCCATCGTGGTGTGACCGGGCCGGCTGACCGTGTTGTACGCGCCGCCCAGGCCGCTCGCCGCGGCGTCCAGGATCCAGTTCGCCAGGTCGCGGGCGTCGATGTACTGGAGAGCGGCGTCCCGTGGCCCGGGGGCGATGACGGGGCCGCCGCGGGCGGTCCTCTCCAGCCACCACGGCAGCCGGCCCACGTTCTCGCCGGGACCGAGGATCAGGCCGGCACGGGCCAGCAGCGCCCGGTCGCCGAAGGCGTCGAGCGCCGCGAGTTCACCGCCGCGCTTGGCCAGGGCGTACGGGACGTCGGCGCCCGCGTCGGGAGAGGCGCCGGCGACCAGCGGGCCGTCCTCGGGCAGCCCGGCCGGGGTGGGGTAGGCGTACACGGAACGGCTGGAGACATAGGTGTAGTGCCCGGTCCGTCCGGCCAGCAGACGGGCCGCGTCCCGTACGGCGCAGGGGGCGCCGCTCCAGGTGTCGACGGTCAGGTCCCAGGCGCCTTCGGCGAGGGAGGCGAGGCCGTCCTCGCCCGTCGTGCGGTCGCCGGTCAGTACCCGCACACCCGGCGGTGCCGCATGGCGGCCGCGGTGGAACACCGTGACCTGCCAGCCGCGGGTGAGCGCCGCGTCGGTCACGGCCCGGCCGACGAATTCGGTGCCGCCCAGCATCAGGATCTTCATGGGATGACCTTGCCCGTCGTGACGCCTGCGGGAAACGGTGCCTCGCTGTCGGCAGAACGGGGAACTCCGCGCGGTTCAGGGCGTATGCGCGAGCGGACTTCGGTTGCGCAGCAGCCACTGGTGGTAGCCCGCCGCCCGCTGGGCAGCTTCGCGGTACGCCGCTTCCAGTTCCCCGTACACCACGTCCGTGTCGGCGCCCGGCCGGGAGACCAGCATCAGCCGCACGGCCAGCGGATCGCCGCGCAGGGGCCGGATCGCCATGTCGTCGCGCGGGCCCGAGGTGGGCTGGCAGGGAGCGACCGCCTCGCCGAGTACGACCAGGGAGGCCGCCGTGAGGTAGTCGCCGTGCAGGACGGGCGGGTCGAGGCCGGCGGCGCCGAGCACCCGGCGTACGCCGTCCCATTCGCCGTCCACCGACGGGTCGACCATCCAGCGATCGGCTGCCAGGTCACTGAGCTCCACCACGGAGCTGCCCGCCGCGGGATGGTCGCGGGACAGCGAGATGAACTGCGGTTCCCGGTCCAGGAGTACGCGCCGGTCCAGGCCCTCCGGAACGTCCAGCGGGAAGCCCTCCACCTCGTGGACGAACGCGACGTCGAGGCGGCCCGCCGCGACCGTGCGCAGCAGCGTCCGGGCGGAGACGTCCACGCGCAGCGAGATGTCCGTGCCGGGCAGCCGCACCCGCAGTCTGCGCAACCACCCGCCGATCACCCGGCTCGCGGTGGATCCGATGCGGAGCCGCGGGCCTTCCGCGCGGGCCGCCTCGGCCTCTGCCAGGGCGGCTCCGACCAGGGCGGTCATGCCGTCGACCAGGGGGCGGGCCCTGCTGAGGACGGCGCGTCCGAGCAGGGTCGGCCGGCAGCCGGTCCTCTCCCGCCGGAAGAGTTCCGCCCCCAGGGACTTCTCGATGCGCTGCAGCTGGGTGGTCAGGGAGGGCTGGCTCACGCCGAGCCGTCGGGCCGCTTGGTGCAGGCTGCCCGTGTCGGCGATGGCGCAGAGCGCCTTGAGGTGTCTCACCTCGAGCTCCATGGCGAGGAGCGTATGGCTGTCCGTACACGGTGCACCAGACGGCTCAACCCCACTAAACAGCCGCAATTCAGGGAGTGTTGGGGCGCTGTGTATGTGCGGTTGCTGTGCTGGTGCTGTGGGGGCGATAGGGCGGCACTATCGCCGGTTGACATCATCCGCTGCGGCCCGGCCGCGCAACACACTCTCTCCGTACCCCCCACCCGTTCCCTGTCCGGCCCACCGGACAGGGTTCATCGGACAGGTAGGAGAACCCCCCATGAGACACCCCAGGACAGCCATCATGTCGGTTGTGGCCGGTCTCGGCCTCACCCTCGCCGCCGCACTGGGCACCACGCCCGCGGTCGCCGCGGCCCCGGCCCCTGTCGCTCCCTCCACCTCCGTCACGACCGCTCAGGCCGGCTACGCCGCGTACGCCGGTTCCAGCGAGAACGCCGCAGCGAACAAGGCCTTCTTCGACGCCGTCATGAAGTCGGTCGCCGAGAAGCGCGCCGCCAAGCCGGGCGCCCTGGCCGTCACCGTGATCTACAGCACCGCCAACGCCCCCAGCTTCCGCAGCCAGATAGCGAGCAGCACCAGCATCTGGAACAGCTCGGTCAGCAACGTCAGGCTGCAGGAGGGCTCCAACGCCGACTTCAGCTACTACGAGGGCAACGACTCACGGGGCTCGTACGCGAGCACCGACGGGCACGGCAGCGGCTACATCTTCCTCGACTACGCCCAGAACCAGCAGTACAACTCGACCCGTGTGACCGCTCACGAGACCGGGCACGTGCTCGGGCTTCCGGACCACTACACCGGCCCGTGCAGTGAGCTCATGTCGGGCGGTGGCCCCGGCACGTCCTGCACGAACGCCTACCCGAACGCGACCGAGCGCTCGCGGGTGAACACCCTGTGGCAGAACGGCTTCGCGGCGGCGCTCGCCCGCACCGCCTCCTGACACCGCCGGATCCAATTGCCGTAGGGGCCGCTCCGGAGCGGCCCCTACGCGCATGCCGGGTGTCGGGGATCAGGCAAGCTCCAGCGGGAAGGCGCCGCGATGGCCCGTCCCCGCCCCCTCGGCCGGACGGGGTTCGAACTCCGGGCAGCTCCAGATCTCCTGGACCAGTCCCGTCCGCCTGTCCCACAGGTCGGCGACGTCTCCGCCGCCTGCGGCGTCGCGGTACGCGTCCTTCGCCCCGCGGAAGCAGGCGAGCCCGCCGGAGAGCCCGCGGACCGGTACGGGGAAATAGTCCGAGAAGGCGCAGGCGATGCACGTCTGGAGACGGATACCGGGCGGCAGGATGCGCTGGATCGTCGCCAGGGCGGACGCGAAGTCGCTCTCGGCCCGGTTCGATTCGTACGCCGCTCCGTCCAGATGGAGGACGAGGTACAGATCCGGGTCGGCGCGGCGCAGCGACAGCAGGCAACTGAGCGTGACCTGGCGGAGCGTGCCGGAGACGAGGACCGGAAGCGGCAGGTCCCACTCGAGGACGCAGTCGCTGAGCGCACCGTCCACCAGGTCGAACGCCCCGTCTTCAGGCGGCACAGCGGCCACGGGGCTCAGGCTGTCGAAGCTCTCGCCCTCGAAGGCGGAACCCCTGACGCGGATCCGGAGTTGCTGCCCGTCCGTGGTGAGGATGACCGGTTCGGAACCGTGACGGTCCCGGTACCAGCCTGCCCACGACTCATCTGTCATGTGCAGGGACTGTAGCCCGTGCCCGGTGCCGCCCCGGTGGCACCCTCCCCTTCTCCCGTGCGTCACCCTGACCGCTGTTCAGACTGTGTACGGATCACGCCACATGGGCCACATGGAGGGACCGTCCGGAAGGTCCACGGTCCGCCCCATGAAGGTGAACCCGAGCCGCTCGTAGAGACCTCGGCTGCGCTCGCTGCTCGCCTCCAGGTAGGCCGGGACTCCATCGCGGTCGCACCGCTCCAGCACCTGGGTGATGAGCGCTTCCCCGATCCCCTCCCCCTGGCGCTCCGGCGAGACGCCGATCATCAGCAGATACTCGTGGGCGCGGTCGTGCGGATGGACGGCGCCCGTCAGCCTCCCGATCAGTTCGGCCCGTTCGTTGTCGGGGTCAGCGGTCTCCCTCATGAGTGCGGGCGTGCCGTCGTCCCCCTCGGGTGCCCCCGCCGGGACCGAGAGCCAGAGGGCCACGGCCGTGCCGTCCTCCAGAATGTCGATCCGGCCGCCCGCCAGCGTGATGTCGGCGAAGACGCCGAGGAACTTCCCGTGCACCGCGCGCCGGTGCTCCTCGTCCGGAAAGACCCAACCGCTCACCGGGTCGTTGTGGAACGCCTCGTCCAGGATCCGTACGACCTGGTCCCTGTCCCGCTCGTCCGCCTGCCGTATGCGTACACCCATGACCGGCCCCGCCCCTTCGTCCCCGATGTGATGGTCCCAACCGACCTTCGGGATCCTAGAGTTGAATCGGGGTGCCGGTCACGGAGGCCTCGGCTCAGTGCGTCCTGCGGGTGACGAACTCGGCCAGGGCGAGCAGGTCACCGGCGGCGGCCGGATCGGGCACCGCACGGGACAGATGGTGGACCGCCCGGGCCATCCGGTCCGCCGCGCACATCTGGGCCCAGTCCCGGCCGCCCGCCCGGTCCACCGCGCCGGCTGCCCTGCTCACCTCGTCCGGGGTGTTCATGGCTCCCCGGTAGAGCGCGGCCAGTTCGGCGGCCGCGGGCGTGCCCGAGGTGAGGGCGGCCACCACCGGCAGGGACTTCTTGTGGGCCGACAGGTCCGCCCCGACCGGTTTGCCCGTGCGGTCCGTGTCCCCCCAGATCCCGATCAGGTCGTCGATGAGCTGGAACGCGAGACCTGCCTCCCTCCCGAAGCCGTCCATGGCTCCCACAGCCCGCTCCCCGGCCCCCGCGTACAGGGCGCCGAGGGCACAGGCACAGCCGAGCAGCGCACCCGTCTTGGCAGTGGCCATCGTGAGGCACTCGTCCAGCGTGACGTCGTCGGGGCCGCGCTTCTCCAGGGCGCAGTCGGCCTGTTGCCCCGCACACAGTTCGATGACGCAGGTGGACAGCCGGGCCGAAGCAGGTGCGGACGCCGGGTGCGGGTCGTCGGACAGCAGCCGCTGTGCGAGGGCGAGCATGGCGTCGCCGGTGATGACGGCGTCCGGCACACCGAACACCGCCCACGCCGTGGGCCGGTGCCTGCGGGTGGCGTCCTCGTCGATCACGTCGTCGTGGAGCAGGGTGAAGTTGTGCGCCAGCTCCACGGCCACGGCGGCCCGTACGGCGTGATCCGGATCGCCGCCCAGCGCGCGGGCGGCGGCCAGGACCAGTGCGGGCCTGATGGCCTTGCCGGCCAGTCCCGAGGCCGGGCTTCCGTCCGCGTTCTGCCAGCCGAAGTGGTACATCGCGACCTGGCGTATGCCTGGGGGCAGCGATTCCACGGCAGCTCGCAGGTGCGGGTCGACGACGCCGCGGGTGCGCTCCAGGAGCGCGGCGGCCTCGTGCCCTTCCGTCGCGGCGTCCGTACTCGTCATGGTCACGGTCACTCCTTCCGGGTGCCCCGGGGGCACCTCTGTCGTGGCCCTGCGCGTACGGGGCCCGGGCCGGCGTCGCCCGGGCCCCCGGGCGGATCACCGCCAGCGGCTGACCTCGACGTTCTCCAGGACACCGAGGGCATCCGGCACCAGGATGGCGGCGGAGTAGTAGGCCGTTACCAGGTACGAGATGATCGCCTGCTCGTCGATGCCCATGAAGCGGACCGACAGGCTCGGCTCGATCTCGTCCGGGATGCCGCTCTGCTGAAGTCCGACGACTCCCTGGTCCGCTTCACCGGTCCGCATGCAGATGATCGATGTGGTGCGGGCATCGGTGACCGGGATCTTGTTGCACGGGAAGATCGGAACTCCGCGCCACGCGGGCACATGGTGCCCGCCGACCTCCACGCTCTCCGGCACCAGACCGCGTTTGTTGCACTCGCGGCCGAAGGCGGCGATGGCCCGGGGATGGGCCAGGAAGAGGTTCGACCCGCGCCGGCG
Organism: Streptomyces sp. NPDC056452; assembly: GCF_042796085.1. Lineage (NCBI taxonomy): Bacteria > Bacillati > Actinomycetota > Actinomycetes > Kitasatosporales > Streptomycetaceae > Streptomyces > Streptomyces sp. NPDC056452. The sequence continues at coordinate 63,797 of NZ_JBHTRI010000037.1, forward strand.
CGACAGCAGTTCGTCCATGTCGTCGGGGCTGGGGGCCCCGTCGTGGGGCTGGAGCCGCTGCCCGTAGTCGCAGTTGTTGAGCAGTCCGAACTCGCGGTTGTTGACCAGTTCGTGCTCCTGGCGCTCCCTCAGCGCCTCGACGGTGAGCCGCAGCTGCTGCTCGGTCTGGTTCATCGGCTGGTTGTAGAGATCGGCGACCCTGCTGTGCACCTTCAGCACGGTCTGGGCGACGCTCAGCTCGTATTCACGTGGAGCCGACTCGTAGTCGACGAACGTGTGCGGGACGACGCTCTCCCCCACGTGTCCGGCGGACAGATCGATCTCCGCCTCGCCGTAGCGGTTGGTGCGCTGGTGAGGGATGGAGAGCAGTCCGGCGAGGTGGTCGCGCAGCGAGTCGGCGCGGGCCGCGAGGTTGAGCACGTCCGAACGGCGCAGCGTCAGCAGCGTGCACGCGGTGACGGCCCGGGCCGTGTACTCCCAGGCCGCGTCGCCGTCGATCAGCGCCTGGTCGCCGAAGTAGGCGCCGTCGGCGAGGACTCCGAGCACCGTCTCGTCGCCGTACGGGCCGGACCCGACCTTCTCGACCTTGCCGTGGGCGAGCAGGAAGACGCGGTCCGCCGCGTCCCCCGAGGCGGCGAGCACCTCCCCGGCCGCAACGTCGCGCTGCTCGCACCTGCGCGCCAGCTCGCCCAGCACCTCTTCGTCCCCGAAGTCCCGCAGGGCGGGCAGTTCGCCGAGCTCCGCGGGGATGACCGTGACCCGGTCGCCGGTCTGGACAAAGGTCAACCGGCCGTCTCCGACCGAATAGCTGAGCCGGCGGTTCACCCGGTAGGTCCCGCCCTGCACCTGCACCCACGGCAGCATGCGCAGCAGCCACCGCGAGGTGATCTCCTGCATCTGCGGGGCGGACTTGGTCGTTGTCGCGAGGTTCCGCGCAGCCGCTGTGCCGAGACTCTGCTGCGGCGGCGGCTGCGTGTCGCGAACCTCTTCACCAACGGACATCCGACATCCTCTCGATCATGGACTGACCTGCGAGAAGAAGCCTTTCAGCAGAAGGACACGGCGCGCTATTACACAAAAGAGTGTGACTATTCGGGCTCGCGTCGGGGCACGTTGCCCTGCGTCGCCGCGCACCCTCTTTAATTTGCATCCCTCATGCAACATAACTACGCTGAGCCCATGCGCCTGACGAGATTCACCGACGTGGCACTGCGTGTACTCATGCGGCTGGCTGTCGCGACGGGGGACGAGGACCCGCCGACCACCCGGGAGGTCGCGGCCACCATGCAGGTGCCGTACACCCACGCCGCGAAGGTCGTCGCCCGGCTCCAGCACCTCGGCCTCGTCGACGCACGCCGCGGCCGCGGGGGCGGCCTCACCCTCACCGGAGCCGGCCGGTCCGCATCGGTCGGCGCTCTCGTGCGCGAGCTGGAAGGGCCAGGCGAGGTGGTCGAGTGCGAGGGCGCCACCCCCTGTCCGCTGCGCTCCGCCTGCAGGCTGCGTTCCGCACTCCGCGCGGCGGAAGAGGCCTTCTACGCCTCGCTCGACCCCATCGCCGTCACCGATCTCGTCTCCTCCCCCACCGGCCCCCTGCTGATCGGCATCAGCGGCAGCCGTCCCCCGTCGGACTGACCCGCGCACGCTCCACCGTGCGCCGATTTCGCCGCCCTAAAATACGCATCTCATATACCACTTCTAATCCGTTCGCCCTGCTCCACTCCACACCTGAGGAGTCACCCCATGCTCTCCGAGACGTCGACCGCGACCGTCCGTGCCACCCTGCCCGCCGTCGGGGCAGGCATCGGCGACATCGCGGACCTCTTCTACCGGAAGCTGTTCGACGCCCGGCCCGAGTTGCTCCGCGACCTGTTCAACCGCGGCAACCAGGCGTCCGGCGCACAGCGCCAGGCTCTCGCGGGCTCCATCGCCTCCTTCGCCGCCCAGTTGGTCGACCACCCGGACATACGCCCCGACGCGATGCTCATCCGCATAGCCAACAAGCACGCATCGCTCGGCATCACGCCCTCGCAGTACGAGGTCGTGCACACCTATCTCTTCGCGGCCATCACCGAGGTACTCGGTGACGCGGTCACGCCGGAGGTCGCCGCCGCCTGGGACGAGGTCTACTGGCTGATGGCCAACGCCCTCATCGCCATCGAGAGCCGGCTGTACGCCCAGCAGGGCGTTGTCGCGGGCGACGTGTGGCGTGAGTGGACGGTGACCTCGCGGACCGAGGAGACGAAGGACGTCGCCACGTTCGGGATCACCCCCTCCGACGGCGCTCCGGCCCCGGACTTCCACCCGGGCCAGTACGTCTCCGTACAGGTGGCACTCCCCGACGGCGCACACCAGATACGTCAGTACAGCCTCTCCCGCGCGCCGGGCTCCGCCCTGCGTTCGATCACCGTCAAGCGGGTACGGGGCCAAGGCACTCCCGACGGCGAGGTCTCGCAGTACCTGCACGCCCACGTACGGGAGGGCGACCGGCTGCGCGTCTCGGCCCCGTACGGCGACCTGGTGCTCGACGACAGCGACGCCCCGCTGCTCCTCGCCTCGGCGGGCATCGGCTGCACCCCCATGCTGTCGATGCTGGAACACCTGGCGGCGAAGGACCACCGCTCCCCCGTCACCGTGGTGCACGGCGACCGTTCGGCCGCCGACCACGCCCTGCGCAGGGACCACGCGCTGTTCACCGGCAAGCTCCACGACGCCACCGCGCACTTCTGGTACGAGCACCCGGAGCCGGGCCACCCCCGGGAGCGCACCGGTACGGTCGACCTGACCGCCCTTCCGATCGCTTCCGGAACCCGCGCCTACCTCTGCGGTCCGCTGCCCTTCATGCGCGCCGTCCGCTCCCAGCTGCTCGCCAAGGACGTGCGCGCGGCCGACATCCACTACGAAGTGTTCGGCCCCGACCTCTGGCTCGCCCGGGGCTGACCACCCACGGATGCGGCGCCCGCAGCTCGCGGAACTGTCCGGAACGACGCGCAGTTTGCCCGAACAGGTGGCCCGGAGGCCCGCGTTCCGGTAGAAGCGCTGTACGGACACACTCCCCACGCACCAAAGGAGTCGGCCATGTCCTCACCCATGTCCGCGAGCAACTTCCTCAAAGTCCTGAAGGACGAGGGGCTCACCGTCGTCCAGGTCGGCGACTGGCGTACCCACAACCGCAACCACAAAGGCCCCTGGGGGCCGGTGCACGGCGTGATGATCCATCACACCGTCACCAAGGGCACCGCCCGCACCGTCGAGATCTGCCGTGACGGCTACTCGGGCCTGCCCGGCCCGCTCTGCCACGGCGTGATCGCCAAGGACGGCCGGGTCCATCTGGTCGGCTACGGCCGCGCCAACCACGCCGGCCTCGGCGACGACGACGTCCTGCGCGCAGTCATCGCGGAGACGGGACTCCCGGCGGACAACGAGGCCAACACCGACGGAAACCGGCACTTCTACGGGTTCGAGTGCGAGAACCTCGGCGACGGGAAGGACCCCTGGCCCGCCGTCCAGCTCGAAGCCGTCGAGAAGGCGGCCGCAGCTGTCTGCCGCTTCCACCACTGGGACGCGCCCTCGGTCATCGGCCACCTGGAATGGCAGCCGGGCAAGGTCGACCCGCGCGGCTTCTCGATGACGGGCATGCGCACCCGGATCCACGACCGGCTCAAGTAGCGGCCGGCCATCCGCGCAGGCCGCACCGGCCGCACAATGAGTGCATGCACCACGAAGCGCTCGACCTCTCCCGGCTGCAGCCGGTTCTCCCCTCGCCCCTGCAGCCGGCCGAGGACGAGCGCTTCGCGCGTCACGGCGTGACACTGCTCCTCAAGCGCGACGATCTGATCCACCCCGACCTGCCCGGCAACAAGTGGCGGAAGCTCGCCCCCAACCTCCGGGCGGCCGCCGGACGCACCGTTCTGACCTTCGGCGGTGCCTACTCCAATCACCTGCGCGCCACGGCCGCCGCGGGACGACTGCTCGGCTTCCCGACGGTCGGCGTCGTACGCGGCGACGAGCTTGCCGCCCGCCCCCTCAACCCCTCCCTCGCCCGGTGTGCGGCCGACGGCATGCGGCTGCACTTCGTGGACCGGGCGACGTACCGCTCGAAGGCCGCTCCCGAGGTCCTGGACGGGCTGCTGAGCCTCTTCGGGGCGTGCACCGTCCTCCCGGAGGGTGGCAGCAACGCTCTCGCCGCACAGGGCTGCACAGCGCTCGGCCACGAGCTGCGCGGGCAGGGCGACACGGTCGCGGTGGCCTGCGGGACCGGCGGCACCCTGGCGGGGCTGGCTGCCGGACTCGGTCCGGGGCAGCGCGCCCTGGGCATTCCTGTGCTGCGCGGCGGCTTCCTGGAGGACGTGGTGCTGAACCTGCAGCACGAGGCGTTCGGCTCACGGTCCGGTCAGTGGTCCCTGGACGAGCGCTTCCACTTCGGCGGCTACGCCCGTACGACCCCGGAGCTGCACGCGTTCGCCGACGACTTCGAGGACCGCCACGGCCTGCCGGTCGAGCGGCTCTACGTGGCCAAGCTGCTGTACGCCCTGACCGCACTGGCGCAGGAAGGAGCCTTCGCCCGGGGATCGACGGTGACCGCCGTGATCACCGGGCGGCCGGACCGACGGGCACCTGGACCGACAGGACCCTCGGACACTCAGTCCCCGTCCGACTCCCGGTAGGCCGCCGCCTCTTCGAGGTCGAGCCGGCGCAGCAGGGCGCGCAGCATCTCGTCGTCGATCCGACGCTCGTCCCTGAGCTGCACGAACACCTCGCGCTCGGCGCCGATCATCTCCCGCGCGAGTCGCCGGTAGGTCTCGTCCGCCGACTCCCCGGTGACCGGATTGGCCGCGCCGAGCCGCTCCCACACCGCGTTGCGGCGCCGTTCCATGACGGTCCGCAGACGTTCGGTGAGCGGGTCGGGCAGCGCGTTGCGCGGATCGGACAGCAACTCCTCCAGACGCGTCTCCGCAGCCGTGGAGGCCTCGCTCTGCGCCTGGGCCTCGGCCAGCGTCTCGGTCCGCACGTCACGTCCCGGGAGCTTCAGCACCCGCACGAGGAGCGGCAGGGTGAGCCCCTGGATGACCAGGGTCGCGATGACGGTCGTGAAGGTCAGGAAGAGGACCAGGTTGCGGGCCGGGAAGTCCTCCCCGTCATGGGTGACCAGCGGGATGGAGAACGCGATGGCGAGCGAGACGACGCCCCGCATCCCCGCCCAGCTCACGATCAGCGGCGAGGTCCACGGCAGGTCGGGTTCGCGTTCCCTGATGCGCCGGGAGAGCCACAGGGGGAGGTAGCTCGCCGGGTAGACCCAGACGAAGCGCACCACGACCACTGCGATGAACACGGCGGCCGCGTACCAGAGGGCTTCGATGACGCCGTAGGTGCCGAGCCCCCTCAGCACGAAGGGCAGCTGCAGCCCGATGAGCGCGAAGACCGCGGACTCCAGGATGAACGCGACCATCTTCCAGACAGCCGCCTCCTGGAGCCGTGTCGCGAAGTCGACCTGCCAGGAGCGATGCCCCAGGTAGAGCGCGACGACGACCACGGCGAGCACCCCGGAGGCGTGCACCCGCTCCGCGGCCGCGTACGCCACGAAGGGGATCAGCAGCGACAGGGTGTTCTGCAGCAACGCCTCCTTGAGGTGCGTGCGCAGCCAGTGCAGCGGCACCATCAGCAGCAGGCCGACGCCGACTCCGCCGACCGCCGCCAGCAGGAACTCGCCGATCCCCTCGGCCCAGGTGACGCCCTCGCCGACCGCGGCAGCAAGGGCGACCCTGAACGCGGTGATCGCGGTGGCGTCGTTCACCAGGGACTCGCCCTGGAGGATGGTCGTGACCCTGGCGGGCAGCCCGACCCGCCGGGCGATCGCGGCGGCCGTGACGGCGTCCGGCGGGGCGACCACCGCGCCGAGCACGAGCGCGGCGGTCAGTGGCAGGTCGGGCACGACCAGGTACGCGAGCCAGCCCACCGCGACGGTGGCGAAGAGCACGTACCCCACGGAGAGCAGGGCGACCGGCCGCAGATTGGCCCGCAGATCGAGGTACGAGCTGTCGACCGCGGCCGTGTACAGCAGTGGGGGCAGCAGAAGCGGCAGCACGACGTGCGCGTCCAGCGTGTAGTCCGGTACGCCCGGCAGGTACGCCGCCAGCAGGCCCACGGCCACCAGGACCAACGGGGCCGGCACCGGGGTCCGCCGCGCGGCCCCCGCGACCGCCGCGCTGGCCGCTACGAGTGCCACCAGCTGCAACGCGTCCATCTCACCGTCCTCGCATCCGTCGTAACGTGGCCATCATGAGTGAGTGCCTGCATGTTCTCGAAGTGCCGCGCCCCGAGCCCGCCCCGCTCAGCGAAACCTGCCTCGAGTGTCTGGCCGCGGGCAGTCATCCCGTGCAGCTGCGGCTCTGCCTCACCTGCGGCCACGTCGGCTGCTGCGACTCGTCGCCCCTGAAGCACGCCACGGCGCACTTCCACGAGACAGGTCATCCGGTCATGCGAAGTTACGAATGCGGCGACAACTGGCGCTGGTGCTTCGAGGACGGTTCGATCGTCTGACGTCTGGGTACGTCAAACCGGCGCCGGTTCTTCGCAATTGACCACCGCAGACCTCTAGCCACTGTGCGTACTCATGGGCTTACCATGAGTGACGGTCAGGGGATGGGGTCTCGGCGACACGGCATCATGGATCGCGATAGCGTCGCCGAACCACAGAACCGACGAAGACCGCATGGCTCCGGGCACTCGTCCCGGAGCCTCGAATGAGTTTGTGCCACCTTGGAGGTGAGGGTGTCCCAGATCGCAGGCGAGCCCGGGAATCAGGACTTCGTAGAGGTCCGGCTGCCCGCTGCGGGTGCCTACCTGTCGGTGCTGCGTACGGCCACGGCCGGTCTCGCAGCGCGCTTGGACTTCACTCTCGACGAGATCGAGGATCTTCGCATCGCGGTCGACGAGGCCTGCGCGATCCTGCTCCAGCAGGCCGTGCCGGGTTCCGTCCTCAGCTGCGTCTTCCGCCTCGTCGACGACTCCCTCGAGGTGACCGTGTCGGCCCCGACCACGGACGGCCGCGCTCCCGAGCGCGACACCTTCGCCTGGACGGTGCTCTCCGCACTGGCCGGCAAGGTCGACTCCACGGTCGCCGACGACCGTACGGTCAGCATCAGCCTCTACAAACAGCGCGGCGCGGGACCCGGGCCGGCGTGAGCAACGGGAACGGGGACGGTCCTGTGCGGGACGAGACGATCCGATCCGGGGTGGTGCGCCCAGCAGCCGTCCCGGAGCAACAGGCCCGGCCGCACCCGGTGGACGGTGCGGACGGGACCCAAGGCCGCACGGTCGCGGTGAAGCAGTCGCAGGCAGAGCGGGCGGGCCAGATGAGCGAGCACGGGCACCACGATCCACACGACCGCAGCGGGGCGCGGGCACTCTTCATCGAGCTGCGCGAGCTTGCCGACGGCTCGCCGGAGAAGGCGGAGCTGCGCAACCGGCTGGTGCGCATGCACCTCCCGCTCGTCGAGCACCTGGCCCGCAGATTCCGCAACCGGGGCGAGCCGCTGGACGACCTGACCCAGGTCGCGACGATCGGGCTGATCAAGTCCGTCGACCGGTTCGACCCGGACCGCGGTGTCGAGTTCTCGACGTACGCGACCCCTACGGTCGTCGGCGAGATCAAGCGGCACTTCCGCGACAAGGGCTGGGCGGTGCGGGTGCCCCGCCGCCTCCAGGAGCTGCGGCTGTCGCTGACCACGGCAACCGCTGAGCTCTCCCAGCAGCACGGCCGCTCGCCGACGGTGCACGAGCTCGCGGAGCGCCTGGGCATCTCCGAGGAGGAGGTCCTGGAGGGCCTGGAATCGGCCAATGCCTACAGCACGCTCTCCCTGGACGTCCCGGACACGGATGACGAGTCCCCCGCGGTCGCGGACACGCTCGGCTCCGAGGACGAGGCGCTGGAGGGCGTCGAGTACCGCGAGTCGCTCAAGCCGCTCCTCGAGGACCTCCCGCCGCGCGAGAAGCGGATTCTGCTGCTCCGCTTCTTTGGCAACATGACCCAGTCGCAGATCGCCCAGGAGGTCGGCATCTCCCAGATGCACGTCTCCCGACTGCTGGCGCGCACGCTCGCACAGCTGCGCGAGCGGCTGCTCGTCGAGGAGTAGGCCGAGCAGGCGCCGGGGCGACGGAGGACGAACGGCCCGGGGCTGAGGCCTCGGGGGTCGCCCGCGGGCTCAGGCCTCGGGGGTCGCCCGCGGCCCCCGGATGCCCAGCGCCCGCGTGGTCGCCGGGTTGAGCAGCAGCACGAGCGCGGTCACGGCGACGGCGGCAAGGACGATCCCGGCCGGGATCAGTGCGCCCTGCGCACGCAGCAGGGTCCAGGCGACCGGCAGCGCCATGAGCTGGGTGATGAGCGCGGGGCCACGGCTCCAGCTGCGCCGCAGCAGCAGCCCGCGGGCGGCGAACAGCGGGATCAGCCCGAGCGCCAGCAGCGTGAGTCCGCCCATCTCGGCCTGCTGGGGGCTCTCGGGCCGGCCGAGCAGCCCCATGACCAGCATGTAGATCCCGCCGATGGCGAGCGCGGCCCCTTCCAGGGCACTGAGTGCGGCCACGACGGCGATCCGGCCCTGCCTCTCCGGGCCGGCCGAGGGCGACGGGGAGGGCGCGTTCTGCTGAGTACTCACGCCGTTCAGGTTGGCATCCCGGCCCGCCGAACGCGAAGTCGGGGTCGAGCCGGATCGGAGCCGGGCCCGGGGCGTCGTCACTTTCCGTTACGGGCGGCGGACCGAGCGGATCAGGACTTCAGGCCGGTACCGCGCGGTAGGTACTCTGGCGGGCATGCGCGCACTTCTTGTGGTCAACCCAGCTGCCACCACTACCAGTGCGCGGACCCGTGATGTCCTCATCCACGCCCTCGCGAGCGAGATGAAACTCGAGGCCGTGACCACTGAGTACCGCGGCCACGCCCGGGACCTGGGACGACGTGCGGCCGACTCCGACGACATCGACCTCGTGGTCGCCCTCGGCGGCGACGGCACGGTCAACGAAGTCGTGAACGGCCTGCTGCACAAGGGGCCCGATGTGGACAGCCTGCCGAGCCTCGCCGTGGTTCCGGGCGGTTCCACCAATGTGTTCGCACGCGCCCTGGGCATCCCCAACGACGCCGTGGAAGCGACCGGCGCCATCCTGGACGCACTCGCCGACCGCAGCGAACGCACGGTGGGCCTCGGCCTGGCGGCGGGCACCCCGGGCACGGCGGACGAAGCCGTTCCGGAACGCTGGTTCACTTTCTGTGCCGGACTGGGATTCGACGCGGGCGTCCTCGGCCGCGTCGAACAGAAACGCGAGCGCGGCAAGCGTTCGACCCATCCGCTGTACGTGCGCCAGGTGATCCGCCAGTTCCTCGAGGAACCGCACCGCCGCAAGGGCCTGATCACCCTGGACGTGCCCGGCCGGGACCCGGTCACGGACCTCGCGCTGTCCATAATCTGCAACACCGCACCCTGGACCTACCTGGGGAATCGTCCGATGTACGCCGCTCCGAAGGCATCCTTCGACACCGGCCTGGACATCCTCGGTCTGAAGCGCCTCACGACGCCCGCGGTGGCGCGGTACGCCACCCAGCTGCTCACTTCGAGCCCCGAGAAGGGCCCACACGGCAAGCACGCAGTCTCCCTCCATGACCTCACCGACTTCACCTTGCATTCAAAGGCTCCACTGCCCTTCCAGATGGACGGTGACCACCTGGGACTGCGTACGAGCGTGACGTTCACAGGCGTACGCCGTGCACTGCGTGTGATTGTGTGAGTGGAAGGGCTCAAAGTCCTTTAACTCGAACGTTTGGGCTGGCCCCCACCCCTTAGAAGTACGGCTGTGACCTAGTCGACACCGAGGAATCAAAAAAAACTTTCCAGAAGGGGTTGTATCCGCCGCCGAGGTTTGCGAATCTCTACATGGCGATCGGGACGGCCCGCAACATCGGCCTCCACTGAGAGCCAGAACCCCTCCTCACCACAACAGGACCACAACCAGTTCATCTGGGAGTCGGACCTTCGTCTGCGGGGGGATTCGTGAAAGCGTTCACATTCACAAGCATCCGCATGTAATACCAAGGAGAGGTAGCAGCCATGGACTGGCGTCACAACGCCGTTTGTCGTGAGGAAGACCCGGAGCTGTTCTTCCCCATCGGCAACACCGGTCCTGCGCTGCTGCAGATCGAGGAAGCCAAGGCCGTCTGCCGTCGCTGCCCCGTCATGGAGCAGTGCCTGCAGTGGGCGCTCGAGTCCGGCCAGGACTCCGGCGTCTGGGGTGGCCTCAGCGAGGACGAGCGCCGCGCAATGAAGCGCCGCGCCGCTCGCAACCGGGCGCGTAACGCCAGCGCCTGACCGACGCCCCCCGCACGACGAGCCTCAGCCAGGCGGCGCGTACAGAGCGTACGCACAGCCCCGCCTTCGAGTCGCAGCGCGCAGTACCCCCGAAGCGCATCGCACCGTGAGCACCACACAGTGGGCCCGGACCGTTACCACGGTCCGGGCCCACTGCTCTGTGCGGTGCCGCTCTATTTGTCGTTGGTGACCGGGATGTCGAGGATGACCTGGGTGCCGCGCCCCGGCGCCGGGACCATGCCGAAGGTGCCGCCCAACTCGCCCTCCACCAACGTCCGCACGATCTGCAGACCCAGGTTGCCGGCCCGCTGGGGGTCGAATCCCTCGGGCAGGCCGCACCCGTCGTCCGTCACGGTGATCAGCAGCCGCCCCTCGGCGGGTGAGCCGCCCCGTACCGCGGACACCTCCACCGTGCCGGACTCGGCCGGGGTGAAGGCGTGTTCCAGTGCGTTCTGCAGCACCTCGGTCAGTACCATCGAGAGCGGAGTGGCCACTTCCGCATCGAGGACTCCGAAGCGGCCCGTGCGGCGGCAGGTGACCTTGCCGGGCGAGATCTCCGAGACCATCGCGATCACACGGTCGGCGATCTCGTCGAACTCGACCCGCTCGTCCAGATTCTGGGACAGCGTCTCATGCACGATGGCGATCGAACCGACGCGCCGCACGGCCTCGTTGAGCGCCTCGCGTCCCTGCTCGGAGTCCATGCGGCGGGCCTGGAGGCGCAACAGGGCAGCCACCGTCTGGAGGTTGTTCTTCACCCGGTGGTGGATCTCCCGGATGGTGGCGTCCTTGGTGATCAACTCCCGCTCACGGCGCCTCAGTTCCGTGACGTCACGGAGCAGGACCAGCGAACCGATGCGGACGCCCTTGGGCTTGAGCGGAATCGCTCGCAGCTGGATCACGCCGCCTTCGCCCTCGACCTCGAACTCCCGGGGCGCGTACCCGCTCGCCACCTTGACCAGGGCTTCGTCGACCGGGCCGCGCGAGGGCGCGAGCTCGGCCGTCGTCGCGCCGAGGTGGTGGCCGACGAGATCGGAGGCGAGGCCGAGACGGTGGTAGGCGGAAAGGCCGTTGGGGCTGGCGTACTGGACGACGCCGTCGGCATCGAGCCTGATCAGCCCGTCGCCGACGCGCGGCGAGGCATCCATGTCGACCTGCTGGCCCGGGAACGGGAAGGACCCGGCGGCGATCATCTGGGCCAGGTCGGACGCGGACTGGAGGTAGGTGAGCTCCAGCCGGGACGGCGTACGCACGGTGAGGAGGTTCGTATTGCGGGCGATGACCCCGAGGACCCGGCCCTCACGGCGTACGGGGATCGACTCGACCCGTACGGGAACCTCCTCGCGCCACTCCGGGTCGCCCTCGCGCACGATCCGCCCCTCGTCCAGGGCGGCGTCCAGCAGGGGCCTGCGGCCCCGCGGCACCAGATGGCCGACCATGTCGTCCTGGTAGGAGGTGGGCCCGGTGTTGGGCCGCATCTGCGCCACGGACACATAGCGGGTCCCGTCGCGGGTGGGCACCCACAGGACGAGGTCGGCGAAGGACAGATCGGAGAGCAGCTGCCACTCCGAGACCAGCAGATGGAGCCACTCGAGGTCGGTGTCACTCAGGGCTGTGTGCTGGCGGACAAGGTCGTTCATGGAGGGCACAGGGCGAGCGTACCTGTGGAAACGGGCAGGTTCCGAACCGATCGGCCCGCCGATGCGTGACACTGTGCAGAGGGGGCGCGCACAGAAAAATGTCCGCACCCATGGATGGACACGGACTATTGGTCTAGTCCACAATGCACCAGGTATGCACATGATGGAACAAGAGCATCATGTACAAGACAGACCTCCGCTCTCCCCGCACAGGAGAGCGGATCGAGGCACCCGGCGCTCTCTGCCCTGACTGCGCCGGTGTCTCCAGTGGCCGGAGGCACCGCACACCGCCGGCCAGGTAGCTCCGGGCTGCGGTGCCGGACGGGCTGAGGGTCCCGTCCCGGCGCCGCGGCCCGCGGGTGTTTTCGGGGCCCGACGGGCCGGACCGCACCGCCCGGGAACCGCCCCGGAACCGCCCGGAAGCCGCCCCCGCACCGCCCGGGAACCACTTCAGAACCCCGCCCGGCAACCGGCCCCGCGGACGTCAGCTCGTCTCCGTGATCTTGGCGAGGGCGCGCGGCGCGTCCGGATCCTGACCCCGGGCGATCGTCACCTCGTACGCCAGCATCTGCAGCGGCAGGATCTCCAGAACCGGCTGCAGTTCCTCCGCCACCCCCGCCGTCGGCAGCACGAAGCCCGCGGACGCCGCCTCCACCTGCGCCTGGGGGCCGACGACGAAGAGGTCGGCGCCGCGGCCACGGAGCCGGTCCAGGACGGGCTGCAGGGCCTTTCCGCCCCGTCCGTCGGTGACCACGGCGATCACCGGGGAGATGTTGTCGACCATGGCCAGCGGACCGTGCAGGAGATCCGCGCCCGAGTAGGACAGGGCGGGGATGTAACTGGTCTCCATCAGCTTGAGGGCCGCCTCCTTGGCCGTGGGATATCCGTAACCGCGCGAGGTGATGACCATGCGCTCGGCGAAGCGGTAGCGCGAGGCCAGCCCCGCCACCTCGGCCCTGCGGCCCAGGATCCCGTCGGCCAGGTCCGGCAGCACCGCGGCCGCGGCCGCCCCGTCACCACCGCCCAGGGCCTCCACGAAGAGATAGAGCGCCAGCAGGGAGGCGGTGTAGGTCTTCGTGGCGGGCAGGGCCCGCTCCGGGCCCGCCAGGATGTCGATGTGGTGCTCGGAGACCGCGGCCAGCCCCGAGTCCGGGTTGTTCGTGACCGCGAGGGTGACCGCGCCGGCCTCCCTCGCGGCCTTCGTGGAGGCGACCAGGTCCGGCGAGCCCCCCGACTGGCTGATGGTGATCACCAGGACGTCCGTCAGATCCGGCTTCGCGCCGTACGCCGTCGTGGTGGACATCGAGGCCAGCCCGCACGGCAGGCCGAGCCGGATCTCCAGGAGGTACTTCGCGTAGAGCGCCGCGTTGTCCGACGTACCGCGCGCGGTGAGCAGGACGAAGCGCGGCTTCCTCGCCGCGATCTCGGCGGCCACGGCACCGATCGGACCGGCCCCCCGACCGAGGATGCGCCTGAGCACCTCGGGCTGCTCGGCCATCTCTGCGGACATGATCACACCCGGACGATCGGACATGACGGTACCTCCCGGTCGGTGCTGGCTCGCACGAGTCGAACACGACAAACCGGACCTCCGCCAGCGGGGCGACGCAGGGGCCTCCGTGCCCGGACAGTTCACCTCCGGACTACCGGCTTCTGTTAGATTGGACTTCGATTGGTCTATACCACATGACGCCACTCTCCAGATCGGCAGGCACAGCGTGGAAGTTGTCATCGTCCCGGACGCCACGGCAGGCGGCGAACTCATCGCGGGTGCCATCGTCGCCCTGCTGAGCCGCAAGCCCGACGCCCTGCTCGGCGTTGCCACCGGCTCGACCCCGCTGCCCATTTACCAGGCCCTGGCGGCCAAGGTCCGCTCCGGCGCGGTCGACGCCTCGCGCGCCCGCATCTGCCAGCTCGACGAGTACGTCGGGCTGCCTGCCGGCCACCCCGAGTCGTACCGTTCCGTGGTGCTGCGCGAGGTCGTCGAACCGCTCGGCCTGTCCGAGGCGTCCTTCATGGGCCCGGACGGCTCCGCCGAGGACGTCCAGGCCGCCTGCGAGGCGTACGACAAGGCGCTCGCCGAGGCGGGCGGAGTCGACCTCCAGCTGCTCGGCATCGGCACCGACGGGCACATCGGCTTCAACGAGCCGTGCTCCTCGCTCGCCTCCCGCACCCGGATCAAGACCCTGACCGAGCAGACCCGCGTCGACAACGCACGCTTCTTCGACAACGACATCGAGCAGGTGCCGCGCCACGTCATCACCCAGGGCATCGGCACGATCCTGGAGTCGCGCCACCCGATCCTCCTGGCCACGGGCGAGGGCAAGGCCGACGCGGTCGCCCAGACCGTGGAGGGGCCGGTCGCCTCGATCGTGCCGGCGTCCGCGCTGCAGCTGCACCCGCGCGCCACGGTGGTCGTCGACGAGGCGGCGGCGTCGAAGCTGAAGCTCGCCGACTACTTCCGGGCCACGTACGCGGCGAAGCCCTCGTGGCAGGGCATCTGAGACACCCCGACAGGAGAGGGCCGGACACCCAGTGGGTGTCCGGCC
>NZ_JBHTRI010000038.1:0-76064 GCF_042796085.1 Streptomyces sp. NPDC056452
GGCCCCCGGGAGGAATCCCGGGGGCCGGCGTCGTACAGGTACTGCGAGGAGCTGCTGATCCCGAGGGATCAGAAGTCCATGTCACCGCCCGGCATGCCGCCCGGAGCGGCCGCAGAGGCCTTCTCCGGCTTGTCGGCGATGACGGCCTCGGTGGTGAGGAAGAGCGCGGCGATGGACGCGGCGTTCTGCAGAGCGGAGCGCGTGACCTTCGCCGGGTCGATGATGCCCTCGGCGATCATGTCGACGTACTCGCCGGTCGCGGCGTTGAGGCCGTGACCGATCGGCAGGTTGCGCACCTTCTCGACGATGACGCCACCCTCGAGACCACCGTTGACGGCGATCTGCTTGAGCGGGGCCTCCAGCGCGAGCTTGACGGCGTTGGCTCCGGTGGCCTCGTCACCCGTCAGGTCGAGCTTCTCGAAGACGGCCGTGGCCTGCAGCAGCGCGACGCCACCACCGGCGACGATGCCCTCTTCGACAGCGGCCTTGGCGTTGCGCACCGCGTCCTCGATGCGGTGCTTGCGCTCCTTGAGCTCCACCTCGGTCGCGGCGCCGGCCTTGATGACGGCCACGCCGCCGGCCAGCTTCGCGAGGCGCTCCTGGAGCTTCTCGCGGTCGTAGTCCGAGTCGGAGTTCTCGATCTCGGCACGGATCTGCTTGACGCGGCCCTGGACCTGGTCGCTGTCACCCGCTCCGTCGACGATCGTGGTCTCGTCCTTGGTGATGACGACCTTGCGGGCCTTGCCGAGCAGGTCGACGCCGGCGCTCTCGAGCTTGAGACCGACCTCCTCGGAGATGACGGTGCCACCGGTGAGGATGGCGATGTCGCCGAGCATGGCCTTGCGGCGGTCACCGAAGCCCGGAGCCTTGACGGCGACGGACTTGAAGGTGCCACGGATCTTGTTGACGACCAGGGTCGACAGGGCCTCGCCCTCGACGTCCTCCGCGATGATCAGCAGCGGCTTGCCCGACTGCATGACCTTCTCGAGCAGCGGAAGGAGGTCCTTCACGTTGCTGATCTTGGAGTTGACGATGAGGATGTACGGGTCGTCGAACGACGTCTCCATACGCTCCATGTCGGTCGCGAAGTACGCCGAGATGTAGCCCTTGTCGAAGCGCATACCCTCCGTGAGCTCGAGCTCCAGACCGAAGGTCTGGGACTCCTCGACGGTGATGACGCCTTCCTTGCCGACCTTGTCCATCGCCTCGGCGATCTTGGCGCCGATCTCGGTGTCGGCAGCGGAGATGGAGGCCGTCGAAGCGATCTGCTCCTTGGTCTCCACGTCCTTCGCCTGCTCCAGCAGAGCGGCGGAGACGGCCTCGACGGCCTTCTCGATGCCACGCTTGAGAGCCATCGGGTTGGCACCCGCGGCGACGTTGCGCAGGCCCTCGCGGACGAGCGCCTGGGCGAGAACGGTTGCGGTGGTCGTACCGTCGCCGGCGACGTCGTCCGTCTTCTTGGCGACCTCCTTGACCAGCTCCGCACCGATCTTCTCGTACGGGTCCTCGAGCTCGATCTCCTTGGCGATGGAAACACCATCGTTGGTGATCGTGGGCGCGCCCCACTTCTTCTCGAGGACGACGTTTCGGCCCTTGGGGCCGAGGGTGACCTTGACGGCGTCGGCGAGCTGGTTCATCCCGCGCTCGAGACCGCGCCGTGCCTCCTCGTCGAACGCGATGATCTTGGCCATGTGAAGTGGTCCTCCCGGACAGGGGTGGATTTCTCCGGACCGAGAGGCGCCCGCGACGGACGGCCAGCGTGCTCAGCGGTTCCTTGCCCCACCGAGCCTGCGGGCCTCACCGGCCCGGTCCAAGTTTCTGTCACTCTCACCTGGAGAGTGCTAACGCCAATGATTAGCACTCGACCCCTGCGAGTGCAAGCGTCCCCCTCCAGATGTGGACAACCGCCGGGGGGCGCGCGGGACGCACGCAGGGCCCGTACCCCTCTTCGGAGGTACGGGCCCTGCGTGTGTGAGTAGTGTCGTTGGCCGACCGCGCCGAGCTCAGCCGACGGCGAGCTTGACCATGTCCGCCTGCGGCCCCTTCTGGCCCTGCGAGATTTCGAATTCAACTCGCTGACCCTCTTCGAGGGTGCGGTACCCGTCCATCTGGATCGCGCTGTAGTGGACGAAAACATCCGCACCACCGTCGACCGCGATGAAGCCGTACCCCTTCTCCGCGTTGAACCACTTGACGGTGCCCTGAGCCATGCCTAACTCCCCTATTACTGGCCCTTGCACAGGACCGCACTTCGCGGGCCCGGGTCAGAACTCACCCTCCGACAGGAGAGGGTGGCGTGCGCCGGAACGCGTCGACCGCGGCCGAATGTATCTGCCCAACTGCCCTCTGCAACAGGGCAATCGGACGAGAATTCTGGGCACAGCTGAACGCCCGGATAGGTGGAACTCGTGAGATTCCAGGGCAAGTCGGGCCTGACAAAGGCCACTTATGTCGCAAGGAGTTCACGTACTTTGGCTGCTTCTTATCGCGACCGGGCGCATTCTCATATGCGGGCGGCACAGGCAGCGGAGGGGACTTCCCCAACTGTACCGCGCTCAACCATGCAGAATTGCCCCCTCCGCTTCTCTTGCGGAGGGGGCAACAGTGCTCACGCTGTGAAGTCGTACAGGAGGCTCGGCCTCCGGCACGGGTGCTCGATGATCAGCCTCCGGCGACGGCCGGGATGATCGAGATGCCGGCGCCGTCGGGGGTCGCCGTCTGCAGGCCGCCCTCGAAGCGCACGTCGTCGTCGTTGACGTACACGTTCACGAAGCGGCGCAGCTTGCCCTGGTCGTCCAGGACGCGGGCGGCGATGCCCGGGTGGCTCTTCTCCAGGGACTCGATGACCTCGGAGAGGATCGTGCCCTCGGCCGGGACCTCGGCCTGACCGCCCGTGTAGGTGCGGAGGATGGTGGGGATGCGGACCTTGACGCTCATGGGGTGCCTTCCTTCGGTCTCGGGTGGTCAGCTGGCGGCGAGGCCCGCGTCGCGGAACGCGTCCAGGCTGGGCCGGATCGTGGCGGACAGGCCGGTCGTCGGGGCGACGGCGTCCAGTGTCTTCAGGCCGTCACCGGTGTTCAGGATGACGGTGGTCAGCGCCGGGTCGAGCAGACCGGCGTCGATCAGCTTCTTCGTCACACCGACCGTCACCCCGCCCGCGGTCTCCGCGAAGATGCCCTCGGTGCGGGCCAGCAGCTTGATCGCGTCGACGACCTGCTCGTCGTTGACGTCCTCGACGGCACCGCCGGTGCGCCGGGCGATGTCCAGGACGTACGGGCCGTCGGCCGGGTTGCCGATCGCGAGGGACTTGGCGATCGTGTTCGGCTTCTGCGGCCGCACGACGTCGTGCCCGGCCTTGAAGGCGGTGGAGACCGGGGAGCAGCCCTCGGCCTGGGCACCGAAGATCTTGTACGGCTTGTCCTCGACGAGACCGAGCTTGATCAGCTCCTGCAGGCCCTTGTCGATCTTCGTGAGCTGCGACCCGGACGCGATCGGGATGACGATCTGGTCGGGCAGCTGCCAGCCGAGCTGCTCGCAGATCTCGTACGCCAGGGTCTTGGAGCCCTCGCCGTAGTACGGGCGGAGGTTGACGTTGACGAAGCCCCAGCCCTCGCCGAGCGGGTCGCCGATGAGCTCCGAGCAGAAGCGGTTGACGTCGTCGTAGTTGCCCTCGATGCCGACCAGTTCGCCGCCGTACACCGCGGCCATGACGACCTTGCCCTGCTCCAGGTCGTGCGGGATGAACACGCACGAGCGGAAGCCGGCGCGGGCTGCCGCGGCACCCACCGCACCGGCGAGGTTGCCGGTGGAGGAGCAGGAGAGGGTGGTGAATCCGAAGGCGCGGGCGGCCTCGACGGCGATCGCGACGACACGGTCCTTGAAGGAGTGCGTCGGGTTGCCGGAGTCGTCCTTGACGTACAGGCCGCCGGTGACACCCAGCTCACGGGCGAGGTTGTCGGCCTTGACCAGCTTCGTGAAGCCGGGGTTGATGTTGGGCTTGCTCGCGACATCGGCCGGAACGGGCAGCAGCGGCGCGTAGCGCCAGATGTTGTCGGGGCCTTCGGCGATGCGCTTCTTGAGCTCTTCGGGGGAGCCGCTCGGCAGGTCGTACGCCACTTCGAGCGGCCCGAAACAGGACGCACAGGCGAAAATGGGACCGAGCTCGAAACGCTCGCCGCATTCGCGGCAGGAAAGTGCTGCGGCGGAACCCAGGTCCACGGCAGAAGAATCGGTGTTTGCTGCAACTGTCTGAACAGACATGATGGCGGAGCCCTTTCTCCTCATCTTCCTTGGGGCGTATTTCGCCACAAGACGGAATTGGCACCTTCCCTACCGTGACCTATCGGTCGGCAGGGGGGTTGCCGGGACTTCAACGGGCCGTTCCCTCAGTCCCTCTGGATGAGCGCTATGGCACCGGACCATCGATCCGGGCATTTATTCGCGGACCGACCCCGACATGCGAGGGTCATCCGCGTTGTTCAAGACTGTAACCGAAGCCCTGGACGATTGAGATAGTCGTCCGAACCGCGAGATGGATCACATACAGGGAGTATCGACCGTGCTGGAAGAGGTGGAACGCTGGCTGACCAGGCGTTCCTGGTCGGCCGACGACCGCCCGCTCGACCGCCTCACGGCCGCGCGTGCGAGGGATCCGCACCGCGCCCGGGTGAGCGTCGTACTGCCCGCCCTGAACGAGGAGGAGACGGTCGGCGCGATCGTCGAGGAGATCAGGCGCGAGCTGATGGAGAAGGTCCGGCTCGTCGACGAACTGGTGGTGATCGACTCCGGTTCCACCGACGCCACCGCCGCGGTGGCCCGCCGGGCGGGTGCCAGGGTGGTGCACCGGGACGCGATACTCCCCCGGATACCGGCCGTGCCCGGCAAGGGCGAGGTGCTGTGGCGGTCGCTGCTGGTGACCAGCGGCGAGATCGTCTGCTTCATCGACGCCGACCTCAAGGACTTCTCCGCGGACTTCGTCTCCGGGATCGTCGGCCCCCTGCTGACCGACCCCGAGGTCCAGTTCGTCAAGGCCATGTACGACCGCCCCCTGGGAGAAGCAGCAGGCCAGGGCGGCCGGGTCACCGAACTGGTGGCACGCCCGCTGCTCAATCTCCACTGGCCGCAGCTGGCCGGCTTCGTCCAGCCGCTGGGCGGCGAGTACGCCGTACGCCGCTCCCTGCTCGAACAGCTCCCCTTCCCCGTCGGTTACGGAGTGGAGCTGGGCCTGCTCGTCGACGCGCTGCACACGGTGGGCCTGGACGCGCTGGCGCAGGTGGACGTCGGCGTACGCAAGCACCGCCACCAGGACGGCCAGGCGCTCGGCCGGATGGCGGCGGCGATCTACCGCACCGCCCAGCTGCGGCTCTCCCGGGGGCATCTGGTGCGGCCCGTGCTCACCCAGTTCGACCGGGGCGAGAACGGCTTCGTACCGCGCACCCATACGGTGGACACCGAGGAGCGGCCGCCGATGCGCGAGATCGCCGAGTACGCGTCCCGCCACGCGGCGTGACGTTTCGCGGTGGGCTTTCGCGTTTGGCGGCTTCCCGAACGGGCTAGGTTCGGGTACATGGTCTCCGAGCACACTGCCAAGGTCCTCGTCGCGTCCAACCGCGGCCCCGTGTCCTACGCGCTGCGCGAGGACGGCACGCTCGACGCGAAGCGGGGCGGGGGCGGCGTCGTCTCCGGCCTGAGCGCCGTCGAGGACAAGCTGTGGGTGTGCGCGGCCCTCGGTGACGGCGACCGCGAGGCGGTCCGGCGGGGCGTGGCGGAGCCCGGCGTCCGCATGCTCGACATCGACGCCGGAGTCCACGACGACGCGTACAACGGCATCGCGAACTCGGTGCTCTGGTTCGTCCACCACATGCTCTACCAGACGCCGCTGGAGCCGGTCTTCGACGCGGAGTTCCGGCGGCAGTGGGCGTCCTTCGAGGCGTACAACCGTGCCTTCGCCGAGGCCCTTGCCGAGGAGGCGGGCGTGGGCGCGGCGGTCCTGGTCCAGGACTACCACCTGTCGCTGGTGCCCGGCATGCTCCGCGAACTCCGCCCCGACCTGCGGATCGGCCACTTCTCGCACACCCCGTGGGCCCCCGTCGACTACTTCCGGCTGCTGCCCGACGACATCGGCGAGCAGCTGCTGCGCGGCATCCTGGGCGCCGACCGGGCCGCGTTCCTGACCCGCCGCTGGGCGGACGCGTTCATCAGCTGCTGCACGGAGGTCCTTGGCGGCACCGGCCGCACCCGGATCGGGGTGCACGGGCTGGGTGCCGACGCGGACTTCCTGCGCCGCCGCTCCCACGAGGCGGACGTGGACGAGCGGATGGAGACGCTGCGGGAGCAGGTGGGTCCCGGCAGGCGGACGATCGTGCGGGTGGACCGCACCGAGCTCTCCAAGAACATCGTCCGCGGGCTGCACGCCTACCGCGCGTTGCTCCAGGAGCGCCCCGAATGGCGTGAGCGGGTGGTGCACGTGGCGTTCGCCTACCCCTCCCGGCAGGACCTCGCGGTCTACCGCGACTACACCGCCGAGGTGCAGCGGGTCGCCGACGGGATCAACGCGGAGTACGCCACGGAGGGCTGGACCCCGGTCGTCCTCCACGTCGACGACGACTTCGCCCGCTCGCTCGCGGCGTACCGGCTGGCGGACGTGGCGCTCGTCAACCCGATCCGCGACGGCATGAACCTCGTCGCGAAGGAGGTCCCGGTCGTCTCCGACAACGGCTGCGCGCTGGTGCTGTCGCGGGAGGCGGGGGCCTACGAGGAGCTCGGCGAGGACGCCCTCGTGGTCAACCCGTACGACGTGTCGGCCACGGCGGCGGCGTTGCACGAGGCGCTGACGATGGAGGACGACGAGCGGAGCGCGCGCACGAAGCGGCTGGCCGCCGCGGCGACCGCGCTGCCGCCGCAGCAGTGGTTCCTGGACCAGCTGGACGCGCTGCGGGGTTAGGCCTCCGGGCCCCGGGGCTTCCCCAGGGCCCGCGCCAGGGCTTCCAGCAGGCCCACCACGGCTGCCGGACCCGGCAGCAGCAGATCGGCACGCTCGGCGAGTTCGGGGACCTCGGTGCCGCTGCAGACCAGCAGGCCCGGGGTGCCGTCCGGCCCCTCGGCGCGGAGCTTCTCGACGGCCGCATAGGCGGCGAGGTCGCCCAGATCGTCCCCGGCGTACAGGACGGACTCGGCGTCGGCCTCCCGTACGTACTCCGCGAGTGCCACTCCCTTGTCCATGCCCGGCGGGCGCAACTCCAGGACGAGGCGGCCCGGTTCGACGATCAGCCCGTGCCGGGCGGCCAGGTGCCCGAGGGGTTCGCGCAGGGATTCGAACGCCGCCTGCGGGTCGTCGGCGCGCCTCGTGTGCACGGCGACGGCCTGCCCCTTCTCCTCGATCCAGGTGCCGTGCCAGGCACCGACCTCGTGCAGGACGCCGGGGAGTTCGGCGCGGACGGCGGCGACGCCGGGGTGCGGGGCCGGGGCGTGCACGGTGCCGGTGACGGCGTCCCAGCGTTCCGCGCCGTAGTGCCCGAGGACGACGAGGTGGTCGAGGCCCGGCACCCCGGCGAAGCCGCCGTACCGGACCGCGACGCCCGCGGGGCGGCCGGTGATCACGGCGACGGAGGCGACCTGCGGCGCGAGCGCGGCGAGGGCGGGTACGGCGCCGGGATGGGCGCGGGACTGCTCCGGGTCGGGCACGATGTCGGCGAGGGTGCCGTCGAAATCGAGCGCGATCACGGCGCGGTCGGGGCGCGCGAGGAGTGCGGCGAGGCCTTCACGGCCGGCCTGGGTGGACGGGGTCGGCAGGGGGTGGTCCGGGTTGCTGCCCATGCTCCGAGCGTATCGGTGACGGGGCGCTCGTGGTGGGGCCACGATCAACCCGGTCCGGCGGCGAGGACATCCGTCCGGCGGTGCCGTGGGCTCAGCGCCGTCCGCGTCTCGCGTCCCGGACCCTCCGCAGCCGGTTCACCGTCACCGGGTCCTCGGCGAGCGCCCGGCGGTCGTCGATCAGGGCGTTGAGGAGCTGGTAGTAGCGGACCGGCGAGATGCCGAGCTGTTCCCGGATCGCCCGTTCCTTCGCACCGGGTCCGGCCCAGGAGCGCCGCTCCAGGGCCAGCACCGCACGCCCCTCGTCGGGGAGCGGGTCGTCGGCGGCGGCGGTCATATCAACCAACCTACTCCGCGGCCTCCGCCCGACGCGCCTCCTCCGAGATCTGCCCGAGGATGCCCTCCGGGTTGCCGTTCGGCTCAACGGCCGAGCCGATCTTCTCCTTGATCGCCTCGCTGGCCGTCGCCCAGGACGTCTTGCCGAACGGGTACAGCTGGGAGTTCGGCAGCGCCTCCAGGAAGTCGTACAGCGCCTTGTACTTCTCGTCCGCCTCCATCACCGCGGACGCGCTGCCGGTCACGGGCAGCAGGTCGTACTGGTCGGCGAAGGCCAGCACGTTGTCGTCCGTGTACGCGAAGTCGAGGAACTTGCCTATCTCTTCGCGGTGGCCGTTCTCCTTGAAGCCCATCATCCAGTCGGCGACGCCCATCGAGCCCTTGGAGGGTCCGTCGACCCCGGGCAGCGGGACCATGCCGACGTCGATGCCCTTCTTCTCGGCCTCCTGCATCAGCGTCGGGTGCCCGTTGAGCATCCCGACCTGGCCCTTGGTGAAGGCGTCGAAGGCCGTGGCCCGGTCGAGCTTGCCGGGGGCGACGGGGCCGGTGAGGCCCTTGCCGACGAGGTTGTTCTTCAGCCACTGGAAGGTGGCGATGTTCTGCGGGGAGTCGATGCTGTACGAACCGACGTCGTCGGTGTAGCCGCCGCCGCCGCTGAGCATCCACATCATGGTCTCGGCCTGGGACTCCTCGGGGCCGAGCGGCAGGGCGAAGGGGTAGTTCACGTCGCGCTGCTTGAGCGCGGCGGCATCGCTCTGGATGTCGTCCCAGGTCTGCGGGGCGTCGATGCCCGCCTTCGCGAACAGCTCCTTGTTGTAGAAGAGCAGCCGGGTGCTGGCCACGAACGGCAGACCGTACAGCTCTCCGTCGACCTTGCCCGCGTCGCTGAGCGAGGGAAGGAAGTTGGCCGAGGTGCGGATGGCGAGCATCTCGTCGGCGTTGTACAGCTTGCCCGCGCTGGCGTAGTCGGCGTACGCGCCGATCTGCGCGATGTCGGGGGCGTCGCCGGCCTTCACCATGGCGGCGACCTCGCGGTCGACGTCCTTCCAGGAGAGGACGTTGACGTCGACCTTGATGCCGGGGTTGGCCTTCTCGAACTTCCCGGCGACGTCGTCCCAGTACTTCTCGGAGCTGTTCTCCGCGCCCGTGCCGTAGTCGGCCGCGACGAACTTCAGGGTGACCTCCCCCGAACCGCTCTCCGTGCCGCAGCCGGACAACGTTGCCGTCATGCCGAGTGCGGCCACCGCCGCGGTCAGACCCACCAAGCGCCGCTGCACAGACCTGTCCATCCCTCTGGGGTTCGCACCGATGACCGATCCGGCGATGAGCCGCGATCCTGCCTCACGTCCACTGCGGAGGTCTACACCACCGGAGTATCGATTCGGCAATCTATCCGACCCGTCTGGGCCGGTCGGAGGGGGGACGGACGGGTGCGCACACAGGTCATTTTGTATGGATGGTCAACAAACCACGATAGTGGACTAGACCTTTTAGGGGTCGCCGGGCGAAACTGTCTCCCGTGAGACACGTCATCGCCCTCGATGTGGGCGGCACAGGAATGAAGGCCGCACTGGTCGGGGCCGACGGCACCCTGCTCCACGAGGCGCGCCGGGCCACCGGCCGCGAGCGCGGGACCGAGGCAGTGGTCGAGACCATTCTCGGGTTCGCGGCGGAACTGCGCGCGCACGGCGAGGAGCGGTTCGGTACGCCCGCCGTCGCCGTCGGGGTCGCCGTGCCCGGGATCGTCGACGCCGAGCGCGGGATCGCGGTCTACTCCGCCAACCTGGGCTGGCGGGACATGCCGCTGCGGAAACTGCTCGGCGAGCGGCTCGGCGGCCTGCCCGTCGCGCTCGGTCACGACGTCAGGGCCGGCGGCCTCGCCGAGGGCCGGATCGGCGCGGGCAAGGGCGCGGACCGCTTCCTGTTCGTGCCGCTGGGCACCGGCATCGCCGGGGCCATCGGCATCGCGGGCACCATCGAGGCGGGTGCCCACGGATACGCGGGCGAGATCGGCCACATCGTGGTCCGGCCGGACGGCCCGGACTGCAACTGCGGCCAGCGCGGCTGTCTGGAGACCCTGGCCTCCGCATCCGCGGTGACCCGGGCCTGGGCCGCCGCGTCCGGGGACCCGGACGCCGACGCCGCGGACTGCGCGAAAGCGGTGGAGTCGGGCGATCCCGCCGCACAGCGCGTGTGGCAGAACGCCGTCGACGCGCTCGCCGCCGGACTGGTCACCGCGCTGACCCTGCTGGACCCCCGCACGCTCATCATCGGTGGCGGTCTGGCCGAGGCGGGGGAAACCTTGTTCACACCACTGCGTGCGGCTGTCGAGGAACGCGTCACGTTCCAGAAGCTGCCTCACATCGTCCCGGCGGCCCTCGGGGACACCGCCGGATGCCTGGGCGCAGGGCTGCTCGCCTGGGATCTTCTCTCCACGGAGGTATCCGCCTGATGGCCGGACGCGCAGACAGCACAGTTCTCGCAGGTGCCCGGGTGGTGCTTCCCACCGGCACGGTCGAGGACGGCCGGGTGATCGTCGAGGGCACCCGGATCGCCGGCAGTACGCCGGAGGGCGCCCGGACCGTCGACCTTTCGGGCCACTGGGTGGTCCCCGGTTTCGTGGACATGCACAACCACGGCGGCGGCGGCGCGTCCTTCGCCACCGGCACCGCCGAGGACGCCCTGACGGGAGCGCGCACCCACCGCGAGCACGGCACCACGACCGTCGTCGCCTCCACGGTCACCGGCGACATGGACTTCCTGGCCCGACAGGCCGGCATGCTCTCCGAGCTGGTGGAGCAGGGCGAGCTCGCCGGCATCCACTTCGAGGGGCCCTTCATCGCCCCCTGCCGCAAGGGCGCCCACAGCGAGGAGCTGCTCCGCCACCCCGACCCGGCCGAGGTCCGCAAGCTGCTCGACGCGGCACGCGGCACGGCCAAGATGGTCACCCTCGCCACCGAACTGCCGGGCGGCATCGAATCCGTACGGCTGCTCGCCGAGCACGGGGTCATCGCCGCCATCGGGCACACGGACGCGACGTACGAGCAGACCGTCGAGGCGATCGACGCGGGCGCCACCGTCGCCACGCACCTCTTCAACGCGATGCCGGCGCTCGGCCACCGCGCACCGGGTCCGATCGCCGCCCTCCTGGAGGACGAGCGGATCACCGTCGAGCTGATCAACGACGGTACGCATCTGCACCCCGCCGCCCTGGAGCTCGCCTACCACCGCGCGGGCGCCGACCGGGTCGCCCTGATCACGGACGCCATGGACGCGGCAGGCGTCGGCGACGGCCGCTACGTGCTCGGCCCGCTCGCCGTCGAGGTCAAGGACGGTGTCGCACGCCTGGTGGAGGGCGGCTCGATCGCGGGCTCCACGCTGACCCTGGACACGGCGTTCCGCAGGGCCGTCACCGTCGACAGGATCCCCGTCGAGGACGTCGTGCGCTCCATCTCCGCCAACCCGGCACGTCTGCTCGGCCTGTACGACAGGGTCGGCTCGCTCGACCCGGGCAAGGACGCCGACCTCGTGGTCCTGGACGCGGACTTCGCGCTCAAGGGCGTCATGCGCAGGGGCGAGTGGATCGTCGAGCCCCCTCTCGGATGAAGGCAGCCACGAGTGCGCCCGAGAGGGTGTCCCCGAGGACGTCCCCTGTTGACGCCCTGTTGAACACGTAACGAAGAGACGGCGGTTGGCCCGGAGGTCTGGGACGGCCGCCGTCTCTTTGACATGATCGCCGGGACGGCGCCGCGGAGGAGACGGCGCGCAGGGACGAACGACCAAGGAACCGGGGGCCGGTACAGGTGATACTGACCGTCACGCTGAACACGGCGCTCGACCTCACGTCCACCGTCCCCGCCCTCGTCCCGCACACCAGCCACCGCATCGGCGAGATGTCCGAACGCCCTGGCGGCAAGGGCCTCAACGTGGCCCGGGTGCTCTCCGCACTGGGACACGAAACGGTGGTCACGGGCTTCGCCGGAGGCACCACCGGAGCCGTCCTGCGCGACCTGCTCGCGGCACTCCCCCACCGCCCCACCGACGCGCTCGTCACCATCTCCGGGAACACCCGCCGCACCCTCGCCCTGGTCGACCTCTCCACCGGCGACACCACCCAGCTCAACGAGCCCGGACCGCACATAGGCGCCGACGAGTGGACCGCCTTCCTGCGGACGTACGGGGAACTGCTCCCGGGAGCGCAGGCGGTCGCCCTCTGCGGCAGCCTGCCGCCCGGCATACACGTCGGCGCGTACGCCGAACTGGTCCGCCTCGCCCGCGGCGCCGGCGTCCCCGTCCTCCTGGACACCGGCGGTGAGCCGCTGCGCCGCGGCATCGCGGCCCGGCCCGACCTCATCAAGCCGAACGCCGACGAGCTCGCCCAGCTCACCGGCGCACGCGAACCCCTGCGCGCGACGCATGACGCCCGCCGCCGCGGCGCGGCCGGGGTCGTCGCGTCACTGGGTGCGGACGGCCTGCTCGCCGTCACCCCCGAGGGCACCTGGCAGGCCGCACCCCCGTCCGCCGTGCGCGGCAATCCGACGGGTGCCGGCGACTCCGCCGTCGCCGGACTGCTGTCCGGCCTCGCGGACGGACTGAGCTGGCCGGACCGGCTGGCGAGGGCGGTCGCCCTGTCGACGGCGACCGTACTGGCCCCGGCGGCCGGTGAGTTCGACCGCGCGGCGTACGAGGACCTGCTGCCCCGCGTCACGGTCGAGCGGCACGCGCCCGCCGCCTGAACCCCGAACCACCCGGAAAACACCGCGTCCCGGCTCGCGAGGCGATGACCGGGACGGTGGTGGTTCTGCTGAACGGGCCTACTTGATGTGACCCGACTTCAGCGACAGCTGGTCGAGGTTGGCATCGCACTGGTCGCCCTCACGGCACGACAGCATGAGCGTGTTCGACCCCTTGTTGAGCTGCACCCACGCGTACGTGGTCGTCCAGCCCTTCTCCAGGTCGCCCTCCGCCGCCTTCGCGAAGTTCTTCATGTTGATGGAGCGGGGCTGCTCGGCGTTGACCGTGAGCGAGGTCTTGGCGTCCTTGCCCGGCACCCCGTACGTCACATAGAGCGTGTACGGGCCGCTCTCGGGCACATCGACCGTCCAGGTGGCCGACCGGCCGACCTCGTTGAGGCTGATGTACTGGCCGTTCGCACCCTTGGCGCCCTTGACCGTGTTGTCCAGGGCGGCCGTGCCGCCGAGGGACAGCGTCGCCGCGTCCTGCTTGGGCAGCTCGACGGGCTCCTGCGAGGGCTTCGCGGAGTCCTCGGTCTTCGGGGACTCCTCGACCTCACCGGCCGGACCCGCCGACGTGCCGGCCTGGTCCTTCTTGTCGTCGTCGCCCGTCATCAGGGCGGCGCCGATGCCGATGAGCACGACCGCGACCACGGCGACCGCCGCGATCAGCAGCGCCTTGGTGTTGGGGCCGCCCCGGCCCGGACCCGAGCCCCGGCCACCGCCGTGCGGCGGGACCTGCGAGGAGCCCGCGCCACCCGGGTAGGTCTCGGGGGCCGCGTACTGCGCGCTCGGCTGCCCGTACTGCTGCGGAGGCTGCTGCCCGTACTGCTGCGGGGCCTGCTGGCCGTACGCCTGCTGCGGCGGAACCTGCCCGTACTGTCGCTCGCCGACGGTCCGCACCTGGTTGTACGAGGTTCTGGGCACGCCGGGCTGTGCGGCCGGTCCGGGGTAGCCGTAGCCACCCTGACCACCCTGACCGGGCGGCTGGGCGCCTGCTGCCCGGCCGTCCTCGTACAGGTAGCCGAACGGATCGTCGTCCTCGGGCTTGCTCGCGCCGTTGTTCCCGGCCGTCATCCCTGGGTCACTCCTCACCATGTCGCCAGCCGTCGCCGACCGGCCGAGCCTACCCCGAACGGAGCACGCGCCGAATTGCCCTCGACCGACCGGGAAACCGGGGCGGGGTAAGGGGACTGCCGGGGCGTGAACGTCAGCCGGCTCGGCGGTGAACCTTCGATCGGGACCGCTTTTCCACATACATCCGCTGGTCGGCGGAGCGCAGGACCTCTTCCACGGTCATGCCGCACTCGGCCCAGCCGATACCGAAACTCGCCCCGACCCTGACTGCCCGGCCGTCCACCCGGATGGGCGGAATGATGGCGTTACGCAAGCGTACGGCCAGATCTGCGGCATCTGCAGCCCCCAGGCCGTCCGCGAGGACGACGAATTCGTCACCCCCGAGCCGGGCGACCGTGTCCCCGTCCCGTACGCAGGTGGTGAGCCGCCGTGCCACCTCGATGAGAACCGCGTCACCCGTGTGATGTCCGAAACGGTCGTTGATCGACTTGAAGCCGTCGAGGTCGCAGAAGAGCACCGCGAGGCCCTTCGCCCCGTCGTCGCGCTCCATGTCGGGCGCCACCGTGTGCACGTGGTGGTCGTACGGGCCGCCGCCGACCGCCACATCGCCCTCGTACCCGTCGGGGCGGTAGCCGTGCGTACGGGAGGCCTCGACGTCCCCGTACGCCGCGTCCAGTGCCTCGATCGCGGTCGAGGCGACCGAGTGGGGCCTCTCACAGAGCCGGGCACTCAGCCGGGAGCGCAGCTCGGCGCTGTTGGGCAGGCCGGTGAGGGCGTCGTGCGAGGCGCGGTGCGCGAGATTCAGCTCGTTGCGCTTGCGCTCCTCGATGTCCTCGACGTGGGTGAGCAGGAAGCGCGGGCCGTCGGCGGTGTCGGCGACGACCGAGTTGCGCAGGGAGACCCAGAGGTAGGTGCCGTCCCTGCGGCTGAGCCGCAGCTCCGCTCGCCCGCCCTCGGCGGAGGTCCGCAGGAGGGTGCCGATGTCCTCGGGGTGGACGAGGTCGGCGAAGGAGTAGCGGCGCAGTACGGAGGCGGGGCGGCCCAGGAGGCGGCAGAGCGCGTCGTTGGTGCGCAGCAGCCTGCCGTGCTGGTCACCGCCCATCTCGGCGATGGCCATGCCGCTCGGTGCGTACTCGAACGCCTGGCGGAAGGATTCCTCGCTGGCCCGCAGCGCCTGCTGTTCCCGTTCGAGCCTGACCAGGGCGCGCTGCATGTTTGCTCGGAGCCGGGCGTTGCTGATCGCAATGGCGGCCTGGGACGCGTACATCTGGAGGGCCTCGCGGCCCCATGCTCCGGGCCGGCGGCCGTTGCGGGGCCGGTCGACGGAGATGACGCCCAGGAGGTCCAGTCCGCCGCCGGAGGCGTACATGGGGGCGTAGAGGCGGTCCAGGGGGTGCCACTCGTCCTCGAAGCGGGGCTCGGGGCCCTCGGTGTGCCACTGCGGTACGTCGTCGTCGAGGAGGACCCAGCCCTCGGTGTGCGGTATGAACCGGAGTCCGTCCCAGGCCTCGCCCATGGACAGCCTGCGCTCCCAGGAGTCCCGGGAGCCGACACGGCCGGTGATCAGGGCTTCTGCGGCGGCGTTGCCGGCGAAGGCGGCGACGACGAGATCGCCGTCGGGCCGGACGAGGTTCACACAGCCCAGTTCGTAGCCGAGGCCGGCGACGATGCCGTCGGCCACGGTCTGCAGCGTGTCCGCCAGACTCCGCGCCGTATTGAGATCAGCGACGGCCTGGTGCAGCTGCCGCATGGTCGCAAGGCGGACGTACGGCTCCGACTCGGCCTCCATTGCTCGCACTCCCCGAGACCTCGACAGCAACTCCAGGTTTCATATCGACGTACTTGTTGCAGTGTCACGGCCACTGAATCACAGTGAGCTGTGCACCCGGTACACAGGGTCAACAAATATTGCTCTCTGTGACTCAAGTCACAACAGAATGATAAAAGGACCACGATCGCACCCCCAGGGGGCTCCTGTCCCTTCCTGAACGCAAATCCGCAGCGCCGCCGGCGGCGCCCGGGCCGGGACAGGTCCGGTGGTCCGGGAGTCCTAGGACCCGGCTGGTCCCCTGGACCGATGCGACCGCGCACCGTACGGCACTAGCGTGCCGGATGTGCTGCAGAAGACTCCCCCCGCCCCGCGCTCCGAAGCCGTCCCCCATGCTGAGGGGGTGAGCAACGACGAATTCCGCGCCGCCCTGGCCCGACTGGCCGCCGGCGTGGTGCTGATCACCGCCCAGGAACCGCCGCTCGACGAGCACGGCCGCGGCGAGGACGTGGGGATGACGGCGACCGCGTTCGTCTCGGTCTCGCTGGATCCGCCGCTGGTGATGGTGAGCCTGCGCAACGACTCGCGGATGGACGACCTGTTGGCCGAACAGCCGCTGTGGGCGGTGTCGGTGCTCGCGGAGAGCCAGCGGCAGATCGCCGGCCGGTTCGCCATGAAGGGCCGGATCAGCGACCGGCTGCTGTTCGCGGACATCCCGTACCTACGGGGAGAGGTGACGGGTGCGCCGCTCGTCGAAGGAGCGCTGGCGACGCTGGAGTGCCGTACGGAGCAGCGGGTTCCGGCAGGCGACCACACGCTCGTGATCGGCCGGGTGCTCACGGCCGGACTGCCGAACACGGACGGCGAACCGCTCGCGTACTTCAAGGGCCGCTACCGCCGACTGGGCTGACCGGCACGGCGGGACGCGGCGATCACCAGTCGCGGCCGGAGCGGCCCCGTTTCGTGTCGCCGCGCTGCTTCTTCTCGCGCAGCCGGCGCTCGTTGATGCCCCGCGGGATCTTCTTCTTGAGGCGCGGCCTCGGCGGCGGCGCCGTGGCCTCCGCCAGGAGCGCGGCGAGCCGCACGGCGGCCGTTTCGCGGTTGCGCCACTGGGAGCGGTGCTCGGAGGCGCGTACCGCCACGACCCCGCCCACCAGCTTGCCGGCCAGCCGTTCCAGCGCCCGCGCCTTCCACACCTCGGGGAGCGCCTCGGTCGCCGCGAGGTCGAAGCGGAGCTCCACCTGCGTGTCGCTGGTGTTGACGTGCTGCCCGCCGGGCCCCGAGGACCGCGAGAAACGCCACATGAGCTCGGCCTCCGGCAGGGAGACCGAACCGCGGATGACATAGGGCCCGGACATGACACCCATGTTCCCTGGCCCACAGCCTGTTCGTCACCTTCTTTTGCGGGCGTTCGGCCAGAAGTTCGGCAAAGAAAGTAAAGCGAGCAGGAACCTCGTGGTCTATTGCCTGCGTTATGACGTGTGACGGTAGCTTTCGTGATGGCACGAAGCCCGCACACGACGAAGGAAAGGGACTTCCCATGGCAGTAAGCCTGTCCAAGGGCGGCAACGTCTCCCTCACCAAGGAGGCACCGGGCCTGACCGCCGTCACGGTCGGCCTCGGCTGGGACGTCCGCACCACCACCGGCACCGACTTCGACCTCGACGCCTCGGCGATCGCGGTCAACACCGCCGGCAAGGTCTTCTCCGACGGCCACTTCGTCTTCTTCAACAACAAGGCGACGCCGGACCAGACCATCGTCCACACCGGTGACAACGTCACGGGCCAGGGCGAGGGTGACGACGAGCAGATCAACGTCAACCTGGCCGGCCTCCCGGCGGACATCGACAAGATCGTCTTCCCGGTCTCCATCTACGACGCCGAGACCCGCAGCCAGAACTTCGGCCAGGTCCGCAACGCGTTCATCCGCATCATCAACCAGGCCGGCGGCACCGAGCTCGCCCGCTACGACCTGAGCGAGGACGCCGCCACCGAGACCGCCATGGTCTTCGGCGAGCTCTACCGCAACGGCGCGGAGTGGAAGTTCCGCGCGGTGGGCCAGGGCTACGCGTCGGGCCTGCGCGGCATCGCCCAGGACTTCGGCGTCAACCTCTGACGTAGAACGCCCGTACACGGGAGCCCCCGGCCGAATCCTCGGCCGGGGGCTCCCGTGCGTCATGACGTCCCGAGGTCCACCACCCCGCCGCATAGCGGACACCAGCCCGCTCCAGTCGGACAAGAACTGGTCAAAAACTTGTGAGGCAATTGTCGGCACACGGTCAAAGTCGTCCATTCGATGGCACGCTCTCCGCTCGTAACCCCCACAGGAACGAGCAACGGAGAAGGCATGACCCCCCACATGAACACCCGTCGCGCCGCTGCCCTGACCGCAGTTGCCGCGATGGTCGTCGTCGGAGTGCAGACCGGTTCGGCCACGGCCGGCCCCAACACCCCCGACGACACCGCCTCTTCCACCCGTACGGCGCCCGCCGCCGCACTCGGCGTGAACACCGCCTCGCAGCGCAGCTCGGCCATCCGCGCCGCGCAGACCGACGCCACCGCGGCCGCCGAGTCCCTCGGCCTCGGCAGCCAGGAGAAACTGATCGTCCGTGACGTGATCAAGGACGCCCGCGGCACCGTGCACACCCGCTACGAGCGCACCTACGCCGGGCTCCCGGTCCTCGGCGGCGACCTCGTCACCCACACCGCGTCCGACGGCACCTCCAAGGGCGTGGACAAGGCCACCGAGGCCCGCATAGCCGTGCCCTCGACCCAGCCGAAGGTGAAGTCGGCGGCAAGCGCGCGCAAGGTCGTCTGGGCGGGCAGCGGCAAGCCCGTCCTCGCCTTCGAGACGGTCAGGTCCGGTGTGCAGAAGGACGGCACACCCAGCAGGGTCCACACCATCACGGACGCCACCACCGGCAAGAAGCTGCACAGCTACGAGGCCGTCGAGACCGGCACCGGCAACAGCCAGTACAGCGGCCAGGTCACCCTGACGACCACACCGGGCGGCTCGGGCTTCGAGCTCACCGACGGCGACCGCGGCGGCCACAAGACGTACGACCTCAACCAGGGCAGCAGCGGCACCGGGGACCTCGTCACCGACGCCGACGACACCTGGGGCGACGGCACCGGCAACGACCGCCAGACCGCGGCGGTCGACGCCCACTACGGCGCCGCGGCGACCTGGGACTTCTACAAGTCCGAGCTGGGGCGCTCCGGCATAGCCGGCGACGGCAAGGCCGCGTACTCCCGGGTCCACTACGGCAACGCGTACGTCAACGCGTTCTGGGACGACAGCTGCTTCTGCATGACGTACGGCGACGGGGCCGACAACAAGAGCGCCCTCACCGCGATCGACGTCGCCGGCCACGAGATGAGCCACGGCCTCACCGCCGCCACCGCCAACCTCGACTACTCCGGCGAGTCCGGCGGGCTCAACGAGGCGACCAGCGACATCTTCGGCACCTCCGTCGAGTTCTTCGCGGACAACAGCACCGACGCCGGGGACTACCTCATCGGCGAGAAGATCGACATCAACGGCGACGGCACCCCCCTGCGCTACATGGACAAGCCCAGCAAGGACGGCGGCTCGGCCGACTACTGGGACTCCGGCGTCGGCGACCTGGACGTCCACTACTCCTCCGGCGTCGCCAACCACTTCTTCTACCTGCTGGCCGAGGGCAGCGGCGCGAAGACCATCAACGGCGTCGACTACGACTCGCCGACCTCCGACGGCTCCACGGTCACCGGCATCGGCCGCCAGAAGGCCTACCAGATCTGGTACAAGGCCCTCTCCGTCTACATGACCTCGACCACCGACTACGCGGGCGCCCGCGTCGCGACACAGAAGGCCGCGACCGACCTGTTCGGGGCGGACAGCGCCGAACTCGCGGCCGTCGACGCCGCCTGGACCGGAGTCAACGTGAAGTAACCCGATCCGACGACACGGGAGCCGGTCAGCCTGGGGCGGGCCGGCTCCTGCCGTTGAGCCAGGTGTCCCACACCCCCGACAGATCCAGGCCGGACTCCTTCTCCACGTACGCGGTGAAGTCCTCCGTCGACGCGTTGCCGTGCCGGTGGGCCTTCAGCCAGCCCCTGACGAGACCGAAGAAGGCTTCGTCGTCGCCCATCCGCTGCCGGATCCGGTGGACGACCATCGCGCCGCGCCCGTACACCGGAGGCCCGGACAGTTCCGCGGCGGACGGCGGATCGCCCGGCGGGAAGGCCCAGTTCGCGTCGTTCTCGTACGCCGCGTCGAAGCTGTCCCGGACGGGAACGCCCTCGTGCTCCTCGTTCCAGAGCCACTCCGCGTACGTCGCGAAGCCCTCGTTGAGCCACATGTCCTGCCAGCTCTCCGGCGTCACCGAGTTTCCGAACCACTGGTGGGCCAGCTCGTGGACGAGCAGCCCGATGTCGGGCGGGCCGGGGAAGAACGGCCGGTTCTGGGTCTCCAGCGCGTAGTCGGAGTCCTTGCTCAGCCCGACGATCGCCCCGGCCGAGGCGAACGGATACGGGCCGAACGTCCGCTCCGCCCACCGGAGGACCTCCGGGATCCGGGCGAGCACAGCGGCGCTCGCACCCACCGCCGCCGGGTCGACGGCGGTGACCACCGGCATGCCGTCCCCGGTGGCCGACTCCTTCACCGCGTAGCGGCCGACCGCGACGGTCGCGAGATAGCTCGCCATGGGTTCACGGGTGCTCCAGTGGAACGTGGTGCGCCTCCCTGCCGTACGCCGGGACGCCAGTTCGCCGTTGGAGACAGCACTCCACCCCTCGGGCACGGTGACCCTGATGTCGTACGAGGCCTTGTCGCTCGGGTGGTGGTTCCCGGGGAACCAGGCCATGGAGCCGGTCGGCTCACCGAGCGCGACCGACCCGCGCCCGGTCCGCACCCAGCCCTCCTTCGCCCCGTCGCCATCGCTGAACGTCCGAGGGGCGCCGGAGTAGCGGACGACGGTACGGAACGTCCTGCCCCTGCGCAGGCGGTCCTCGACCTCGCTGTCCGGACGCAACGTCAGTTCGCTGCCCGCCCGGTTCACCGCCGCCGGCCTTCCTTCGACGGTCACCGACCCGACGTCGAGCCCCGCCAGATCCAGGTTGAACGCGCTGAGGTCCTGGGTCGCACGGGCGGTGATCTCCGCCGTACCGCGCAGCCGGCCCGAGCCCGCGTCGACGGCCAGGGTCAGGTCGTAGTGCGTCACGTCGTAGCCGCCGTTGCCGAGCCTGGGGAAGTACGGGTCGCGCAGCCCGGCCGCGCCGGGTGTGCCCCGCACCCCGCCGGTGTCCGTCGTGCAGGCGGTGGCGAGGGTCAGGAGGGCGAGCAGCAGGGTGGCGGGCGCCGCACTCCGTACCGGGGTTCGCTGATCCACACCGGTGATCCTATGTGTGGAATGTCGGGTTGATTTCGTGGAACGGCGGCTCAGAGGACGGCGATGCCCAGGGGGCGTTCGCCCGCGCCGATCCTGAACGGCTTTCCGGCCCCGTCCCCGGCCAGGTCGACGACCGTGATGCCGTTCCAGTAGCCGTCACGGGTGAAGCCGCCGGTCACGTACGCCGTGCGGCCGTCCCGCGACACGGCCACATCCTCGTGCGGCCCGTCCAGGGCGACGGTGCGTTCCCTGCCGTCGGGAGTCCGGACGGTGAGGGACGCTTCCTCGTCGTCCGCGGCGATCGGGCCGGTACCGACGACGAGAAGGGTCCCGTCGGGGGTGAGAGCCGCGCCGTGCTGGTGCGTGTCGGCGGTCATGCGCTCGGTCCGGACCTTGCCGGTACGCGGATCGAGAACAGCGAGCCGCTCGCCCTCGAACGGCAGCAGCAGCTTTCCGTCCGACGGGCGCACCACGGCGTAGTGCGGCTTCAGCCACGAACCGAGGCCTCCCTCGGTGCCGTACGGGGCGACCTCCATGCGCCGCGGCTCCAGGGTGCGGGTACCGACGGCCGTCACGTCGAACGAGTCGTGGCCGGTGGCGTACACCTCGCGGCCGTCGGCCGAGACGTCCACGTCGAAGGGCCGGCGGCCGACCGGGGCGGTGGCGGTGACCTTGCGGGTCGCGGTGTCGATGACCTCCAGCACCCCGTTACCGCCGGGGACGTTGACGCCGACGTAGACGTGCGCGCCGTCGGGCGCGAGGGCGATGCCCATGCCACCGCCCCGGTACTCACCTGTCGTGACCGGGCCCGATTCCGTTGCGTACGGGATGACGGCGAGACGGGTCCGCGTCGCCGTGTCGACGACCGCGACCCCCTCGGCGGTCGCCACCCAGGCCCGGCCGTCCTCGCCGACGGTCAGGCCGTACGGAGCGGTGCCGACCTCCACCGACCCGAGAGGGCCCGCGTCCCGGCCCGGACCCGGATCGACGAACGTCACGGTGTCACCGCCGAAGTCGGCGACGAGGAGGGTCCCGTGAGGTGCGCGCTCCCGCGCCCCGGGCAAGGCGCTCCGCGCCGTACCCGCTTCCGCTACGGGCGTGGGCAGAGGCGCGTCCGCGGAGGTCCGGTTGCCCGTCGCACAGCCCGCGAGCAGCAGGGCGGCAGCCACCGCAGGCACCGCCCTGCGGACGCTCACCGGGAGTTCCCGGTGCCGTGCGCGTCCCGGAGCAGCGCCACCATCTCCGTGAAGCCGCGACGCTCGGCGTGCTCCAGCGCGGTGACCCCGTCGCCGTCCGGCAGCCCCGGCGTCGCGCCCGCCGCCAGCAGCACCTCGACGATCTCCTGGTGCGCCCGTCCGCCGTCGCCGAGGATCACGGCCTCCAGCAGGGCCGTCCAGCCCAGCCGGTTGACGTGGTCGACGTCGATGTCGGTGGCACGGAGCACCTCCCGCACGTAGGCGACATGTCCGCGCTCGCTCGCCGGGATCAGCGAGATGCCGCCGAACCGGTTGCGGAGGGTCAGATCGGGGCCCGCCGGCAGCAGGACATGCAGCATCGCCACGCTGCCGGTGACCCCGGTGACCAGCCAGGGGCTGTCCTCGCGGCTGTCCTGCGCGTCGGGGGAGGCGCCCGCCTCGACCAGCAGCCGCGCCGCGTCGACATGGTCACCGAGAGCCGCCAGGAGCAGCGGGGTACGCAGCTCCTCGTCGCGGGCCTCGACACGGGCCCCCTCCGCGAGCGCGGCCCGCACTCCTTCGGTGTCGCCGGTACGGGCGGTGTCGAGCAGCCGGTGGTCGACGGCGTTCATCTGCTTCTCCTTGCGACGTACGGGAACGGGGGCGGCGGCTACTTCGCCAGGGCCGCGACGCCTGCGGCGGCGAACTTCTCGTCGAGGTCACCGCTCGGGGCCCCGGCCACGCCGATGCCCGCCACGGGGGCGCCCTTGACCTGTACGGGTGCGCCGCCCGCCAGGAACAGTGTGCCGGGGATGTCCTTCAGGTTCGGGGCCTGCTCCAGGCGCTCGGTCAGCTCGGAGGTGGGGGCGTTCCAGGACACGGCGGTGAACGCCTTCTTCACGGCGGACTCGGGGGACTGCGGGCCCGCGCCGTCGCCGCGCAGCGTCACCAGGGTGTTGCCGTTGCGGTCGACCACGGCGACCGAGACCCGCTGGTTCTCCTTCTTCGCGGCGTCGAGGGTGGCCTGGGCGGCCTTCGTCGCGGCGGCCACGGTCAGGTGGGTGGACTGCTGGAGGTTCCGGTCGGCGGTGTCGGCCTTGACCGCGGCGGCGGGCGCGGCGGCCGGGGCGGACGCGTTCGCGGACATCGCGCCGAAGGTTCCGGCGCTCAGGGCGGCGGCGGCAACGGCACCGGTCAGGACGCGGGTACGCAGAGACATCTTCTTCATCGTGGGCTCCTCGGTGATTCGGCTCGGCCTTGTGCCTGCTCCGGTATCGATCCTCCGGCCGGATCCGGGCCCGTACGGTCGGCGTACCGGCTCGACGCCGCACGCAGGTCGGCCGACGGCCCCATCAGCCGATCGGTTGATGCGGCTGTAGCCCGCCGGGGTCACCATGGGGATATCCGCGCAGGCCGGCACGGGTCGGCGCCCGGGTCATCGGTCGTACGGGGTCATCGGCAGGGAGCGCGAGGTACGAGGTGCAGGACCGAAGCGAGCCGGTACCCGCCGCGGACCTGTCCCCCGGGCCCGGCCAGGACCCCCTGGAAACCCGCCCGGCTGCGGACCGGACCGCCGAACGGGCCGCCGACCCCGATGCCCGGTGGCTGGCCCTCCTCACGCACGCCGCGTTCTTCCTGCTGCTCGGCGCCTCGCTCGCCCGCTTCCTGATGCGCCACCCCGGCGAGACCCGCACCCCGTGGATCATCGCGCTGTCGGTGACCCTCGCCGTGCTCTACGTCCTGGGCCCGGTGCTCGGCTCCCGGCCCACGTCCCGACGGCTGATCCGGCTCGGCGTCCTCGTCGTCGTCTGGATGGTGCTGGTCCTGCTCGCGCCGAGCTTCGCATGGTGCGCGGTACCGCTCTTCTACACCGGGCTGCGGATCCTGCCGCCCCGCGCCGCACTGGCCCTGGTCGCCCTGCTCACCGCGTTCGTCGTCGGCGCGCAACTGCGGCTGGCGGACGGCTTCGACCCGAATCTGGTGCTGGCCCCGCCCGCCGTGGCGGCCGTCGCCACCGCCGTCTTCGTCCATATGCAGCGCCAGGCCGTACTCCAGCAGGAACTGGCCTCCCGTCAGCGCGAGCTGATCGACGACCTGCTGCGCACCCGGCGCGAGCTCGCCGCCACCGAGCGCCGCGAGGGAACCCTCGCCGAACGCCAGCGGCTCTCCATGGAGATCCACGACACCCTCGCCCAGGGACTGTCGAGCCAGCAGATGCTGCTCCAGGCGGCGGACCGCTCCTGGGACACCGATCCGACGGCCGCCCGCCGCCATGTACGGACGGCGACCGGCATCGCGGAACGCAACCTGGCCGAGGCCCGCCGCTTCGTGCACGACCTGGCCCCCGCCGATCTGGCGGAGGGCGGCGGCCTCGAAGCGGCACTGCACGCCCTCGCCGCACGCGAGACGGCACAGTCGCACGGCCGGATCGCCGTCCGCTGCCATGTGGAGGGCACCCCGCTCGCCACACTGCCCGACCGGGTCCAGTCGGCGCTGCTGCGGATCGCGCAGGGAGCACTGGCCAACGTGAGCGAACATGCCGACGCGACCGCCGCGGGGCTGACCCTGACCCACCTCGACGACCGTGTCGTCCTCGACATCGCCGACAACGGCCGCGGCTTCCGCCCGGCCGAACCGGCACCCCGCCCGCCCGGTGGCGTGCGCGGCCACGGTCTGCCCGCCATGCGCGCCCGGGTCCAGCAGCTCGGCGGCACACTCACGATCGAGTCGGCGCCGGGCGAGGGAACGGTCCTGTCGGCCGTCGTCCCCCTGCCCACCCAAACCGCACCCACTCCAAAGGACCCCCGATGACGCCGCCCGACACCGCAGCCGTACGGATCCTCCTCTGCGACGACCACGCCGTCGTACGCGCCGGACTCCTCGCTCTCCTCGGCAGCGAACCGGACATCGAGGTCGTCGGCGAGGCAGGCAGCGGCGAGGAAGCCGTCGCCCTGGCCGCCCGGCTCACCCCGGACGTCGTCCTGATGGACCTCCAGCTCGGCCCGGGCATCGACGGCGTCGAAGCCACCCGCCGGATCGCCGGCACGGGAGGCACCCACGTCCTCGTCCTCACCACGTACGACACGGACGCCGACATCACCCGCGCCATCGAGGCGGGCGCCACCGGCTATCTGCTCAAGGCCGAACGCCCGGAGGAACTGTTCGCCGCGATCCGCTCGGCGGCACAGGGCCGCACCACCCTGTCCCCGCCCGTCGCCAGCCGCGTCATGGCCCAGATGCGCAAACCCCGCCCCACCCTGACCGAACGCGAACTCGACATCCTGGGCCAGCTCTCCCAGGGCCTCGGCAACCGGGACATCGCACGTGCCCTGTTCATCAGCGAGGCCACCGTCAAGACCCACCTGGGCCGGATCTACGAAAAACTCGGCGTCGACACCCGGGCGGGCGCCGTCTCCGTCGCCAAGGAGCAGCGGCTCCTGCCGTGAGGGCTTCCTCGCGCGCGAGGACAGGCCGGACCGGGCACGTCACCGGGCATGACACCATCGAACCGTGCTCGACATCGGCTACTCCCTCTCCCGGCGCTTCCCGGACCCCCCGCAGACCGACTACCGCCGGGCGGACGTCCGCGCCCTGCGGCACGACCTCTTCTCCGGCGACGTCTACCTCGCGGACACCAAGGCGGACCGCGAAGTATCCACAGCCTGGGGATGGGTGCCCGTACTCGACTTCGCCTGGGCCCTCTGCGACATCGTCGAACAGATCGACCGGGACCCCCGCGGCAACCGCTCGCACCGGCAGCAGTACGCCGAGCTCGACTTCACCGAATCGTCCGACCGCATGCTCTTCGAGCGCCGCTTCGGCTGGGTCGACGTCGAAGCCGACTGGATGCCGGGCGACGAGCCCCCGCTCACCTTCAGCCACTCCCTGCTGCGCCGCGAGGCCCGCGACTTCCTGCACGACCTGATCGCCGACCTGGCCGACATGCACGAAGGCCTCGCCGACAACCCCGTCGTCTGGGACCTGCAGGCCCGCTTCCCCCGCCTCTGAGGCCGAGGCCCTACGCCTCCACCCGCACCCCGATCTGCGCCGCGAACGCCGGAGCGAGCTCCATCAGCTGGGACGGGCTGATCACCGCCCCCGCCAGCCGCTCCACCCCCCGTGCGATATCGAGCTCGGCAACGGTCCGCAGGTCCACCGACTCCATCCGCACGGCACTGAAGTCGGCCCGCTTCAGCACACAGTCGCGGAACTCCACCCGCACCAGCTGCGCCTCCCCGAAGTCCGGCTCCGACAGCACACAGCCCTCGAACACCACGTCCTTCAGCCGTGCCTTGCGCAGATTCAGGTAATCGATCTTCCCGCCCCGCACCAGCACGCGCTCCAGCACCGCACCGTGCAGCTGCACCCCGCCCAGCCGCGCGTCCACGACCTCCACATCCCGCAGCGACGCCCCCGCGAGATCGGTGCCCACACCCCGTACACCCGTCAGCACCGAGTCGATGAACCGGGCCCGGACCAGCTCCGTACGGTCCAGGGCGCAATCCTGCAGCTCACAGTCCATGAAGCGCGCGCCGGGGCCCGAGGCGTCCGTCAGATCGACGCGCTCGAACCGCACGCCGTCGTAGTCCCCGTCCGGCTCCAGCCCCTCCCCCTCGTACGCCACGAGCGGAGGCAGTCTGACCTCCGGCCGCCGCGCCGCCGCCACGGTGTCCTTCGCGCCCGCACCCCTGCTGCTCCTGTTGCCTCTGCCTGCCATGCACCCCATCGTGACGCACACCACCGACAACGCCCGCGGCCCGATGTCACAGACCCGCCCCGCCGAACCGTCCCCTGCACAGCAGCGCCCACCGCAAGGAGACCCAGCATGCAGCGCATCCACATCGTCGGCGGCGGCCTCGCAGGACTCACCGCGGCCATCACCGCCGCCGAATCGCGCGTCCCTGTGACCCTCCACGAGGCCCACCACACCCTCGGCGGACGGGCCAGGACCGCCGAGGGCCGCTACCTCACCAACGAGGGCCCCCACGCCCTCTACCGCCGCGGACCGCACTGGACCTGGCTCGAGAAGCGCAAACTCCTCGGCCCGCTGGCCTCCGTACCGCCCCTCGATGGCACCCGCTTCTTCTTCCGCCGCAGCGGCGCCCTGCGCAGGACCCCGCCCCTCGCCCTGCTCCGCCTCGCCCGCCGCAGCGCCCCCGTCGACACCGACTTCCTCACCTGGGCCACCGGGCAGACAGGCGAGGAGGGCGCCCGCGCGGCCGCGCACTACATGGGCGTGGCGCTCTTCCACCACGACCCCGGATCGCTCTCCGCCGCCTTCGTGCAGGAACGGCTCCGGCGCGCCACCGCACTGCCGCCCGAAGCCCACTACCCCATCGGCGGCTGGGCGCAGCTCGTCGAACGGATGGCCTCACGCGCCTGGGACCTCGGCGTACGCATCGAAACGGCCCGGCGCATCGACTCCGGCGCCCTCGCCGGCCTCGCACGCAACGGTCCGGTGATCGTCGCCACCCACCTGGACGCCGCCCGCACCCTGCTGGACGACCCCACCCTGACCTGGGACAGCGGCAGGACCGCCCTGATCGACCTGGCCCTGCGGACCCGGCGCGGCGACCCGTTCATCATCTCCGACCTCGACGCCCCCGGCTGGATCGAACGGTTCACTGCCCAGGACCCCACCCTCGCCCCCGCAGGCGAACAGCTCATCCAGGCCCAGATTCCCCTCGCCCCCGGCACCCCGCGCTCCGACGCCGTACACCGCGCCGAGGAACTCCTCGACCTCGGCTTCCCCGGCTGGCGCGACCGCACCACCTGGCGGCGCGAGGCCCTCGCGGCCGGCCGCACCGGGGCCGTCGACAGACCCGGCACCACCTGGCGCGACCGCCCCGCCGTCGACCGCGGCGACGGAATCCTCCTCGCGGGCGACCAGGTCGCGGCCCCCGGGCTCCTCAGCGAAGTCGCGTTCAACAGCGGCATCGAAGCGGCGGTACTGGCCCTGGCACTCCTCGGAAAACCGGCACAGGAGACCCCGGCAGGACTTGACCTCAAGGGCGCTTGAGGTCGGAAGGTGGACCGGTCAGCCACCGTCCACCACCCCGGGGAACCCGCATGCACGCCATCCGCCTCCACGCCTTCGGCCCCGCCGAGAACCTCCGCCACGAACTGACCGACGACCCCGTACCCGCCCCCGGCCAGGTCCGGATCGCCGTCGCCGCAGCCGGCGTGCACCTCATCGACACCGCCCTGCGCGAAGGCATGACCGGCCCCTACCCGGCCCCCGCCGAACTGCCCACGATCCCCGGCCGCGAAGTCGCGGGCACCGTCGAGTCACTCGGCGAGGGCACCGACCCCGCCTGGCTCGGCCGCCACGTCGTCGCCCACCTCGGTACGGCCCCCGGGGGCTACGCCGAACTCGCCGTCGTGGACGCCGACAA
Organism: Streptomyces sp. NPDC056452; assembly: GCF_042796085.1. Classification (NCBI taxonomy): domain Bacteria; kingdom Bacillati; phylum Actinomycetota; class Actinomycetes; order Kitasatosporales; family Streptomycetaceae; genus Streptomyces; species Streptomyces sp. NPDC056452. Next base: position 28,669 of record NZ_JBHTRI010000038.1, read on the forward strand.
GCTCCACCCGATCCCCGGAGGGCTCGACGCGGCCGAAGCCGTCGCCATGATCGGCACCGGCCGCACCACCCTGGGCATCCTGCAGTTCACCGAACTCGGCCCCGACTCCGTCGCCGTCGTCACCGCCGCGGCCGGCGGCATCGGCACCCTTCTCGTCCAGCACGTCAAGAACACGGGCGCCACCGTCATCGGCCTCGCCGGCGGACCCGCCAAGGTCGCCCGCGTCAAGGAGAACGGCGCCGACCTCGCCGTCGACTACACCCTCCCCGACTGGCCCCGCCAGGTCCGCACGCACCTCGACACCCTGGGCCGCCGCGCCACCGTCGTGTACGACTCCGTCGGCGGAGTCACCGCCCGCGCCGCCGTCGACCTGCTCGGCAGCGGCGGACAGCACATCGTCTTCGGCTGGTCGGGAGAAGGACTCCACGACGGCCGGCCCCTCGCCTTCACCGACGAGGACCTCGCCGCACGCGGCATCACGTCCCAGAACGTGCTCGGCCCCGCCATGATCCAGAAGGACGGCGGAATGCGCGTCCTGGAGACCCTGGCCCTCGCCGAGGCCGCGGCCGGCCGCCTCCGCCCCACCGTCCAGCGCTACCCGCTCGCCGAGGCGGCCGCCGCACACCGCGCCCTCGAGACGCGCGGCACGATGGGCAAGGTCGTCCTCATCCCCTGACCGGGGCCCGGCATCGGATCCGCTCAGGACGCGCCCAGCTCGGCCAGCGCCCCGTCCGTCAGCCGGTACACCGTCCACTCGTCCTGAGGACGCGCGCCCAGCGACTCGTAGAACGCGATGGACGGGGCATTCCAGTCCAGCACCGACCACTCCAGGCGCCCGTACCCGCGCTCCACACAGATCCGCGCCAGCTGGGCGAGCAACGCCTTCCCGTGCCCGCCCCCGCGCCGCTCCGGACGCACGTACAGATCCTCCAGATACACGCCGTGCACCCCGCGCCACGTCGAGAAGTTGAGGAACCACAGCGCGAACCCGACGACCTCGCCGTCCTCGTCCGACACCGCGATGTGGGCGTACGCGGCGGGCCGCTCCCCGAACAGCGCCTCACGCAACTGCTCCTCGGTGGCCTGCGCCTCGTCCAGCGCCTTCTCGTACTCGGCGAGCTCACGGACCATCGCGTGAATGACAGGAACATCGGCAGCGGTAGCGATACGAATCATGGACGCAGCCTAAAGACCCGCTCCGCCGCCCCGCAGGCCACCTCCAACTCCCCACGGGAACCCCGGCAGCGCCCCGGCCCGAGGACCCCGCACGACGAAACCCCCGCACGCGCAGTAACGTCCCTCCAGCGACTCGGCTGCACACGGACAAGCAGGGGAAACATGAGCACCGTCAGTACCGTCAACGGCGGCATTTCATTCTGGTACACGCACGAGGGCACCCCCGCCCCCCGCGAACCCCTGCCCGGCGACACCACCGCCGACATCTGCATCGTCGGCGGCGGCTACACCGGCCTCTGGACCGCCTACTACCTCAAGAAGGCCGTCCCCTTCCTCAACATCACCGTCCTGGAAGCCAAGTTCTGCGGCTACGGCGCCTCCGGCCGCAACGGCGGCTGGCTCTACAACGGCATCGCGGGCCGCGACCGCTACGCCCGGCGCCACGGCCACGACGCCGCCGTACGCCTGCAGAAGGCCATGAACGAGACCGTCGACGAGGTCATCCGCACCGCCGCCGACGAGAACATCGACGCCGACATCCACCACGGCGGCGTCCTCGAGATCGCCCGCACCCCGGCCCAGCTCGCCCGCCTCAAGGACTCCCACTCCGTCGAGATCGCCTTCGGCGAGACCGACCGCGTCCTGCGCGGCGCCCGCGAAACCGCCGAACGCATCCGTGTCACCGGAGCCGTCGGCTCCAGCTGGACCCCGCACGGCGCACGCCTGCACCCCGCCAAACTCGTCAAGGGCCTCGCCGACACCGTGGAGGCACTCGGCGTCACGATCCACGAATCCACACCCGTCACCGAGATCAAGCCCAAACACGCCGTCACCCCCTACGGCACGGTCCGCGCCCCGTACATCCTGCGCTGCACCGAAGGCTTCACCTCCGCGCTCAAGGGCCAGAGGCGCACCTGGCTCCCCATGAACTCCTCCATGATCGTCACCGAGCCCCTGCCCAAGTCCGTCTGGGACACCATCGGCTGGGAAGGCCGCGAGAACCTCGGCGACACGGCCCACGCCTACATGTACGCCCAGCGCACCGCGGACGACCGCATCGCGCTCGGCGGCCGGGGCGTCCCCTACCGCTACGGCTCCGCCACGGACAACGACGGCCGCACCCAGCCCGCCACCGTCGAAGCCCTGCGCGACCTGCTCGTCCGCTTCTTCCCCACCACGGCAGGCACCCGCATCGACCACGCCTGGTCCGGCGTACTCGGTGTCCCCCGCGACTGGTGCGCCACCGTCACCCTCGACCGCTCCACGGGCCTCGGCTGGGCCGGCGGCTACGTGGGCTCCGGCGTCGCCACCGCCAACCTCGCCGCCCGCACCCTGCGCGACCTCATCCAGCAGGACTCCGGCCAGGCGGGCCCCACCGACCTGACCGCCCTCCCCTGGGTCAACCACAAGGTCCGCCGCTGGGAACCCGAACCCTTCCGCTGGCTCGGCGTCCACACCCTGTACGCCGCCTACCGCGCCGCCGACCGCCGCGAGACGACGTCCCCGCACCCGGGCACGGACCGCATCGCGAAACTGGCGGACCGCATCTCGGGCCGGCACTGACACGCCGCCCGCACCCGGAAGACCCCGAACAGGACGTTCCCTAGGCCGATCAGGAGAAAGCGCGGCTCCGAACGGGTGACGGCGCGTATCCCCGTCCTCACCCCCCACCGCCATGGCAATTGACTGAGGGGCACCACACCACGGCGCCCTCCTCACGGGGCGCCTTCGCGCGACCTCGACGCCCGCGTGCCCTCCATGGCCGGCGCGGGCCATGAGAAGGGACCACCTTTATGCGGGTGCTGCGGAATATCGTCTGGAGTGCGATCGCCTCGCTGCTCCTCCTCGTCGGCATGTCACCGACGGCCGCCCACGCCGATACCGGCGACAAGGCCCGCCCCGGAGCCCACTGCCCGACGGACGACCGGGCACGATCGGTCAACGGAGCACCCACCACACCGCTGGAGCAGTACTACCTCGACGACTGGCGGCTCGGCCCCCAGGTCCTGCCGACGACCGGTGCCATCGGTGCGATGCTGCGCGGCTACCACCGCACGGGCCCGACCTCGGCGTACTGGTTCCTCGGCTGCTACTGGCAGACCAACCCGACGTCCGGCGAGTCCGGTTGGTGGTACCCGAACAACGACGGCTTCGTCCTCGACCGCGCGGGCAACCCGGTGAAGAAGACGCTGACCCTCCGCGTGGGGCAGCTGGTCGACCTCTTCGGCAGCGGACGCGGCACCTTCCTCGCCCCCGCCGGCACCCCGTACGCCAAGCGCGCCATCCCGCCGAGCAACCTCGTCAGGTACACGAACGACTATCCGTACAGCTACCACCTCTACCGGGTCACGGAAGCGATCACGGTGGAGGCCGGACGCATCCGGCCGTGGTTCGGCCAGCCCGGTCTGGGGATCCAGTACAAGACCGCCCAGCGGGTCTCGGAGCTTGTCACCGCCCAGAAGCTCGAAGCGCTGAACTGATCACGACCGCACTCCCCGGGCGGGTTCCGGCACGGCCGGGGCCCGCCCGGGCCTGTGCACGGAGGGGAACCGACGCCATGGACAGGACGGAACTCACCGAGCGGCTGCGCCGCGAGGGCGTCCCGGACGCGCTCTACGAGATCCCGGGCGTCCACGGCGTCCCCATGCAACTGGACGCCTACTACGTCCTGCGCCCGCAGGAGGACACGTGGCCGGTCCTATTGCGCGAGCGCGGACAGGACAGCGTCATCGCGCGCTTCGGGACCGAGGCGGAGGCGTGCCGCTACCTGTACGACACCCTCGTCGACGTTCCCCCACCCGTCCCAGGCGGCGCGGAACGGGTCGACCGGCTCCTGGCGGACGTGGAGGAGATCCAGCGCCGGGCCGAGGAGGACTTCGAACGGGCCCCCGGCCACGACGCGGACGAACCACCCGGCGCCTGAGCCTCTCGGCAGCCGGCCGGTCGCCACCGGATCCACCGAAACGGAGAAAGCCCAGCTCAGAGCGCATCTGAGCTGGGCTTTTCGTTGAGCCTCCTGTCGGATTCGAACCGACGACCTACGCATTACAAGTGCGTTGCTCTGGCCGGACTGAGCTAAGGAGGCAGCGGGAGCAGTGTAACCAACGCCGGGACCGGAACCTGCTCAATATTCGGGACCTGGGACTGCTGACAGATCCGAGAACGCCAGGTAGCGTCACACCAGGTTCACTCAAGTGGACCAGACCACTCCCTTACTCGGATCGTCCGGCACGTTCCTGCCGGTGGAGGAGAAGATTCAGCATGGCCAGTGTCACGTTCGACAAGGCGTCCCGCGTCTACCCCGGCTCCACGAAGCCGGCTGTGGACCAGCTCGAGATCGACATCGAAGACGGTGAGTTCCTCGTCCTCGTCGGTCCTTCCGGTTGTGGCAAGTCGACCTCCCTGCGCATGCTCGCGGGTCTCGAGGACGTCAACGGCGGTGCGATCCGCATCGGTGACCGCGATGTCACGCACCTGCCCCCGAAGGACCGGGACATCGCCATGGTGTTCCAGAACTACGCGCTCTACCCGCACATGTCCGTCGCGGACAACATGGGCTTCGCGCTGAAGATCGCCGGGATCAACAAGACGGAGATCCGGGCGAAGGTCGAAGAGGCCGCCAAGATGCTGGACCTCACCGAGTACCTGGACCGCAAGCCGAAGGCGCTCTCCGGTGGTCAGCGCCAGCGTGTGGCCATGGGCCGCGCGATCGTGCGTGAGCCCCAGGTCTTCCTCATGGACGAGCCGCTGTCGAACCTCGACGCCAAGCTCCGTGTGTCGACCCGTACGCAGATCGCCTCGCTGCAGCGCCGCCTCGGCATCACCACGGTGTACGTGACCCACGACCAGGTCGAGGCCCTCACCATGGGCGACCGAGTCGCGGTCCTCAAGGACGGTCTGCTCCAGCAGGTCGACTCGCCGCGCAACATGTACGACCGCCCGGCGAACCTCTTCGTGGCCGGCTTCATCGGCTCCCCGGCGATGAACCTCGTCGAGGTTCCGATCACCGACGGCGGCGTCAAGTTCGGCAACAGCGTCGTCCCGGTCTCCCGCGCGGCCCTCTCCGCCGCCGCGGACCGCGGTGACACGACCGTCACCGTCGGCATCCGCCCCGAGCACTTCGACATCGTCGAGCACGGTGGCGCCGCCGCCCAGAGCCTCGCCAAGGGTTCGGCCGACGCGCCGGCCGGTCTGGCCGTGTCGGTCAACGTGGTCGAGGAGCTCGGCGCCGACGGCTTCGTCTACGGTGCCGCGCAGGTCGGTGGCGAGCACAAGGACCTGGTCGTCCGTGTCGGCGGCCGCGCCGTTCCGGAGAAGGGCACGGAGCTGCACGTCGTGCCGCGCCCGGAAGAGCTGCACGTCTTCGCGACCTCGACCGGTGAGCGCCTCACCGACTGACGTCGTCCACGCCGCACGACGGCCCCGCGTCCCCGAGTTCCGGCTCGGGGGTGCGGGGCCGTTTGCGTGGCGTTGCGCGCCTGCGGGTTTCGCGCGCGAGCCGTTCCAAATATCCTGGCACGACGGTCATTTCACCCCGGTTCGTCAACCTGTGATTCGAAAGGCCACCTCGAACCATCCCCCGCAGGAGTGACGAAATGTCGCCAAGTCATCACTGACCGCTACGCTCGCCTGCGTGACCCACACCGCGCGCCGAATCGGCCGAACCCTCGCTCTCGTACTGCCCGTCGTCATGGTCCTCTCCGGGACTCTCGCGGTCACCCGCGTGCCGTGGTCGGCGCACAACACCGAGTCGCAGCTGCTGACGGCGGCTTCCGAGACCGTGTCCAAGCGTGCCAAGGCGCGTGCGCCGCAGGATGTCCTGCGGGACAAGCTGCTCGTGGAACTGCAGGAGAAGGACCCGGGTGTCGCACTGACCGAGCTCCAGCGCACGGTGGAGGCGCGCCCGTCGCTGGCCAGGCACTGCATGTCGATCGCGAAGGCGCTGGGCAAGGCCGCCGTCGACCAGTACGGCCCGACGCGTGCGCACCGCTTTTCCCGTCCGGTCTGCGACACGTCGTTCGCGTCGGGCGTCGCCCAGTTCAGCTGAGCCGGGTGTGCGCGGGCACGGCATATCGTGCCTGGCATGCAAACGTTTCCGACGCAGGCCGTGATCCTGGCGGGTGGCCAGGGCTCGCGGCTGCGCCCGTACACCGATGACCGTCCCAAGCCGATGGTCGAGATCCCGGGGACCGGGACCCCGATCATCGGCCATCAGCTTTCCTGGCTGGCCGCCGAGGGCGTCACCGACGCCGTGATCTCGTGCGGCCATCTTGCCGATGTGCTGCAGGAGTGGCTGGCCTCGGCCGATCTTCCGTTGCGTGTCACGACCGTCGTCGAGACCGAGCCTCTGGGCCGGGGCGGCGGTCTCAAGCATGCCGCGACGCGGCTGCCCGACCCGTCGGAGCCCTGGTACGCGACGAACGGCGACATCTGGACGCGTTTCTCGTTGCGGGAGATGGCGGCGTTCCACGCCGAGCGGGATGCCACCGCCACGCTCGCGCTGGCCCGTCCGCGGATTCCGTGGGGCGCGGTGGAGACGGACGCGTTCGGGCACATCACTGACTTCATCGAGTCTCCGCCGTCGCCGTACCTGATCAATGCGGGCGTGTACGTGTTCGCGCCCTCGTTCACGTCGCTGCTGCCGGACCGGGGCGACCACGAGCGGACGACGTTCCCGCGGCTGGCCCGCGAACGGCTGCTGGCCGGTTTCCCGTTGCCGCACGGGGCGTACTGGCGGGCGATCGACACCGCGAAGGACCTGACGGAGGCGGCGAAGGAACTGGGCGCCCACACGGGCGGCTGAGGCGGTACCGCGGACATGCACGAGGGCGGCCACCGGGTTTCCGGTGGCCGCCCTCGTGGTGTGCGGTGGGGCTGTCAGCCGAGCAGGCCGCCGATGGGGTTCTGGCCGGCGCCTCCGCCCCCGGTCGAGCCGCCGCCGTCCGAACCGCCGCCGCCCGAGCCGCCGCCCGTGGAGCCGCCGGAGCCGGAGCCGCCGGAGGAGGTGGGGCCGGCGCTGCTGGCCGGGGGCTGCTCCGGGGTCGTCTCCCGGGGCGCCTCCTGACCGGTGCCCTGGGTCTGGCTGGGCTGTCCGGTGTTCGCTCCGGTGGCCTGGCCGGACTCGCGGACGGAATCCGCTCCCGGGGTGGATTCCTCGGCCGTCGGACTGCTGGACCCGCTGGTCGGGGAGGGTTCGGGGCGGCGCCCCTCAGGGGTGCTCGAGGGCTTGCGCTTGCCGGTGGACTCCTCGGGGAGCGGGGATCCGGGGAGCTGGTTGTACGGGTTGCCGGGGCCGGGAACGGTGACGACCTCGGAGGAGCGGACCGCCCCGCCGAGCATGGAGCCGACGAGCAGGGTCATACCGACGACGACAGTGGCGACGACCGTGCCGCGGCGCAGGACACGACGGCGGAGGTCCCAGATGTCGGAGCGGGGGCCGAGCTTGCGCCAGGCTTCCCCGGCGAGGCGTCCGTCGAGGGAGTAGACGGGGGCGCCGGCGATGACGAGGGGGCTCCAGGCCGCCAGGAAGATGATGTCCGGTGCGTCGTAGGCGGCGACGCTGCGCCAGCTGACCGTCACGAGGAGGGCTGCCGAGAGCAGGGCTCCGAAGGTGGCGGCGACGCGCTGCCAGAGGCCGAGGACCGTGAGGACGCCGACGACGACCTGGAGGAAGGCGACGGAGAGTCCGGCGCCCACGGGGTGGGAGAGCGCGAAGTCGCGCAGCGGTTCGGCGAGGGCCCAGGGCTGCAGCGAGGTCAGCCACTTGACCATGGAGCCCCGGTCGCCGCCCTCGAAGTAGACGGGGTCGCAGAGCTTGCCCATGCCGGCGTAGATGGAGATGAAGCCGAGGAAGACGCGCAGGGGGAGCAGGACGACGCCGAGGTTCATGCGGCGGCCCGGGTAGTACGCGTGCCGGACGGTGTCGGCGGCGTGGCGCCGCTCCTGGGCTGTGTCGTCGGGTTCGTCGTCGAAGGGGTCGCGGGGGTCGTGCGGCCCCGTCTCGACGGGGTCGTAGGCGCCGACGGCCTGCCGCATGGGGGGCAGCAGCGGCCCGGTGCGGCCCGGTCCGGGCTGAGGTGCGATGAGTACGGGGTTGGGCTGCGTCTCGTCGAGGCGCGGGATGACCTGGGTGCCGAGGGCCGCGTCCTCGCCGGTTCCGGTGCCGCCGCCGGGCCTGGTGTCGAGGTGGCCCGCGGTGGAGTTCCGTACGGCCTGCAGGAGTCCGGTCGCTCCTGGGTCGCCCGGTTCCGACCTGCCGCTCCAGACGACGGGGGCCCGCCTGCGTCCGCCCGCACCGCTCATGGCGGGGATCCGGGGCTGTGCGGTGGCCAAGGGGCGCAGGCGCGTGCGCTGGCCCGGGGCGAGCTGCACCCGGAAGCTGGCGTGGTTGACGATGACCTGCGCGGGGTCGCTGTCCACCTTGGTCATGCTCAGGGCGGCGGGCTGTTCGTCGAACCGCGGCGTTCTGGTGTCCACACTCATCTAACCGAGTGATGTGTGATTAGGACACTGCCTTGACGTGGCCGAAGTGTCCGAGACCCGTCAAGATCCAGCCATTCCTTGCCACCCAGGAACTTTTGTTCACCTTCCGTACGTCAACCAGCCCAGCCATCATGTGCGTTATCCGTAGTGGACTGGGGAGTCATGGGCGGGCAGCAGCTTACTTTCAAGGATCTGACGCGGTATCCGGTGATGGCCCAGGCCCTGGACAACCAGTGGCTGCCCGGCGATCTGGCTGCGGCACGCCAGCGGAGGAACGCCTCGCCGGGCCGCTCCCCGGACGATGTGGACGCTTCGGCCGCCGAGTTGCGGCGCGCGTTGGTGAACAGCGGCACCCTGGTGGTCAATCGGGCGTACTTCATCAACAACGAGGCGGTCTCGGCCAATTTCGCACCGGATGCCGATCCGGCCGAACGCCAGGCTTTCGTCCGCCTGCTGAACGGGAAGGCGCTCGTGCCCTTCCTGTACTCCGAGCGTGACCCCGCCGCCGAGTTCGCCTGGACCCACGATCCGCAGGTGCACCGGTCCTGGGGGCGGCTGCTCGCCGACGAGGCGGAGCCGGACCTGGTCCGCTTCGACTGGGACGACGAAGCGAACCGGGAGGCGACGGACAAGGTCAACCACTTCTTCTCCAGCCAGCTGCTGACTCTCCAGCGGCTCCGCGAGGAGCCGTTGAGGAAGAACCTGGGCATTTCCCTCGCCCAGGCGCGGGCCATGAAGGAGGGCATCCTCACCGACATCCTTCTCTGGGCCGCGCGGCAGGACCTCTACTCGACGATCACGCGCGAGGCCGTGTACCGGGAGTTCCTGACCCGGCCGGGCACGCAGGTGCACGAGGGTCTGCTGCGGGAGGGCGACCACATCGTGCCCGCCAAGCAGCTGATCGACCTCCTGTACACACTGGGGGTTCCGAAGGCGAGCAGCATCACCGCTCTGACGCCTCCCGGCTCGCCGCCGCGTTCGGCGCTGCAGGAGCTGCGTGACGACGGCCGCAGCCAGAACGACGACCCGGAGCAGATCGGTCTCCTGCTGCGCGACCTGTTCGCCGACGCCCTGCACCGGGCCGTGGACGGCCCCAACTCCTACGGTTCGCTTTCGCTGTCCGACATCACGCGGCTGCGTACCACGGAGGAGTGGAACGGCTATGTGAACGCCCTGGACTCGTTCGTCCTGGGCAGTTTCAGGGACGGACGGGTACCCAGCCCCGAGGAGTTCCGTGCCGGTACGGGCGATGTCGCCAAGCTGCACCGCAGCATGCTGCGGACCGCGCGCAAGGTGAGCGGTACCCGTCAGGGTTTCCAGCGCGAGATGAAGGTGGCCCTGGTCCTCGAGTCCGCCGGTATCGCCCTGCAGGTGACTTCCGGGGAGGAGGTGTCGCTGCTGGCGGGTTCCCTGCAGATGGCGACGGCCGTCGCGGGTGCCCTGAGCGTCCGGCTGGAGTTCTTCGACCAGGGCGGCCGGGGCGCGCGCAAGGGTCTCGGGCATTCGCTGACATTGCCGTCGCTTCAGCTGGGCAATGTCAGAAGGGACTGGGAGAAGATCCTCAAGTCGTACGGGGGCCGGGTCGTGGAGACCGGGTCGGCGCCCCGCAGCGGCCAGGCGGATCAGCAGTCACCGCATGTGTGAGGCGTGAAAGGCACGGAGGGAGCACGGCAGATGGGTGTCGAGCGGTACGAACGGCTGCGTGCGGCGCGTCCGGAGCTGTTTGCGAACCAGCCCGGGGGTATCGAGATCCTCACGGAGCCGGACGCGGTCTCGGCGGCGGGCGGGGTGCTGTACGAGGACCGGTACGTCGTGCTGCTGCGCGATCCGGTGCGCTTCCCCGACGGCACCACGGGTACGTACATCCGCTCGATCAGCCCCACACCGGAGCAGGGGTGTGTGGTGCTTCCGCTCCTTGACGGCCAGGTGGTCCTGATCGAGCACTTCCGGCACGCCACGCGTTCCTGGCAGTGGGAGGTGCCGCGCGGTTTCGCGACGCCGGGCATGGAGCCCGGGGCGAACGCGGCGAAGGAACTGCGGGAGGAGATCGGCGCGGTGGCCCTGGAGATCGTCCCTCTGGGTGAACTTCACCCGGACACGGGGGTGACGGCCGACCGGGTGTCGCTCTTCGCGGCCCGGATCGAGGCGCTGGGGCCGCTGGACACGGCGGAGGGGATCCGCAGCTCCGTCACGGTGCCGTTCGCCGAGGCGGAGGCGATGGTGGCCGACGGGCGGATCACGGACGCCTTCACGATCGCCGTGCTGATGAGGGCAAGGCTGGCGGGCCTGACGGCGTGAGAGCCGTCAGACCCCGGGCCCGCCCTGACGGGGTCACGCGCGGCGGCGTGCGACCTCGTACAGGACGATGCCTGCGGCGACTCCGGCGTTCAGGGACTCGGCGCCGCCCGGCATCGAGATCCTGACCCGGTAGTCACAGGTCTCGCCGACGAGGCGGCCGAGGCCCTTGCCCTCGCTGCCGATGACGATGACGACGGGGCCTGCGAGGGCCTCGAGGTCCTCGACCGTGTGCTCGCCGTCCGCGGCGAGGCCGACGACGGTGATGCCGGCCTTCTGGTAGCCCTCCAGGGCGCGGGTCAGGTTGGTGACCCGGGAGACCGGGGTACGGGCGGCCGTGCCCGCGGAGGACTTCCAGGCACCGGCGGTCATACCGGCCGCGCGGCGCTCGGGGACGACGACGCCGTGGCCGCCGAACGCGTTGACCGAGCGGACGATCGCGCCGAGGTTGCGCGGGTCGGTGACGCCGTCGAGGGCGACGATCAGCGGCTCCTCGTTGTTGTCGTACGCGGCGGCGGTGAGGTCCTCGGGGTGCGCGTACTCGTACGGCGGGACCTGGAGGACGAGGCCCTGGTGGTTCAGGCCGTTCGTCATCCGGTCGAGCTCGGGGCGCGGGGCCTCCATGAGGTGGATGCCGCCGCGCTCGCCGGCGAGCTGGATGGCCTCGCGGACCCGCTCGTCGTTGTCGATGTACTGCTGCACGTAGAGGGTGGTCGCGGGGACGCCGTCGCGCAGGGCCTCGAAGACCGGGTTGCGGCCGACGACCATTTCCGACGTGCCCTTGGCTCCACCGCGGCGCGGGGCGGGGCGGCGGGCCGCGGCCTGCTTGGCCTGGGCGTTCGCCACCCGGTTCTTCTTGTGTCCCTTGCGGTCGGCGGCAGGCGGCGTCGGTCCCTTGCCTTCGAGACCGCGGCGTCGGTTACCGCCGCTGCCGACCTGCATGCCCTTCTTGTTGGACGTGCGGCGGTTCCTGCGCTGGCTGTTCCCGGCCATGACCTACCTGTTTCGTTGCTTCAGAAAAAGTGTCTCAAGTGAAAGTGTGCCGCCCGGATGGCCGGGCGGCACATTTGTGCTGCTCACGCATGGTGCGATGGGTGCCGCTCAGCGCGGGCCGAGGGTCCACCTGGGGCCGCTCGGGCTGTCCTCGATGACGAGGCCGGACTGGTTGAGCTGATCGCGGATGGCGTCGGCCGCCGGCCAGTCCTTGCGCTCGCGTGCCGACTGGCGCTGGTCCAGGACGAGGCGTACGAGGGTGTCCACGACTCCGTGGAGGTCCTCGCCGCGGTCGCTCTCGCCCGCCCAGTGCGGGTCGAGCGGGTCCAGGCCGAGGACTCCGAGCATGGCGCGCACCTCGGCGAGGCGGGCGACCGCTGCTTCCTTGTCGTCGGCGGCGAGGGCGGAGTTGCCCTGACGGACGGTGGTGTGGACGATCGCGAGCGCCTGCGGGACGCCCAGGTCGTCGTCCATCGCCTCGGCGAACGCGGGGGGCACCTCGGCGGCCGGGGCCACCTCGCCGCCCGCCTTCTCGACGACGCGCTGGACGAAGCCCTCGATCCGCGCGAACGCGGACTCGGCCTCGCGCAGTGCTTCCTCGCTGTACTCGATCATGGAGCGGTAGTGCGGGGTGCCGAGGTAGTAGCGCAGGACGATGGGGCGCCACTGCTTGACCATCTCGCTGACCAGCACGGAGTTGCCGAGCGACTTCGACATCTTCTCGCCGGCCAGGGTCACCCAGCCGTTGTGCACCCAGTACTTCGCGAAGTCGTCGCCGAAGGCCTTGGCCTGGGCGATCTCGTTCTCGTGGTGCGGGAAGATCAGGTCGATGCCGCCGCCGTGGATGTCGAAGGCGCTGCCGAGGTACTTGTGCGCCATCGCGGAGCACTCCAGGTGCCATCCGGGGCGGCCGCGGCCCCAGGGCGTCTCCCAGCTGGGCTCGCCCGGCTTGGTCGACTTCCACATGGCGAAGTCGCGCTGGTCGCGCTTGCCGGTCTCGCCCTCGCCGGACGGCTGGCGCAGGTCGTCCAGGTCCTGGTTGGAGAGCTCGAGATATCCCTCGTACGAGCGCACGTCGAAGTAGACGTTGCCGTCGGCCTCGTAGGCGTGGCCGCGCTCGATGAGGCCGCGCATCATCTCGACCATCTCGGTGATGTGGCCGGTGGCGCGCGGTTCGTACGTGGGCGGGAGGCAGCCCAGGGCGTCGTAGCCGTCGTTGAACGCGCGCTCGTTCTCGTAGCCGATGGACCACCACGGACGGCCCTGCTCGGCCGACTTCTTGATGATCTTGTCGTCGATGTCGGTGACATTCCGGATGAACGTCACGTCGTACCCGCGGTATTCGAACCAGCGGCGCATGATGTCGAAGTTCAGTCCGGACCTGATGTGCCCGATGTGCGGGGCGGCCTGGACAGTCGCGCCACAGAGGTAGATCGAGACACAGCCCGCTGTGAGCGGGACGAAGTCACGGATCTGCCGGGCGTTGGTGTCATGCAGGCGAATAGTCACCTCTCAAGGGTAGTGGGCCCGCACCAGTGCCCAGCGCCCCCTGTGGAAAACGTGTCACAACTAATCCGCGACCGTGCCCTCCGGCGCCGCCGGAAGCGGTCCGCGGAGCGGGTCGCGGGGTGCCTGGAGCGTGCCGGCGGCGGCGCTGCCCATGAGGACGGCGGGAGGCCCGGAAGCCCCGGTCAGCCGGTGCGGTAGACGAGGGCCGTCGCGATGCCCGCGATGCCTTCGCCCCGGCCGGTGAATCCGAGACCGTCGGAGGTCGCGGCGGACAGCGAGACAGGCGCGCCGACCGCGTCGGACAGCACCTTCTGGGCCTCGTCGCGACGCTTGCCGATCTTCGGGCGGAGGCCGACGACCTGCACGGCGACGTTCCCGATGCCGAAGCCCTCGGACCGCACGATCCGCGCCGCCTCCGTGAGGAGCGTGACGCCGGAGGCTCCCGACCACTCGGGCCGACCGGTGCCGAAGTGCTGTCCGAGGTCACCGAGCCCGGCCGCCGAGAACAGGGCGTTGCACGCGGCGTGCGCGACGACGTCGGCATCGGAGTGCCCGGCCAGGCCGGGTCCTTCGCCCTCCCAGAGGAGCCCCGCGCACCAGAGCTCACGGCCCTCCTCGAACGCGTGGATGTCCGTACCGATACCGACGAGCGGAATCAGGGGCACCGGCTGCTTCGCCGCTTCAGAATCCATCGTTCGCCCTCCGGCGTGCGAGAACGGCCTCGGCCAGGACGAGGTCCAGGGGCCTGGTCACCTTGAATGCCTCTTCGTGCCCGGGTACGACGACGACGGGCGCGCCGAGCTGCTCCACCATGCCCGCGTCGTCGGTCGCGCCGTCGCCGTCGACCGCCACGGCGCGGTGGGCCCGCACGAGCGTGTCCCGGTCGAAGCCCTGGGGCGTCTGGACGGCACGCAGCCTGGCGCGTACAGGGGTCGACAGGACCGGCTCGGGCTCGCCCGGCGTGCCGGGTTCGACCTCCTTGACGGTGTCGGCGAGCGGCAGGGCCGGTACGACGGCGGGAGCCCCGTCCCGTACGGCTTCGATGACCGCGTCCACGGTGTCGACGGGCACGAGGGGCCTGGCGGCGTCGTGGACGAGCACGACGGAGATGTCGTCGGGGAGCGCGTCGAGTCCGAGCTGCACGGACTCCTGGCGTGTCGCGCCGCCCGGGACGACCAGGTAGTCGGTGCGCTCGGGCAGGGCGTGCTCGTCGATGAGGTTCTTGACGTCGGGCGCGCCGTCCGGCGGTGCGACCACGACGACGAGCGTGACCGCCCGGGACGCGGCCATGGCCCGTACGGCGTGGATCAGCATGGGTGTCCCACCGAGGGTGCGGAGCGCCTTGGGGGCTCCGGGGCCGAGCCGGACGCCGCGGCCGGCTGCGGGAATCACCGCTGCGGTGCGGGAGGGGCGCGGTTCAGCAGGCGTCGGTGACATCGGTGACATCGGTTGTACTCCGAAGCTTCGGCAGGTTTGTTTCCACGGCCGACATGGGTATGGCCACAGCGAGCCGGGCGCGACGCCTTGACTTGACCGGGACCCCTTCCGTGACCCCTGGTCGGGCAAGCCGCAGCGGGGGCTCGTCTGTGGTTGAGGGGGATGGCGCCGGCAGCGGATCCGACGGGATCCGAACATGCCGCAGCGCCCGACGACTTACCGTGAAGGACGGTTCGTCAGCGGGCACCGCGGCACATTCTTGCGACCGGTGTGATCCGGTTCAGGACGCGAGGACCTCGTCGAGCAGAGCCTCGGCCTTGTCCTCGTTCGTGTTCTCCGCGAGAGCAAGCTCGCTCACCAGAATCTGGCGGGCCTTGGCGAGCATGCGCTTCTCACCTGCGGAGAGTCCGCGCTCACGCTCACGACGCCACAGGTCGCGAACGACTTCGGCGACCTTGATGACATCGCCGGAGGCGAGCTTCTCGAGATTTGCCTTGTAGCGTCGGGACCAGTTCGTCGGCTCTTCGGCGTACGGCGCGCGCAGCACCTCGAAGACCCGGTCCAGCCCTTCCTGCCCGACTACGTCACGCACACCGACGAACTCCGCATTGTCCGCCGGTACACGAACAGTCAAGTCGCCCTGGGCGACCTTGAGCACCAAGTAGGTCTTGTCCACGCCTTTGATCTGGCGAGTTTCGATAGCCTCGATCAGCGCGGCCCCGTGATGGGGATAGACCACGGTGTCGCCAACCTTGAACGTCATGTGACAGGTACCCCTTCCGTGGCTATCCAGAGTAACACGAGAACTGCTTCTCCTGAATGGCGTTTTCGCAGGTCAGGGCATATCTCGGGGCTTGACAACAGCAACACGAACGTGCTGCGGAAGGCTTCCGGAAGGCGATATTCGCAGGTCGGAGCAGGCGCGCGGGCGAGCCGAAACGCGCGCGTCACACGGACCGGAAGCCCTCCGGAAGTGACTGAACGTCCCGTTTTGCCGGATTCTGGAAGGCGATCTTTCCGCACGTCGTTCGGGCGTCGATCACCCGTACGAGCCTTTGAGTCGATGGTCAATGAAATTGATCAACGGCCGGCCGCCGGGTGGATTATGCGCAGGGAATGCGCCATCACCAGGGAAATTGATCACCGGCCGCCCGCGCCGCGATCACCCGGGTTTTGTGAACGCTGTGCGAAACGGCGTGATCGCCGCGCGATCGGGAGCCGCGCCCGTGCCGTACGGCCATAGGGGGCGGGTCGGGTGCGGGCCCGGGACGGTGGCTCGGTAACCTGAGCCCGCTGACACACACTTAGGGCGGCTTTACCCCGCTCGGCCTTCCTGTCCGCAGAGTCCGAAGTCCGCAGTCCGAACGTTCAAGGAGTTGCCGCCGCCGTGAGCCGCAGCCTTCGACACGGCGCCCTCGCCGCCACTGCCCTCGTGTTCTCCATCGCCTCGTTGTCCGCGTGCAGTGCGGGCAACAACGCGGAGACGCTCAAGGTCAGGCCGGACAACGCAGCCACCGCTGTCGACCACATCAAGATCCAGAACGCGAACGTCATCACTCAGCCCGGGCACGAGACTGAGGGTCCGGCCGCCGTCACCGCCACGCTGTTCAACAACGGCCCCGGCAGCGAGGTCCTGGAAGCGATCACGCTGCCCGGCACCAGCGCCACCGTGGAACTGCGCGCCGCCAAGGGCAAGGGCCCCGTCGTGATCCCGTCCGGCGGACGGGTCATCCTGGGCGGCAAGGGCAACGCCTCCGCCGTGATCGAGGACGGCACCCAGGCCGGACAGGACGGCGGCGTGCAGCAGGTCGTCTTCCAGTTCAGCGAGACCGGTGACATCGGGCTCGGCGCCATGATCGTCCCGTCGGCCGGCTTCTTCAAGGGCTTCGGCCCGAGCGCGGCGCCGTCGCCGAAGCCCACCCCGAAGCCTTCGGAGGACGCCTCCGAGACGCCGGGCGAGCCGACGGGCACCCCGTCGGGTTCGGCGTCGGAGGGGTCGGCCTCGGAGCCGGAGAGCGGCTCCGCCACGCCGACGGGCGAGGCGTCCGCCGACCACTGACCCACGCGTGAAAAAGGGGCGTCTCCGGCCGGGAGACGCCCCTTTTTCATGCGGCTGACCGTGCGGCCGGGGCTGCGACAGCCCGTGCGGCCGGACGGATGTCCGGCGTCAATGCGGCGCCGCCTCGTTCACCGGTTTACGGCTCGAACTTGTAGCCCAGCCCCCGCACCGTCACCAGGTACCGCGGCGCCCCCGGGTCCGGCTCGATCTTGGCGCGGAGCCGCTTCACGTGGACGTCGAGGGTCTTGGTGTCGCCCACGTAGTCCGCACCCCAGACCCGGTCGATCAGCTGCATGCGCGTCAGGACGCGGCCCGCGTTGCGCAGCAGCATCTCCAGGAGGTCGAACTCCTTCAGCGGGAGGTCGACCTTGCCGCCGGAGACGGTGACGACGTGACGGTCCACGTCCATCCGCACCGGACCGGCCTCCAGGGCGGCCGGGGTGACCTCCTCAGGCTCCCCGCGGCGGCGCAGGACCGCGCGGATGCGGGCCACCAGCTCCCGTGACGAGAAGGGCTTGGTCACATAGTCGTCGGCTCCTATTTCCAGGCCCACGACCTTGTCGATCTCGCTGTCCTTGGCGGTGACCATGATCACCGGAACGTTGGACTTCACCCGCAGCTGCCGGCAGACCTCCGTACCGGGCAGCCCGGGCAGCATCAGGTCCAGCAGGACGAGGTCGGCGCCGTTGCGCTCGAACTCGTCGAGACCGTCGGGTCCGGTGGCCGCGATGGCGACCTCGAAGCCTTCCTTGCGCAGCATGTAGGACAGGGCGTCGCTGAAGGATTCCTCATCCTCGACGACAAGCACTCGGGTCACGGAAGAGCCTCCGGGGCAGGAAATGGTTCAAAAGTGTCGGTCTCGTACGGCCCCTCGTCGTCGACGGAGTGACCGTTGACGATGAGCGGTCCGCCGGTGGTGCGCCCCCGTACGACGCCCGACTCGGGCAGTCGCAGGGTGAAGGTGGAGCCCTGGCCCTCAGAGCTCCAGACGGTGACCTCCCCGCCGTGCGAGGCGGCCACATGCTTGACGATGGCGAGGCCGAGACCGGTGCCACCAGTGGCCCGGGAGCGGGCCGGGTCGACGCGGTAGAACCGCTCGAACACCCGCTCGCGGTCCTTCTCGGAGATGCCGATGCCCTGGTCGGTCACGGCTATCTCGATCAGATCCCCGCCGGGTGCGACCAGCCGTCGGGCAGCGATGCCGACGCGGGTGCGGGCGGGGCTGTAGTTGACGGCATTCTCCACGAGATTGCCGAGCGCGGCAGCGAGCTGACCGCGGTTTCCCCAGACGAAGAGGTCCGCCGTACCGCCCGAGGCCATGGTGATCTGCTTGGAGCCCGCCTGCTGGCGGCACCGGTCGATGGCTTCGGCGACCAGTTCTTCCACCCGAACGGGTTCGGCGTCCTCGAGCGGATCGTCGTTCTGGACGCGGGAGAGGTCGATGAGCTCCTGTACGAGGTTGGTCAGCCGGGTCGCCTCGATCTGCATGCGCCCGGCGAACCGCTCCACCGCCTCCGGGTCGTCGGAAGCGTCCATGACCGCCTCGGAGAGCAGTGAGAGCGCGCCGACCGGGGTCTTGAGCTCATGGCTGACGTTGGCGACGAAGTCGCGCCGTACCGCTTCTATGCGACGGGCTTCGGTGAGGTCCTCGACCAGCAGCAGCACCAGCCGGGAACCCAGCGGAGCGACCCGGGCCGAGACGGCGAGCGCCTCGCCCCGCCCCGTACCGCGCCGTGGGAGGTCGAGCTCGACCTGTCGTATCTCGCCGTCGCGCCTGGTGTCCCTGGCCATGTGGAGCATGGCCTCGACCGACAGGCGCCCGCCCCTGACCAGGCCCAGCGCATACGCGGCGGAGCTGGCCTTGACGACGCTGTCGCTCTCGTCGAGCACGACGGCCGAGGAGCTGAGCACGGAGAGGACCGTGTCCACCCCGGGGGGCAGCGCGGCGTTGCTGTCGGGCCGCAGGGACGTACGCGTGGGCTGCTTCTGCTCGCGTTCGCTCCAGCGGAACGCCAGCATCGCGATGACACCGGTGCACAACCCGGCTATCGCGGCAGCTGCGGCGACTGCCGCGTTCACGTCCATGCTTCAAGGTTATGCGGGTCCGTCGGGTCTCTCCCAGCCATCCGGGTGCCTTCTCGAACACTCGTCGCCCAGAGTTCACCGAGGAGAAAGTGTCGGTTCACTTCGGGGGCCGGATCCCGACTCGTTGTGCCCCCACCGTGGGAGCGTGGGGGTCGGCCCAGAGACCCCGGCCAAGGATCTGGAGAGGGACTTCCATGCGCGACGCTTACCACGAGGAACTCGATTCGATCGGCGAAGGCCTGGTCGAGATGGCCCGTCTCGTCGGCTCGGCGATCGGCCGGGCGACGACGTCCATGCTCGACGCCGATCTCAAGCTCGCCGAGACGGTGATCGCCGCGGACCAGAAGGTCGACGACCTGCAGCACGATCTGGAGGCACGGGCCATCGCGCTGCTGGCACGCCAGCAGCCGGTCGCGACCGACCTGCGGATCGTGGTCACCTCGCTGCGGATGAGCGCGGACCTGGAGCGCTCGGGCGACCTCGCCCAGCACGTCGCCAAGCTGGCCCGGCTGCGCTTCCCGAATTCCGCCGTGCCGCACGACCTGCACGCCACCATCCTGGAAATGGGTCAGCTCGCACAGCGGCTGATGGCGAAGGCCGCCGAGGTCATCATCACGAAGGACGTCGACCTGGCGCTCCAGCTGGAGCAGGACGACGACGAGATGGACCTGCTGCACCGCACGCTGTTCCAGCACCTGATGGACGACCGCTGGAAGCACGGCATCGAGACGGCCGTCGATGTGACGCTGCTCGGCCGCTACTACGAGCGCTTCGCCGACCACGCCGTGTCGGTCGCCAAGCGCGTCGTCTACCTGGTGACGGGTGAGCACGCGGACGAAATCCAGACGTCCACGCCCGTGGAAGGGGCGTAGGGGCGCGGAGCGCGCGCGGTCGCACGTTTGTCTCCGCGCGCGTGCGCCGTTGATGCGCCCGCCGGGGTGGGCATGCAATGGGGGCGGGGGCGGCACGCCATGCCGTATGCCCCCGTCGTGCACAGCTGTCGTACGAGGGCTCACAGGCAGCTGTCGTACGCCGCCGAGTCGTACCCCCCGAGGAGGGACCATGGCCGATTCGCCCATGACCGAACCCCAGCAGGAGATCCCGACCGAAGTGGTGCAGCTGACCGTGCTCGGAGCCTGCGGATGCGGCTCGGGCTGCGGGTGCGGCTGCCAGTCCGGCGCGCCGTGCCAGTGCGGCGGCTGCTCCGGCTGACCGGGCAGATACGAGGGTGCCCCGCGGCGGACGCGTGTCCACCGCGGGGCATCGCCGCGTCCGCACCGCGCCGCGGTCTCCCGTCGGACGGCAGACCGCCGCCCCCCGGTCAGACCGCCGGCTCGGCGACCGCCCGCTCGGGAGCGAGGGGTGCCGCGGCCACCGGATCCGGCAGCTTCCGCATCAGCAGCCAGTAGCCGAACGCCGCCACGGTCCCCAGTACCGCGCAGGTCACCCACAGCCAGTCCGCGCCGTAGTGGTCGATCACGAAGCCGGACATCAGCGGGGCCACGAGCGCCGCAGCGGACCACGACAGCGTGTACATGCCCTGGTAGCGGCCCCGGCCGTGTGCCGGGGAGAGCTGGACGACGATGCCCGTCTGCGTCGGGGCGTTGACGATCTCGGCGAGGGTCCAGACGCACACCGTGAGCGCGTACACGCCGACCGACCCCGCGAAGGCCGTCAGCCCGAACCCGTACCCCGCGAGCACGGACGAGATGATCAGCAGACGACGTGGGTCGCGGTGCTGGATGAACCGGGTGACGGGAATCTGCAGGACCACGATCAGCACGCCGTTGACGGCGATGGCCGTGCCGAAGTCCGAACTGGAGAACCCGTCCGCGCCCATGGCCACCGGCAGCCCCAGATGCCCCTGCTGGAAGATCAGCGCGACCAGGAACGACAGCCCGACGACGCCCATGTAGCGCCCGTCGCGCAGGACCGTCATCAGCCGTACGTCGTCCGGGGCGCGGGTCCCCGCCACCCGGGGCGCCGCCTCGGGCCGGGATTCCGGCACCTTGAGGAAGACGACGACGGCGCAGACCAGCGTCATGGCCGCCTCGCCCAGGAAGCCGGCCAGATAGCTGTACTCGGCGATGAAACCGGCCGCCGCCGAGGAGATGGCGAAGCCCAGGTTGATGGCCCAGTAGTTGAGCGAGAACGCACGCACCCGGTCCTCGGGCCGGACGATGTCGGCCATCATCGCCTGCACGGCCGGCCGGGACGCGTTGCTGGCCATGCCCACCACGAAGGCCATGGCGGCGATCGCGGCCGGATGGACCATGAAGCCGAGGACGGCCACCGACGCCGCGGTCGAGAGCTGCGCGATCAACATCGTGGGCCGGCGTCCCAGCCGGTCCGTCATCACCCCGGCCCCGAGCGAGGAGACGACTCCGCCGAGCCCGTGGAGGGCGGCGACCAGACCGGCGTACGAGGCCGAGTAGCCCCGGTCCAGGGTCAGATAGAGCGCCATGAACGTGGCGACGAACGCACCCAGGCGGTTGACCAGCGTGCTGGTCCACAGCCACCAGAACTCCCTGGGGAGCCCGGCAACCGTCTCGTGTGCCGCCTTTCTGAGACCGGCGACGGACATAGGGCTCCCCCTGGGGACGTGCGAACGGATGCGGGCCGACAGTTGTAAGCGGCCCTATAGCAGTCCGAACATTACGAAGAGGGGGTCCCGAACCGCCACTCGATTGACGCGCGTCGTCAAACGACGCGGGCCCGCACTCCCCTTTGTCCGCCCTGTGACCGGGCGCGCGGAGGCCGCGCGGGTTCGATTACGCTCGGAGTCATGGCCGACGCACCGTACAAGCTGATCCTCCTCCGCCACGGCGAGAGCGAATGGAACGCCAAGAACCTGTTCACCGGCTGGGTGGACGTAGACCTCACCGACAAGGGCGAGAAGGAGGCGGTCCGCGGCGGTGAGCTGCTCAAGGACGCCGGCCTGCTCCCCGACGTCGTGCACACCTCCCTCCAGAAGCGCGCGATCCGCACCGCCCAGCTCGGGCTGGAAGCCGCGGACCGCCACTGGATCCCCGTCCACCGCTCCTGGCGCCTGAACGAACGCCACTACGGCGCCCTCCAGGGCAAGGACAAGGCCCAGACGCTCGCCGAGTTCGGCGAGGAGCAGTTCATGCTGTGGCGCCGCTCGTACGACACCCCGCCGCCCGCGCTCGAGGACGGCACCGAGTTCTCGCAGAGCGACGACCCGCGCTACGCCTCCATCCCCTCGGAGCTGCGCCCGCGCACGGAGTGCCTCAAGGACGTCGTCGACCGCATGCTGCCGTACTGGTACGACGGCATCGTCCCGGACCTCCTCGACGGCAAGACCGTCCTGGTCGCCGCCCACGGCAACAGCCTGCGCGGCCTGGTGAAGCACCTGGACGGCATCTCCGACGACGCCATCTCGGGCCTCAACATCCCGACCGGCATCCCGCTCGCGTACGAACTGGACGCCGACTTCCACCCGCTGAAGCCGGGCGGCACGTACCTCGACCCGGACGCGGCGAAGGCCGCCATCGAGGCCGTGAAGAACCAGGGCAAGAAGAAGTAGCCTGAGTGATCATGCCCCCGGCCTGCGCATACGGCGCGGAGCGGGGGCATTTTCACGGCCTGGGCCCCCTGTGGGACTTCAGCGCGACGACCCTTGCGGCGGTCGGAGGGCATGCCGAGAGCGGTCCCGGCTGTTCGGCAGGACTCACACGCGGCCGCTCTCAGCCGGCAGGCTGCGTGCCGGGCCTGCGGTCCGCCGGCAATGCGCAGGCCGGCGTGCCGCCGGGCAGACGGTCACGGTTGGTGGCGATGAGCCGGTAGAGACCGTGGGCGATCCAGCGCATCGGGGGCAGGGTCAGCAAGCCGCCCGCCCAGGCCCAGACACCACCGGCACGCAACAGGAGTTTGGCGACGGCCTGCGCGCCGCCGTACACCGTGCCGGCCGGCGAGACGTACAGCAGTTCGCGTTCCGCTCGCTGCTGGGTGACGCCGAGAGCTTCCAGATCCGCGAACTGCCACGGCGTGACCGTGCAGTTCGGTCGCAATCGCCGCATGAGGTAGTTCACCGAGGTCGTGCAGAAGGCGCAGTCACCGTCGTAGACCAGGACAGATCGATTCGGCATGGACTCATCCTGTCTGAACGAACTCCCCTGCGTCGGGAGGTGCGTGCCGCCGCGACCAGGCGCCGGGCATCACCAGCGGTCACGGAGTCTCCTGGTGCTGGTGGCCGACATCGCGCGCGAGGTCCAGCCCCAGGACGCGGTCGAGATGTGCGAAGGTCTCGAACTTGGCGCCGGCAGGCATGTCGGCGTTCCCCTCCACGCTGCGCAGCATGTCCAGGACGGCGGGGACGCCGAGATCGTCGGCGAGTGCGGCATGAGCCTGTCGCAACAGGTCGGCGGGGATCGGCCTGGACGGCTCCTGCGCCCAGTCGGCCACCAGTTGCCGCCAGTGCCGCAGTGTCCGCCGGGCCTGGGAGAGCGCGGCGCCGGTGATCGAGGCGGGCGTGCGGTAGGTATGGCCGAGCAGCAGCATCCTCAGAGCCAGCGGGTCGCTTCCCTCCGGGGCGGCTGCGTCCGGGGAGCCCGGGCCGCCCTCGTCCGGGGGTTCCGTACTGACCTCGCCGACATCGATCCGTACCCCGCCGAAGCTGTCTTGCTGGTCGGCGCCGTGTGCGAGCACGTGCACTTCTGCGGGAGCGCTCGGTGGCTGACTGGGATCGTGAGCACGGACGGTGGTGGGCGGGTGGATGCCGAGTACGCCCATGACCCGGTCGAGCGCCTGTACTTGTTCCTGTGGCAGGTCCGGTGCGGTGAGCGCCGTGAGGGTCTGCAGGCTGTGCAGTTCGGCGGTTCGCGCCAGTACGTCGCCGAGCAGCAGCACGCGCAGGTGCACCGGGCCGATCCCGTCGTCGATGACCGGGAGATGGACGCAGATGCGCATGAGGTGGCGGTGCGCGGAGGGAAACTCCACGAGGTGGCCCGTGCGGGCGTCGGCGATGCGCAGCATGCTGCGGAGGCTAGTCGTGGAAACCTCCGGGACGGAGGAAGCCGGCAGATGAAGTCTCAGAACCAGGCAGATCGAACAAACCCCCACCTGCGGGCCTTCCGCAGGTGGGGGCTTTTCGCCGCCCTGGGTCGTCAGATGATCGGGCCGGCCGCCCCTCAGTGCCTGAGGTGGTCCGGCTCCGGCTGTTCCCTCGTCTCTGCCCGCGCTCCGGCTTCGAGGAGGGCCGTGACTGCCGCCTCGGCGTCGTCCTGAGGCACGCCGACGAGAATCGCGGCCGGGACCTGCGTGGCCAGGATCTTGCTGCGCCAGAGGCTCAGCCCCGTCAGCCGGCGTACCGCCTGTGCGACATCCAGCACACGGACACCGGGGTCGGTGAGCACGACGTCATGGGCCACGTCGTCGCACACCAGCAGGAAGTAGTCGTCGGCCATGACCCTCCCCTTCTCCCGGGTTCGGAGCGTACGAGTCCTCAACCGGCTTGTCGCGCCGATTTCGGTGGACCCGAGGGTGACAACCACGGCCGTACGGGTGCGCTTCTCGCTCGACGGCATGACCTGCTCAGACGTTCCCTCTCGGGATCTGTTCGTTCCAGGTGCGGGAGAAGACCCGCCGCCCGTCCTCGTATCCGTCGAGCGTGGCGTCGACGTGGAAGGCGTCCCTGTCCGAGGTCAGCACGGTGCGGGTCTCTACCCGGACGTCCCAGTCGGGGCGGCCGAAGCGCATCTCCCAGGCCGATTCGCCGCGCACCGACCCGAAGTCCTCGCCGGTCCAGCTGTACTTCTCGCGGGCCCGCAGCCCGGTCTCCATGCCGGTGTCCTCGTACCGCTGGAGTCCACGGTCCTTCACGATGTCGAGCACCGACCGGTAGTCCACCAGGTCCCTGGTCACGGTCCACGCCTGCTCCGGCTCGCTCAGCCGGGTGACGGCGGGGGGCGCGCAGCCCTCGGGCTCGCCGAAGGGGCGCAGGGCCTTGTCCTCCGGTACGTCGTCGGGGCGCACCGGCAGGGTGAGGGTGCTGCCGTTCTCGTACACGCTGAGCAGCGCCGGTTCGGGGGCCGGCCAGACGAGCGGCCAGTACGAGGTGGACAGCGACAGCCGGATGCGGTGCCCGGGCGGGAACGCCTGCGCGACGCTGTGGAGCGGTACGCGCACCCGGTAGCGCCGGCCGGGTTCCAGCGCCTCCGGGGCTTCCTGGCTGTCGCGGTGGGTCAGGTTGAGCACGCCGTACGTCACTCGCGTCGAACGCCCGTCCGGCGCGACGTCGGAGAGCCTGACGTTGAGCTGGGCGACCGGCGCGTCCGCGGCCACCTCCACGTCGAGGACGGGAGCGCCGAGGATCTCCATGCGCTCGGCCAGCGGCTCGGTCTGGAGGACGAGTGAGCCGCCGTCCTCCTCACGCTGGTCGTAGGGCAGGTCCGGCGGGGCGTTGTACGAGGCCCACTTGCCGGCGAACTGCCCGACGGACAGTGGTGACTGGACCGTGTGGACACGGTCCTCGGTGCCGGTGTGAGCGTGTTCCTCCGGCTTCCCCAGGGCGCCGTCGCGCAGCGGGAGGACGGATTCACCGACGTTGGGCGAGGGCCAGGACGGCTCGCCGACCCATCGGCCGGGCCGTTCCTCGTAGGAGGTGGAGGGCGGGACGCTCTCCTGCATCCAGGCCCGGAGCATGGGGCCGTCCATGACGCCGTTGTCGATGCCCTTGAGCCAGTGGTCCCACCAGCGCACCACTTCCTGGAGGTACCCGATGGCCGGCCCCGGCTCGCCGAGGTGCGGAAGCTTGTGCGACCAGGGGCCGATCAAGCCCTTCCGGGGTACGTCGACGTGGCTCAGCAGCCGGGTCACGGCGTTGGAGTAGCCGTCCGCCCACCCGCTGGAGGCGAGGACCGGGCAGCGCAGGGCCGAGTAGTCCTCGCTCAGGCTGGCGTGGCGCCAGTAGCCGTCCCGCTGCTGGTGGCGCAGCCACTCAAGGACCCAGGGCCGTGCGGCGTCGAGCCGTTCCCGCCACATCTCCCGCCAGCGTTCACCGACCACGGCCGGATCGGGCGGGCAGGTGGCGTACGCGAACATGGTCCCGGCCTCGGCCAGGTTGTCGGACAGCATCGCGCCGCCGAGGTAGTGCATGTCGTCCGCGTACCTGTCGTCGGTGAACGACGCGATGCAGATGGCGCGCAGGCTCGGCGGCCTGCGGGCGGCCGTCTGGAGTGCGGCGAAGGCGCCCCAGGAGATGCCCATCATCCCGGTGTTCCCGTCGCACCAGGGCTGCTCGGCGATCCAGGCGAGCACGGCCTCGGCGTCGCTCTGCTCCTGTTCGAGGTATTCGTCCAGCAGGACGCCCTCCGACTCACCGGTCCCCCGCAGGTCCACACGCACGCACGCGTAGCCGTGTCCGGCGATGTAGGGGTGGTGGATGGCGTCGCGGGTCGAGGTGAGGTCGTTCTTCCGGTACGGGATGTACTCGAGAACGGCCGGCACGGGCTCCGCGTCGGAGGCCGTGGGACGCCAGATCCGTGCGGAGAGCGTGACTCCGTCCTCCATGGGGATCGTGACGTGCTTCTCTTCCTGGATCGCGCAGGGCAGCCGGTCGACGTAGCGCATGCCTGTGCGACCTCCTTTCGTCGTACTGGACCTGACGGGTCACCGGGTCTTCGTGCCGCGGCCTCCCGGCTCCGTCTCGTCGAAGGTGAGTCCGAGGGCGGCCACGCACCGGTCGAACTTGCGGCGCAGGTCCTCCTCGTCGTCGCCTCCGGTGAAGATGTGTGCCACCTCGTAGCTGTAGCTGTCCTGCCCCGGAACGTTGGAGAGCTTCTGCCCCTCCTCGGGCACGACGTCGATGCGCACTCCGGGTATCTCGTGCTCGATGGCGGCGATCCGCTCCGGGGTGGGCACCTCGTGCACCTTCCCGTCACCGAACCAGCGGTAGTACCACTTGGCGGCCACGGCGTAGGGCCCGAGCCCCCCGGGCAGTGCCGGGTCGCGCCCCAGCGCGAGGCTGATCATGCGGTGGTGGTTGGGCGCGCCGTCGACGTAGTCGAAGAGTTCGGCATGGGACTGCGAGTGCCGGGGGTTGATCTCCAGGAGGCTGATGTCCTGCGTCTTCGGGTCGTAGAAGTACTCGATGCTGAAGGTGGCCGACTCCATGCCGATCTGCTGCATGGTCCGCTCGCTGACCTCGTGCAGCTTTCGGATGACCGGGCCGGGGAGGCTGCTCGGGTACTGGTGGCGCAGGAAGCACGGGGAGGCCGGGTAGTTGATCGAGTCCAGCACGCCGTACACGTGCGCCTTGCCGCGGTGCACGTACCCCTCGACGGCCACCTGGATTCCGGTCATGGCCTCCTCGGCCAGACAGACCTGGCCTCCGACGCCCTCCATTTCCGGGGGGAGTTCCAGCAGGTCGAGTACGGAGTCGAAGGGCCTGCCGACGCGGCCGATGCCCGCCCGGATCTCGTCGACGGCCTTCCGGAACTCCGTCATGTCCGAGACGCCGAAGGCCAGTTCGGACGAGTAGGCGAGGGCCGGCTTGAGCCACATGGGGAAGTTGACGCCCTCGGGCGGCTTCGGCTCATCGGCGTCCAGGTCCACCCGGCCGAAGCGCGGGTACTCGTCGATGACCTTCCGCTGTTCGAGCCGGCTCCAGTACTTGTGCTCGCACTTGACCACGGATTCGAGGCTGGTCGTCCGCACGCCGTACTCCGTGCCGAGCATCGGGACGAGCGTGCTCACCGGGAAGTCCCAGTACCCGACGATGGCGTCGATGCTGCCGTCGTGCGCGTCGAGAACCGCCCGGGCGCGGCTCATCAGAGCCGGCACGGACACCTCGCCCTCCTGCAGCTCCTCGACGGTCAGCAGGCGGTGGAAGCGGTAGGCACCGGCGTCCGGGACCGCTTCGAGCATGGGCAGGTTCGCGTCGTCGAGGCCGATGACGAAGATGTTCTTCGGCTGCTCCTTCGGCATGGAGGGGTCCCTTCGGTAGGAAGTGTTCCTGCGCTCCCCTCAGCGCCTGCCCGGGGCGTCGGCCGACATGCGGGGTGACTCCGGGTCGTCGTCGTCGCCCAGTTCCGGCTCCAGGCCCTCCGCCACCTCGGTCCGGCCGAGGCCCGCGTCGGCGCGCCAGGCCTCGAAGGACCAGCCGGTCACCGCCACCACGGCGAGCCCGAGCGTCCAGCCGCCGAGCACATCGCTGAACCAGTGGACGCCCAGGGCGATGCGGGTGAAGCCGACACCCAGTACGGAGACGGCCGCGAGGGCCCAGCACAGGGGACGGAGGCCGGGGCGCACCAGGGGCAGGAGAACGAGCAGCAGGATCGCGAACGACGTCGTGGCCGTCATCGCGTGGCCGGAGGGAAAGGAGAAGCCGGGGGCGTGCGCCACCGGGTCCGGCAGGTCCGGCCTCGCCCGCTCGACGACGCTCTTGACCAGCAGCCCCGTCAGTCCTCCCGCCACCGCGGTGACGGCGGCCCACGCGGCCAGGCGCCAGGCACGGCGGTACACCAGCCACACGGTGAGCACCGCGACCGCCGCGCGCAGGGTCACCGGGTCCCACACCACGTCGGAGAAGAAGCGCAGGGTGCCGGTCCACGCCGGATGGTCGAGGGCGGTCCGGTTCAGCCACCGGGCCGCGCCCGCGTCGAGGCGCCGGAGCGGACCCCAGCCGCTCTCCACGAGGACGAACAGGAGGCCGAAGAGGACGGCTGCGACAGCGGCGACGGCCACGGAACTGAACAGCCGGATACCGAATCTGCGGTCGGCGTCCCGGCGGCTGCGTCGTCGGGCCGGGGCGGCGGGTCGGGCAGTCATTCAGGCTCCTGGGTCGGGTTGTACGGGACCGGGCCGCCTGGCCCGCACCGCCTCCAGCTGGGCGGCGAAGGAGAGGCCGAGGAAGAGTGCGATGGAGGTGAGGTAAGCCCAGAGCAGCAGGGACATGAAGGCCGTGAGAGGGCCGTACACGGTGTCGAACGAACCGCTGACCTCGAGGTAGAGGCTGAGCAGCCAGGTCAGCGTCGTCCAGAGCACCAGGTACACGGCGGCACCGAAGGCCAGCCAGGTGTAGCCCGGCTGCCGGCGCCTCGGCGACCGGCGGAAGATCGCGCTCGCCGAAATGACCACGAGGAGCACCCCGACGGGCCAGCGCAGCAGGTCCCATGCGGACCGGGCACCGGCGCCGAGGTCGTACACCTCGACCACGGCCGCCACCAGGTCGCCTCCGGCCACCATGGCGACGAAGCCGATACCGAGCGGGATTCCGGCGGTCAGCGACATCACCAGCCCCCGCAGGTACTTCAGATGGAAGACCCGGTCCCGCTCGACCCCGTAGATGCGGTTGGCCCCGCGCTCTATCTGGCACATCGCCGTGGTCGTGTTGGTCAGGGAGAAGACCAGCCCGAACCACAGGGCGAGCTGGGCCCCGTCGTCGGCCCTCTGCCGGCTGCGGTCCAGCGCGTCGTCGACCACCGCGGCGCTCGGCCCCGCCGTGATCCGGTGGATCGTCAGTTCCGCCACCCTGCCCAGGTCCTCCGTGTGCAGGGCCGTCGACAGCCCGACGAAGGCGATGACCAGCGGCACCACGGCCAGCACGGTCTGCAGGGCGAGCGCCCGGGAGTGGCTGAAGCCGTCCGCGTACCGGAAGCGGACGAAGGAGTCGCGCACCAGCGGCCATCGGCCGTAGCGCCGCAGGGCGGCCAGCGCCTCGTCGCCGGAGAGTTCGCTGCCGACCATGTCGCGGGTCTGCGGGACCCGGGTCGCGGTGCCCATCTCACTCCCCCCGCTCAGGCATGAGCACGGTCAGCGCGCCGGGCCTGACCTGGGCGGTGAGGCGCCGGCCCGGGGCCACGGGATCACCGTCCAGCTCGCGTTGCTGCGGTGCCTCGAAGCGGATGTCCGCACGGCGGAAGGTGAAGTACTCCACGGGCGACCGGCCGGTGTGGCCGTTCTCCCCCGCCGGCCTGCGGCGTACCAGCGCGGCGACGGCGCCCAGCCAGCCCATCGGTCCGCGCGGGTCGAGGATCATGAGGTCGAGCACGCCGTCGTCGGGCCGGGCCGCCGGGACGAGCGCGGCTCCGCCCTGAACCTTGCCGGTGTTGGCGACGAGCACCATCCGGGCGGTGCGGCGCAGGGGCCGCGCCCCGTCGAGGCCGACCGTCAGGCGCATCCGGGGCGCGCGCAGTTCCCGCAGGCCCGCCACCACATAGGCGGGCCAGCCGATCACGGCCTTGGCGCGGTCGCTGGTGCTCTCCAGCATCGCGGCGTCGAGGCCGGCCCCGGACATCACCGTGAAGTGCGCGGGCCGGATGCCGTCGCCCTCGATCCGCCCGAGGTCGATGCGGTGCGGGGCACCGCGCAGCGCGACGGCCAGCGCCTCCGCCGGTTTCACCGGGAGTCCCAGGTTGCGGGCGAGGAGGTTGCCCGTGCCGCAGGGCACCACCGCGAGCGGTATGCCCGTACCGGCCAGCGCCTCCGCCGCCGCCCGGACGGTCCCGTCGCCGCCGCAGACCACGACGAGTGACGCCCCGTCCCGCACCGCGCGCGCCGTCTGTCCCTCTCCCGGGTCCTCGGCTGTGGTCGCCACGAAGTCCGCCCCCTGGTGACCGTGATCCTCGAGGACCCGTCGCAGGTCTGCGCAGGCCGCCTCGTCGGTGACGGTGGGGTTGAAGACCACCGCGGTGCGGCCGGGCGCCTGCCCGCTCGGCGCTCCGGGAGCCGGTGCCTTACGGGCCGCGGCGTCGGCAGGCGCGGGGGCGGGCACGTGCGCTCCGGTCAGCAGGGCGCGGCCGACGACGAGCAGGGACAGTCCGCCGTTGAGCAGGCCTCCCGCGATGTCCGTCGGGTGGTGCATCCCCCGGTACGCCCTGGCGATCCCCACCAGCAGGGGCACGAGGAGCAGCAGCACCGCCACGGGCCTGCGCCAAGGCCCCTTCGTCCGGTGCAGGACCAGGATCGCGATGCCGGCGTACAGGGCTGTAGCGGCGCCGGTGTGTCCGGAGGTGTAACTGGAGGTGGGGGGAGAGGCGTCGAGCCGTTCGACGTCCGGCCGGGTGCGGTCCACCGCTTCGGTGATGACCAGGAAGACCAGGGACTGGAGCGAGACGGCGACCGCCAGGAAGATCGCGTCCCGCCACCGGGGAAGCCGCGGGACCACGAGGAGGACGAGGCAGGCCAGGAGGGTGCCCGCGATGACCGTGGCGGTGTTGCCCGCCTCGGAGACGACGAGGGACACCGTGTCGAGCGTGCCGGTACGGGCACGCTCCAGCGCGTCGGTGACCTCGTCCTCTGACGTCATCGGCCATACGCGGGCAGCGGGTCCGGTGAGCAGGAGTCCGAGCCCCACCATCAGGGCGGCCTGGCAGACCGCCGTCGAGGCGATGATTCCCGCGGCCCGGCCCATGCCCCCGGCGGTCTCCGGCGCACGGGGCGAGCGCTCCGCGACCGCCCGGGACTGCCGGGAAAGCCGGTCCGCCTGGGGCGGGACGTACTCGCCGGCAGCGGGCGGCGTGGCGGACACGTGCCCACCGGGGAGGGCGGTGCGTCTTTCCGGTGTGTCGGTCGGCATGGCGTTCCCGTCGTCTCGGTGGCCCTCGGGCTCTGGGTGGAACCGGGGCTCACCCGGCGTTTCGCCGTGTTCCCCCTCCTCGTCCCTCCAGACCTGCCGACGGGGACCGCCTCTCTCCCCGTCACGGCCCGGCGGCTGCCCCCGTCGCTGCGGCCGGGGGCCCTGTCATGGGCTGCCGGGCCGACGGGGTGTGACCGCGATGCACCTGACCAGGCGAAATCGGCGCCGTAGCGCCACTGCCGGGGCTCGCCTCCGGCCCATGGCGCCTTGCGACAGCACCGTCATCGCTGTGTCCGAACGCGCAGAGCCTGGACGGACCAGTCCAATTCCGGGGCCAGACTCTCCGGAGCCGGCCAGCCGTTGACCACGGCAAGCAGCCGGAGGTATCGCTCCCTGCGGGGGTCGTTCACGCTCTCCAGCCGAGCGGCCAGCCGGCGGCGCAACTCGACGTCGTCGGGGCGGGCGAGGAGGTGCGCGTAGTGCGCCGTGAACGCCGCGACGACCGGATCGGCCTGGGGCGAGGCCGGGTCGATGCCGGCGGCCAGGGCCGGGCCGGCCTGGTCACGGACGACTACGGCAATGTCGCGCTGCGGGCCCGTCGTTTCGCTTCTGGCCTGCTCAGCTGCCTGGTACTCGGCCATCCGCCGCAACACGGCGCGGAAATCCGGGTCCAGGGACATTTCAGCCAACTCCACCCACGCCTGGACCTGCTCCACCTCCGGGTTGTCGGGCAGCTCGGGGGTCATCGAGCGCATCACCCCCGTGAATGCGGGGGCGGCGTCAGGACCGCCGAAGACGGCGTCGAGGAAATCGCCGATCAGACGACGGCGTTCCGCCTCGGAGAGCTGGGCCAGTCGGTGCATGAGTTCCGTCTCCTCAGGTGTGGACCCGCGCTCGGCGACCGCCGTCAGCACCGCGCGCCGCAGGCGCAGGACCCGGATCTGCACGGCCAGTGCTTCGGCGTGCGCCGCGGCGACCTCCGGAAGCGCGAGCTCGCGGTCCACGACCTTGCGGATCGTGGGAAGGTCCAGCCCCAGCTCGCGCAGGGTCCGCACCAGGTCCAGGCGTGCGACGGCGTCGGTGTCGTAGAGGCGGTAGCCGGCCGGGCTGCGGTCCGTCGGCGCCACGATTCCGCGATCGGAGTAGAACCGAATGGTCTTGACCGTGAGACCGGTCCGCCGAGCGAGCTCGCCGATCGAGTGGAGCGTGTCGCCGTTCATGCCCCCATGTTTGCGTCTCCCCCTATGGGAGACTCAAGCCCCTGCGCCTGCCGGATCACTCCCACAGGCGCGCGCCGCCCACGGGTGGCCCGCCGGGCAGGGGGCTTTTCACTGGGCCCGGGCAGCCGGTGCGTCATGGCCGAGCCGAGTCCCGACCCGCGCGGTGTGATCGGACGCAGGTACGAAACTTTCGAAGATTCGAGCTCGAATCCGCTCTCCATATCGAGGCCTTCCACGGGCATCACCGAGGCATCCCGACCGGATGTCACTCATGACCAGGCGTGATGCTGCCTCATCAACTCCCTTGGCACGAAAGGAGTTTCGCAATCCTTGCGGAAACTGTTGACATCCCCTGAGCCCCGGACCAACCTATGCCAGCGACAGGCCCCAACCTGTCGCTCCGGCCGCCGGCCCCACGGCGACCGGCCGACTCATGTCGCGTCACCCCGGCCCCCCACAGGTCCGCCGGGTCGCATCACGCTGCCTGGCCCCCCAGCCGGCCTTCACGAGGAGGAAGCGCATGAACATGAACGACACCCCCACACCCGCGGACAACGACGACACCCCTGCCGGCCGGCTCAGCCGCAGAGGGTTCGTCACCGGCGCCGGCGCCCTCGCGCTGGCTACCACGTCCGCGCTGCTGCTCCCCGGCACCGCCCACGCCGACACGGTCATCACGACGAACCAGACCGGCACCAACAACGGCTTCTACTACACGTTCTGGACCGATGGCGGCGGGTCGACCTCCATGACCCTGAAGTCCGGCGGAAGCTACAGCACCTCATGGAGCAACGTCGGGAACTTCGTCTGCGGCAAGGGGTGGAGCAACGGAGGACGCCGGAGTGTGAACTACTCGGGCAGCTTCAACCCTTCGGGCAACGCGTACTTGACCCTCTACGGGTGGACGGCCAACCCGCTCGTCGAGTACTACATCGTCGACAACTGGGGCACCTACCGGCCCACGGGAACGTTCAAGGGCACCGTCTCCAGCGACGGCGGAACGTACGACATCTACCGGACGACGCGGTACAACGCGCCGTCCGTCGAGGGCACGAAGACCTTCGACCAGTACTGGAGTGTCCGGCAGTCGAAGCGGACGGGCGGCACCATCACCACCGGGAACCACTTCGACGCGTGGGCACGCGCCGGAATGAATCTGGGCAGTTTCAACTACTACATGGTCCTCGCGACCGAGGGTTACCAGAGCAGCGGGAACTCGAACATCACCATGAGCGGCTGACGTTCCCGTCCCGTGAAGGGCGCCGGGCTCCCTGACCGCGGGCCGACCGTACGCAGGGGGCTCGGCGCCCGTCCTTGCCGCACCGGCTAACGTGACGCCCGTGCCCGTCTGTTCCCAGGTGCTCAGGCAGCGCGGAAGGGGTAGGCAGTGCACAGAGAGCAAGGAGATCGGGGAGAGCGATCATGAGCGAGTCTCTGAAGACCTTCGTCGGCGGTGCCGAGGTGGAGGTGCCCAACAGCATCCCTGCCATCCGCGCCGCGCTGCCCGAGGACAGACGCGAGGAGTTCGACCTCGCGATCAACGGGGCCGGTGTCCACGAGATCCAGGCCGTCATGCGGCACTGGATGCTGGAGTCCGTCCCCGATCCCGAGGCCGAGCGGATCCTGGAACGGCTGGCGCAGGACGAGGCCGAGAGGCGGAGCGTCGCTTGAGTTTCCGCATCTCCTACGCGCCGCCGGCCGACGACACCCTGGCCAAGATGCGGGACGGCGACTTCTTCCGGGACGAGATGGCACGCACCCTGGGCAAGGATCCGTACGGGCACGGGTCGTCCGCCGTCAAACGGGAGCACGACCGGCGCGAGGCGACGGTGTACGGGGCGATCGTCCTCTACTACGTCTCCGGATCCGTGCTGACGGTCACCGTGGTCAGACTCGTGCCCCTGCCGTGAACCGAGGAGATCCGCCGATGCAGACCGGCACAACTGCCGCCGTACTCAGAGCCGTCGGGGTCCCCGAGGGCGCCGTCGTCTCCTGCGAGCCGCTCACCGGCGGCACGTACAACACCGTCACCCGCGTCACGCTCCGGGACGGCCGCGACTGGGTGGTGAAGATCCCGCCCCTCCACGCCACCGGGATGAGCTACGAACAGCGCCTGCTGGTCAACGAGGTCGCCTTCTACGAGGCCGCGGCGGCTGTCGGCGGCGGCAGGATCCCGCAGGTCGTGCACCGTGAACTCGACTCCGGGGCACCGGCAGGCGCGTACGTCGTCATGACCGCGTGTCCGGGGACGCCCTGGAACGACGTGGCCGAGGACCTGCTGGACGGTGAGGAGCAGCGGCTGCGCACGGAGCTCGGGCGGATCGTCGGCCGTCTCCACACCGTGCGGGGGCCGGCCGGATTCGGGTATCCCGCCGAATCGCTGGGACCGCTCTCCCCCACGTGGCGCGAGGCGTTCGCCGAGATGACCGGCGCGGTGCTCGCCGACGCGGAGAAGTACGGGGCCAGGCTGCCGCGCCCGGTGGCGGAGATCCGGGCGGTGCTGGACGCCGCCTCGCCCGTGCTGGACGAGGTGACCGTCCCGGCTCTGGTCCACTTCGATCTGTGGCAGGGCAATGTGCTGGTGACCGGGGAGCCCGGGGCCCGGTCCATCGGCGGGGTCATCGACGGCGAGCGGATGTTCTGGGGCGATCCGGTGGCCGATTTCGTCTCGACGGCCCTGCTCGGCGATCTGGAGGAGGACAAGGACTTCCTCGCCGGGTACGCGTCCGTGACGGGCGGCCCGGTGGAGTTCACCGCGTCCGTACGGCTGCGGATCGCCCTCTACCGCAGCTACCTCTACCTGATCATGCTCACCGAGACGGTTCCCCGGGAGGCCCCGGCGGTCGCGCTGGAGTGGACGTGGACGGAGGTGGCGCCGCGGCTCGTGGCGGCACTGGAGGCGGTGGAGTCGGCGCCGCGCTCGCGGGAGTGAGCGCGGCGCCGGTGCGGCGGGGACCTCAGCGGTTCAGGGCGCGCTGGGCCTCGTACAGGTTGTGCGGGTGTACGGCCTCGGGAGTCCCGTACGCCTCCAGGCGGGTGTGCAGGTCACCGGTGAAGTCGGGGACGTCGATCTGGTCGAACTCCGTCACCTCGCTGATGCCGACCGTCGCGCTGTACGGGGCGAGGCCGTCGATCCGCATGAGGCCCGCGCGGCCGTTGGTGACCCGGATGTTCCAGTGGGTGAACCGGGCGCCGAAGAGGGGGCCCGCGCTGGCGTCGCCGCCGTGGCGCCCGTTGTTGTCGACGGTGATGTCCGTACGGACGTTGGCGAACGGCATGCCCCGGTGGGAGTCGAACGTGCCCATCTCCATCCGCCCGTTCGACCAGACGTTGTAGCTGGACAG
The DNA here is from genome assembly GCF_042796085.1 of Streptomyces sp. NPDC056452. NCBI lineage: Bacteria > Bacillati > Actinomycetota > Actinomycetes > Kitasatosporales > Streptomycetaceae > Streptomyces > Streptomyces sp. NPDC056452. The sequence goes on from NZ_JBHTRI010000038.1 coordinate 64,807, forward strand.
ACCCTCGACGTTGATGCCGTGGAGCTGGGTCCCGGCGGGCGCCGGGACCGTGCGCTCCTCGACGGTGAAGTCCTCGATCAGGTTGTCGTGCGAGCCCTCGCGGCAGTAGTACGGGTGGTGCGCGCCCCGGCCCGTGACCTTCGTACGGCGCAGGGTGCAGGCGGACGCGCCGATCAGCCCGAAGCCGTTGTCGACGTGGCGGACGGTGATGTCGTCCGCCCAGCAGTCGTAGGCGCACTGGAAGGCGACGCCGTTGTACCCCTTGTCGAGCAGGTGCGCCGACTGCGGGGTCTCGACCGCTTCGAGGGTGAGGCCCTCGACACCGGAGTCGGTGAGCGGGGCGGCGAGGGTGGTGAGACGGGGGTCCCACTCGGGACGCACGTCGAGCGGGAGGGGCCGCTCCAGGGTGACCTTCCGCCCGCGTACGGCGGTGATGCGCACCGGCCATTCGTAGGGGACGTACGAGGTCAGCTTCGTCTTGTCGTCCCAGACGTACGACGCGGCGCCCTCGCTGTCGCCCGCCATGTGCCGCAGCAGCGTGTGGCCGGCGTCGTCAGCGAGCCGGAGGAGAACCAGCCGGCCCGGCTTCAGGTGCCGTGCGGAGGAGACGGTGACCGTCCGGTCGCCGCGGCGGGCGGGGGCCACGGTGGTCAGGGTCTGCCACTCGTCGCGCTTGTTGCCGGTCCAGCCCTCGAAGGGCCAGGCCTTCGCCCTGATCGCGTCGGTGAGCGAGGTCCAGCGGGCTTCCGGGCAGAGCCAGATGAGGCCGCCGGCCCAGGACCAGCTGGACTTGTCGCCGCCGTAGCGGCTGCCGTAGGTGCCGATGAGCTCGGTGAGGTTCCTGGTCGCGTACAGCTTCGTCGCACCGCTGCCCGCGCCGCGCACCACGACGTTGCTGTGGCCGATGCGGATGATGTCGTCGATGCGGTACGTCCCTGCCGGGATGAGCACCGTGCCACCGCCACGCTCTCCGGCAGCGGCGATGGCACGGTTGATCGCGGGGGCGGCGTCGGCCGAACCGTCAGGCCTGGCCCCGTACTTCAGGACGTCCGCGACGAAGGGACGGGCAGCCCGGCGCGGGAGGGCGGAGCCCGAGCGGTAGCCGGCGCGGCCGATGAACGGGATCTGGGGGTGGGTGAACGGGGCGGCGGTGAACTCCCGCCACAGGGGCGACGAACCCGGGGTCCCGGCACCGGAACCTGCCGCGCCTGCCGTCCCTCCCGCCCCCTGTGCACCGGCGCCGCTCGCCGTGCGTGCCGTACCGGCACCGTTCTCGGCCCGTGCCGTGCCCGCGCTGCCGAGCGCCCCGGTGGCGGCCGCCGCGGTGACGGCGACGGCGCTGCCGAGCAGCCGGCGTCTGCTGAGGTTCCCCATGAGCCCGAACCGCCTTTCAGGTATATGAACAACGTTCATATCTGCGTCGGCGGCGAGCATGCCACGGCGCGACGGCGCAGCGGAAGATACCTGCGCTGCCGAATTCGTGGGAGCCGAAGGTCAGTTGGCCGGGCGCTTGGTCAGGTGGGTGAACGCGTCCAGATTCCGGGTGGATTCGCCCCGCTCGACCCGCCAGGCGTACTCCTTGCGGATCGCGCTCGCGAAGCCCAGTTCGAGGAGGGAGTTGAAAGCGCCGTCCGCCGCCTCCAGAACGGTGCCCAGCAGCCGGTCGAGCTCCTCGGGGGTGACCACCGAGAGCGGGAACTTGCCGACGAGGTAGACGTCGCCGAGCGGGTCGATCGCGTAACTCACCCCGAACAGGCGCAGATTGCGCTCCAGGAGCCAGCGGTGCACGGCCGCGTCGTTCTCGTCCGGGTGACGGACGACGAACGCGTTGAGGGAGAGGGAATGCTTGCCGACACGCAGGGAACAGGTCGTGGACAGCTTCCGGGTGCCGGGCAGCTTCACGACGAAGGTGCCGGGCTCGGGGCTCTCCCACTCGAGCTCCGCGTCGTTCAGCGTCGCCTCGATGACCTGCGCCACTGCTGCTTCGTCGGATACGTCAGCCATGGTGCGAGCGTACGACAGAGGTACCGGGGACGAGACCTCAGCCGTGGTGCGTGCGCGCCCGGCGGCGGTGCTCGTACATCGCTGCCGTGTACACGTCGGCGGTGGCGGAGGCCGCGGTGTCCCAGCCGAACGACTGGGCGTGCGCGGCGGCCGCCGCGCCCATCCGGCCGACCAGCTCCGGGCTCTCGGCGAACCGGCCCAGGGCCTGCGCGTACGCGTCCGGGTCGTGGCCCGGGATCAGGAAGCCGCTCACCTCGTCCCGCACCGCCACGGGGAGACCGCCGACCGCCGCCGCGATCACCGGCGTACCGGAGGCCTGGGCCTCTATGGCGACGAGCCCGAACGACTCGCTGTACGAGGGCATGACCAGTACGGACGCCGCCCGGAACCAGTCGGCGAGCTGGTCCTGGCCGACCGGCGGGTGGAAGCGCACGACATCGGCGATGCCCAGGCGCGCGGCCAGCTTCTGCAGGCCCTCCGGCTTGGCCAGCCCGCTGCCGCTGGGGCCGCCGACGACCGGGACGACGATGCGGGAGCGCAGCGAAGGCTGACGGTCCAGGAGTACGGCGACGGCGCGCAGCAGCACGTCGGGGGCCTTCAGCGGCTGGATACGGCCGGCGAAGAGCGGGACCAGGGCGTCCTGCGGCAGTCCGAGGCGGGCCCGCGCGGCGGCGCGGCCGTCGGCGGGACTGAAGCGGTCCAGGTTGACCCCGGGGTGGACCACGGCGACCGCGGCCGGGTCGGCCTCGTAGAAGCGGACGAGCTCGTCCGCTTCTTCCGCGGTGTTCGCGATGAGCCGGTCGGAGGCGTTCACGATCTGCGTCTCGCCGATGACCCGCGCGGCGGGCTCGGGGGTGTCGCCCTCGGCGAGCGCGGCGTTCTTGACCTTCGCCATGGTGTGCATGGCGTGGACGAGGGGGACGCCCCAGCGCTGGGCGGCGAGCCAGCCGACCTGGCCGGAGAGCCAGTAGTGCGAGTGGACGAGGTCGTAGTGGCCGGGGCGCTGACCGGCCCAGGCCTGCATCACGCCGTGGGTGAAGGCGCAGAGCTGAGCGGGCAGCTCCTCCTTGGCCAAGCCCTCGTACGGCCCGGCGTCGACGTGCCGGACCAGGACGCCCGGTGCCAGTTCGACCGACGGGGGCAGGGCGCCCGTGGTGGCCCGGGTGAAGATCTCGACCTCGATGTTGATCGCGGCCAGGCGCTTGGCCAGCTCCACGATGTACACGTTCATGCCGCCCGCGTCGCCGGTGCCCGGCTGGTGCAGCGGGGAGGTGTGCACGGAGAGCATCGCGACACGCCGGGGCTTGCGGTGGCCGCCGGAGAACCCGCCGGGGAAGCGGATGCGGGGTGCCACACGGCTGTTGCCGAGCCGGGAGACGTACTGGCTCACGTGGGTCCGCTCCTCCTCGCTCGGGGCATCACGCGTCGGGGGCGCACGGCCCCTTTCAAGTGGCAAAACAGCGGAACCAGGCCTTTCATTTCCACTTTGCCAAATAATTGCCATCCGGTCGGCGCGGCCCGCGCCCGCCGGCCCTCCCCAGCTCCCCGCCTGCCCCGTCCACGGATTCGCATACGCTCGCTGTCATGCCCCAGCGCCCCATCGGCACCGCGACCCGCGGGACCACCAACCCCAACCGGCTGCGCCGCATGGACCGCTGGATCGCCGCCACCCACGGCCCCGCCCTGCGCCGCAGCGACTCCCCCGTCGCGGTCGACCTCGGCTACGGCGCGGCCCCGTGGACCGCCGTCGAGCTGCTGGAGCGACTGCGCACCGCCGAACCGCGCACCACGGTCGCCGGCATCGAGATCGACCCGGAACGGGTGGCCGCGGCGAAACCGTACGAGCGCGAGGGCCTCACCTTCGTCCACGGCGGCTTCGAGATCCCCCTGCCCGGCAGGCCCGCCCTCATCCGGGCGGCGAACGTGCTGCGCCAGTACGACGAGGCGGAGGTCGCCGCGGTCTGGCAGCGGCTGTGCGCACGGCTCGCTCCGGACGGGCTCCTCGTCGAGGGCACCTGCGACGAGATCGGGCGCAGGCACGTCTGGGTCGCCCTCGGCCCCGAGGGGCCCCGCACGGTCACCTTCGCGACCCGCCTGGCTTCCCTGGACCGCCCCTCGGACCTCGCCGAACGCCTCCCCAAGGCCCTGATCCACCGCAATGTGCCCGGCGAACCGGTCCACGCCTTCCTGCGGGACCTCGACCGGGCGTGGGCGGCCGCCGCCCCGTACGCCTCGCTGGGTGCGCGGCAGCGCTGGATCACGGCGGTGCGAGCGGTCTCCGCCGACTGGCCCCTGACCGACGGGGTGCGGCGGTGGCGGCAGGGTGAAGTCACGGTGCAGTGGTCGGCCCTGCGGCCCAACACACGCTGAACGGAGCCCGAATGAGTGCCCGATACGGCCCGTCCGGGAACCCGGACGGGGCACCGTTCGTGTGAGTATCGGCAGGTGTCCGCCCCGGTTGGGGTCTGCCTCTGTTGCTTTACGGGACGACATGGCACGATCGCGACGTTGCCAGAACGTTACTGACGGTAAGTCAGATGTCCGTCATCCGACGGTCCGCACCTTTACTGCTTTCTGTCCGGAGGGGTAGTTCGTGAACCGACGCCACTGTGCCGCTGCCGCGATCACACTGGTCTGCGCGCTGGCTGTACTGGCCGCGCCGGTCCAGGCCATGGCCGCGCCCGTGCCCGAGCCCTCCCCCACCGCCCCGGCGACGGTCCCGGCGACAGGGAAGAAGACCCTCGAAGAGGTGCGCGAGGAGATCGACACCCTCTACCGCAAGGCCGGGGCGGCCACGGACGCCTACAACCTCGCCGAGGAGCAGGCGAAGAAGCAGTCCAGCGAGATCGTGCAGCTCGCCAAGGCGATCGCCGACGGCCAGGCGCGGATCGCCGAGCTGAAGAACACGGCAGGCGCCCAGGCCCGCGAGCAGTACCGCAACGGCGGACTGCCGCCCGGCGCGCAACTGGTGCTCACCAACGACCCGCGGCTCTTCCTCGACGGTGTGAACCAGGTCCGGCAGGGCCAGCAGGCCACCAAGAGCGTCCTCGCCCAACTCAAGCGGACGCAGGAGGACTTGGAGACGTACACGCAGGACGCGAGCATCAACTGGACGAAGCTCGAGTCCAACCGCGTCAAGCAGGCCAAGGCCAAGAAGAGCATCGACGCGCAGATCGCCGCGGCGAAGAAGCTCGAATCGCAGCTGGAGAAGAAGGAGCAGGCCCGGCTCCTCGAACTGGAGCAGCAGGCCGCGTCCACGGCGCAGGCCGCCTGGCTCTCCTCCGGCGCGCTGAAGGACATCAACCGCGAGGCGAGCGCGAGCGGCAGGCAGGCCATCGCCTTCGCGACCGCCCAGATCGGCAAGCCGTACGTGTGGGGGGCCGAGGGCCCCGGTTCGTACGACTGCTCGGGGCTGACCTCGCAGGCCTGGGCTGCGGCGAAGCGGCCGATCCCGCGGACCTCCCAGGAGCAGTGGCGCCTGCTGCCGCGCATCGCCATCCGTGACATGCGCCCCGGCGACCTGATCATCTACCACAGCGACGCCAGCCACGTCGGGATGTACGTCGGCGACGGCGCGATCGTCCACGCGCCGAGGCCCGGCCGCAACGTCACGCTGACGGGCGCCGGCTCCATGGCCATACTCGGCGTGGTCCGCCCGGACAAGTAGCCGACCGGGCGCAGGCCGCCCACCCCCTGCGGCGCGTGATGTTTGTCATGGCTCCCATGTCCGTTTCGCACACGCCCATCACGCCGGATCCGTGACAGGACGCGGCTTATGGCCGCGCATATGACAGTGGCCGATCTTCGAACGCCATTCCGTTCCCCTGCTGCGGACCGCTATCGTCCCGGTCTGGCGGGTCGTCGATCGTCGTCCCGCCGCGCCCTCGGGGGGAGGGAAGGAAACCCGAACCGATGCCCGTACCCGTACCGCAGCAGCGCGCTGTTCCCGCTGCGGAGACCACCCATGGCGCCGACCTCACCCTCCTGGTGATCGAGGACGACCCTGCGGGCACCTTCACCGTCCCCGAGCTGCCGTCCGCCGCCGGGACCCGGGTCCGCGTCCGTACCGCCCGCAACCTCACCGAGGCGGGACGGCTCCTCACCGACGACGTCGACTGCATCCTGCTCGACCTCGACCTGGCCCTGCCGACCGGAGCACGCGCCGACGTCTCCGCGCACCCGGACGAGCTCGCCACCCTCAAGCACATCCTGCGCATCGCACCGCGCCACGCGGTCCTCGCCCTCACGGCGGAGAACGACGCCGAGCGGGCCGCCGAGGCCGTACGGGTCGGCGCCCAGGACTACCTCTTCCGCGGCGAGCTCGACGGGCGCCTCCTCAGCCGGGCCATCCGGTACGCGGTGGAGCGCAAACGCGCGGACATCGCCCAGCACCAGCTGACCGAGTCCCGGCTGCGCGCCCAGGAGAACGCCAGGCTGGAGCGCGGGCTGCTGCCCACCCCCCTCCTCCAGGGGTCCGACCTGGACTTCGCCGCCCATTACCGGCCGGGGCGCAGCCGCGCCCTGCTCGGCGGGGACTTCTACGACACGGTCCGTACTCCCGACGGCACCGTCCACGCGATGATCGGCGACGTCTGCGGGCACGGCCCGGACGAGGCGGCGCTCGGCGTCGAGCTGCGCATCGCCTGGCGGGCGCTGACCCTGGCGGGGCTCTGCGGTGACGAACTGCTCTCCACGCTGCAGCAGGTCCTGGAGCACGAGCGGCAGAGCGAGGAGATCTTCGCGACGGTCTGCACCGTCGACATCGCACCCGACGGCCGGCGCGCGGGTCTCTGCCTCGCGGGCCACCCCGCACCGCTGATCGCACGCCAGGGACGGGCGGCGCATCTGCTTCCCTACGAGGACGGCGGCCCTGCACTCGGCCTGCTCCCGCACGCCCGCTGGCCGCGTCGGCAGGTGCAGCTGGGCGGCTCCTGGAGCCTGATGATGTACACCGACGGGCTGATCGAGGGGCGCGTCGGGCCCGAGGGCACCCAGCGGCTCGGCCAGGACGGCATGGTCGCGATGGTCAACGGCCAGCTCGACCGGGGGCTCGGCGGCGAGGCGCTGCTGGAGGCAGCGGTCACGCAGGTGCAGGAGCTGAACGGCGGCGAGCTCACCGACGACGTGGCGGTCCTGCTTCTCGAGCGCGACGAGGCCCGGATACGCGGACGGGGCCGGAGCGCTGTGCGCTCCCGCCCCGGCTCGGCCACACCTGCGAGCGCTCAGCGCCCGCCGTTGTAGGGGCCGTACGGTCCGTCGCTGCTGGAACCGCCGCGACGGCCGCCCCCGCCGCCCGTGACCGCCTTGATCGCCGGCCGTACGTCCACCATGAAGACGATGGACGCGATCACGCCCGCGATCTGCAGGAAGAGGATCGGGATGATCAGGTTCACGAAGACGGTGATACCGAGAATGATCAGCCAGAAGGACTTCTTCTGCTTGTCCGCCGCCCGGTAGGCGTCCTCGCGCGCGGTCGCCGCAAAGATCAGCGCGACCACGGCCAGGACGAGCATGGCCAGGTAGAGCATCTGAAGGAACGAGCCGAATGCTTCGAGCAGCATGGTGAGCACCGCCTAGTCAGTGGATGAGCGCCTCGCGGCCAAGGTACCGGGACAACGACCCGGCCACCCCCAAAGGTGCCCGGACCGTTCCCGGCCGTCCCGGAACCGCTCCCGCTACTTCGCGGACGGCGGAGTGGTCTTCTTCGCAGCGGGCTTGCGCACGGGCGCCGGCTTCTTCACCGGCGCCGCTTTGGCCTCGGCGGGCTTCGGCGCGGGCTTCTTCGGAGCCGGAGGGGCCGGCTTCGCCTGGGGGGCGGCCGCCTCGGACTTCTGCTTCGGCACCGACTTCGGCTCGGCCTCGACGACGGCGGCGATCCCGACGATCTCGTCGGCCGCCTCGCCGCGCCACGTCCGCACGGTCTTCTCGCCGCGCTCGGCGACCTTCTCGTACGTCTCACGGGCACGCACCGCGTACTCGGCGGCCACGCCCACGCTCCGCAGCGCCAGGTCCTGGGCGCTCTCGCCCAGCTTCTTCAGGTCGGTGTCCAGCGCCCCGATGACCTCGGTCACCTTGGCCTGAACGGTGGCCTGGGCCTCCTTGGCCTGCGTGGCCACCTTCTCCTGAACGGCCTTGGGGTCGGTGTTGCGTACCGCCTCGATCCGCTCGGGCGCCTCGGCCCGCAGCTGCTCGATCAGCGCCGGAACCTTGCGCGCCTGCTCGACGGCGAGGTCGGCCGTACCGGCGGCGAAGTAGAAGGGGGTGCGGTCGGTGAGGGTCTTGCGCAGGTCATCGGTGATGGCCATGACTGTGGTCCTCCCGGATCATCAGAGTCAGTTCAGAGGTGTGTCTGCGTCACTGCCGCCGGCCGTGCGGGGGCCGCGGGCATCCGTACCGGCGCCGTTTTCGTCACCGGCACCGCTTTCCGCGTCGGCATCGATTCTGCTCCCCGCATCCGCGGCACCGTGTACCTCGGCGCCGGTGTCGGGCACGACGTCGAAACCGTTCTCCTTGCGGAAGGAGTCGTAGATCTGCAGCAGTACGTTCTTCTGCCGCTCGTTGATCGACGGATCGGCCAATATGACCGCTCGCGTCTCCAGCTCCTCCCGCTCCCGCTCATCGAGGATCCCGGCCCGCACGTAGAGCGTCTCGGCAGAGATCCGCAGGGCCTTGGCGACCTGCTGCAGAACCTCGGCGCTCGGCTTGCGCAGGCCGCGTTCGATCTGGCTGAGATACGGATTGGACACTCCGGCGGCGTCGGCGAGCTGCCGCAGGGAGAGCTGCGCGGTACGCCGCTGCTCACGCAGGTACTCGCCGAGATTGCCGACGTTGAGTGATGCCATGGGTCGATAGTGCAACACTCTTGCTAACTTTTGCAAGCGCCTGCTTGCAAAAGTGTTCGGGACCACGTGTGACCGCCCGGGCACCGTTCCGTCACGTCACCCCGCCACCCGGGCATGGAGTCGGTGTCCGGGTGGGGAGGTACAGGTATGAGCTTCCGACTTGCGGCGTACGCCGTGTGCATCGAGAACGGGCGGGCGCTGCTCGTCCACCACTTCTCAGGGAACTGGTCCCTTCCGGGCGGCATGGTCGAGCACGGGGAGGACCCGTTCGACGCGGTGATCCGGGAGGTCGCCGAGGAAACCGGCTGCGACGCGGCGATCGAACGCCTGCTGGGCGTGGACTCGAGGGTGATCCCCGCCGCCGAACGCACCGTCCCCGTCCCCGGCGGACGGGACCACCAGAACGTCGGCATCTTCTACCAGGTCCGCATCACCGGCGGCCTGCTCCGGCCCGAGCCGAACGGCGAGACCACCGAGTCGGTCTGGACACCGCTCCCCGATGTCGCCGGCCTGTACCGGTCATCGCTGGTCGACATCGGCCTCGCCCTGGCGCAGACCCTGCCGGCGACGGGCCACGTCGCTCCCGTCCCGGCAGGCGGGCTGATCCGGCACTGAGGCCACCAGCAGCGGACCGGCCCGCCCGCCCCGGCCGATGCTCAGCCGGCTGCGGCGCCGAACCACTTCGGCAGCCGGCCGAGCAGGTCCTGCTGGTCCTCACCGACCCACGCCACGTGGCCGTCCGGCCGCAGCAGCACCGCGGGCACCTCCAGTTCCTCGCTGACGTCGACGACGTGGTCGACCCGGTCCGCCCAGCCCGCCACCGAGAGCCGGCCGGTCTGATCGAGCAGCAGCCCGCGGCCGCCGCGCATCAGCTCGTAGAGGCGACCCTGCTTCAGCTCCACGTCCCGCATCCGCCGGCCGAGCAGTCCGTGGCCCTCGCCGAAGTCGTAGCTGACGTCGACCGCGGTGATCATCCCGGTCACGTACCGGTTCACCTCCTCGAAGTCCATCAGCTTCGAGAACAGTTCACGCAGCGCGGTCGCACCCGCATCGGCCCCGAGGAGGGTGATCTGCGCGCGGGTGTTGTCCAGCACGCGGGCACCCACCGGATGCCGTTCGGCGTGATAACTGTCCAGCAGCCCTTCCGGGCCCCAGCCGTTGACCGCCGCGGCCAGCTTCCAGCCGAGGTTGAACGCGTCCTGCACACCGAGGTTGAGCCCCTGCCCGCCGGTCGGCGGATGGATGTGCGCCGCGTCGCCGGCCAGGAACGCCCGGCCGACCCGGTAGCGCTCGGCCTGCCGGGTGGCGTCGCCGAACCGGGACAGCCAGCGCGGCGAGTGCACACCGAAGTCCGTGCCCGCGAACGCCCGCAGCTGCTTCTTGAAGTCGTCCAGGCTCGGCTCGGCCGCACGGTCCTCGGCCACCCCGTCGGCGGGCACGACCACGCGGCACACCCCGTTCTCGTCGGGCGGGGCGACACCGAAGCGCAGTTGGGTCCTGTGGACCTCCGCGACGGCAGCGGCAATCGTCGCCTGATCGTCGGTCACCTCCATTTCGCCGAGCAGCGTCTCGACCTTGGCGGGCTCGCCGGGGAAGCCGACGCCGAGCAGCTTGCGCACCGCACTGCGGCCGCCGTCGCACCCGACGAGGTAGCGCGAGCGCAGCTGCGTGCCGTCCGCCAGCTCGACGCTCACCCCGTCCTCGTCCTGACTCAGCCCGACCACCTCGCAGCCGCGCCGGAGGTCCGCGCCGACCTCGAGGGCGTGCTCGTTGAGCAGCCGCTCGGTGACCGGCTGCGGGGTGGCGACCCCGTACGGGTGCGCCGTGTCCAGCCTCTCCGGCCACGGCTTCGTGATGCCGCCGAAGAGACCGCCGACCTGGAACTTCTCGCTGACCGCGAGGAACCGGTCCAGCAGGCCGCGCTGGTCCATCACCTCGACGCTGCGCGCGTGCAGGCCCTGGCCGCGTGACTGCTCGGTCTGCGCGGTCAGCTTCTCCAGCACGACCACGTGCACACCGTGCAGCCGCAACTCGGCGGCAAGCATCAGACCGGTGGGTCCGCCGCCGACCACGATCACGTCAATCATTCGGAACGCCCATTCAATTCGACTGGAGGAGAGGCACGTCGCGCCTGCCAGATTTCCGCAGGTCCTGGCCTTGGCCGGTCATTCTGCGGCAGGCCCCGGGCCTTGCCGCAAGCCCCCCGGTGCGCTATATGTTGAGAGTGGAGAGGAGTGATCAGCCTCCTTCCGCGGGGTGAACACCTCCCCCGAATCCGATCCGCAGCCCCCAGGCGCACGTGGCGTGCACGGCATCGAACGGTCCGACATGCCTGTCCAGTTGGCGGATGGCGCCCCCATCGGGCGATCACGCCGAACGAGCCAGGAGGCGGGGCCGGCAGTGCCGGCCCCG
>NZ_JBHTRI010000039.1:0-74730 GCF_042796085.1 Streptomyces sp. NPDC056452
CGCCCAGCCGTGGGGGCGCGGGGCGCCCCCCCGGCGTGCCCCCCCCCCGCCCCCCGGCGGGGGGCCCCCCGGGGGGGGGGGGGGGCCGGCCGGGGGCCCCCCCCCACGGCCGATCGTCCGGAAGGAGGGACGTCGATGAGCACGAAGGACTTCGTCGAGAAGGACTACTACAAGGTCCTCGGCGTCCCCAAGGACGCCACCGACGCCGAGGTCAAGAAGGCGTACCGGAAGCTCGCCCGCGAGTTCCACCCGGACGCCAACAAGGGCGACGCCAAGGCGGAGGAGCGCTTCAAGGAGATCTCCGAGGCGAACGACATCCTCGGTGACCCCAAGAAGCGCAAGGAGTACGACGAGGCGCGCGCCCTCTTCGGCAACGGAGGCTTCCGGGCGGGTCCCGGCGGCGCGGGGGGCAACTTCAACTTCGACCTGGGCGACCTCTTCGGGGGCGCCCCGGGCGCGGGCCAGGGCGGCGGTGCCGGCGGGTTCGGCGGTGGCGGCGGCCTGGGCGACGTCTTCGGCGGACTGTTCAACCGGGGCGGTGCGGGCACCCGTGTCCAGCCGCGCCGCGGCCAGGACATCGAGTCCGAGGTGACGCTCAGCTTCACCGAGGCCGTCGACGGGGCCACGGTCCCGCTGCGGATGTCCAGCCAGGCGCCCTGCAAGGCGTGTTCGGGTACGGGCGACAGGAACGGCACCCCGAGGGTCTGCCCGACCTGCGTCGGCACCGGCCAGGTGTCACGCGGCAGCGGCGGCGGATTCTCGCTCACCGATCCCTGTGTGGACTGCAAGGGCCGGGGCCTCATCGCCCAGGACCCCTGCGAGGTCTGCAAGGGCAGTGGCCGGGCGAAGTCGGCCCGCACCATGCAGGTGCGGATCCCGGCGGGCGTGCTGGACGGCCAGCGGATCCGGCTGCGCGGCAAGGGCAGCCCGGGCGAGCGCGGCGGCCCGGCCGGCGACCTCTACGTCGTCGTCCATGTCGACGCCCACCCGGTCTTCGGCCGCAAGGGCGACAACCTCACCGTCACCGTGCCCGTCACCTTCGTGGAGGCGGCACTCGGCGGGGAGGTGAAGGTCCCCACGCTCGGCGGGCCTCCGGTCACCCTGAAACTCCCGGCAGGAACCCCCAACGGGCGTACGATGCGGGCCCGCGGCAAGGGTGCCGTGCGCAAGGACGGCACCCGTGGCGACCTCCTGGTCACCGTCGAGGTGTCCGTGCCCACAGACCTCGGCGCAGAGGCGCAGGAAGCGCTGGAGGCCTACCGGAAGGCGACCGCGGGGGAGGACCCGCGGGCGGAGCTGTTCCAGGCTGCGAAGGGAGCTTGAGATGGACGGCCGTCGACGCAATCCGTACCAGCTGACCGATGAATCACCGGTGTACGTGATCTCGATCGCGGCCCAGCTCTCGGGCCTGCATCCGCAGACGCTGCGCCAGTACGACCGCCTCGGCCTGGTCTCGCCGGACCGTACGGCCGGACGCGGAAGGCGCTACTCGGCCCGCGACATCGAGCTGCTGCGCACGGTGCAGCAGCTGTCGCAGGACGAGGGCATCAACCTGGCGGGCATCAAGCGCATCATCGAGCTGGAGAACCAGGTCGCCGCGCTCCAGCAGCGCGTCGCCGAGCTCTCCGCGGCGGTGGACGGCGCGGCCGTGGCGATGCAGCAGCGCGAGGCCCAGGTGCACGCCTCGTACCGGCGCGACCTGGTGCCGTACCAGGACGTGCAGCAGACCAGCGCGCTGGTCGTCTGGCGGCCCAAGAGGCCGAAGGACTGAAGACCGGCTGAAGAGGCCCGCCCCAGGGCGTCATGACCCGTTCATGGCCCCAGGGGCGGGCCTCTGTGCTGTCCCGGTGCCGGCCTCGGCGATGCCGGACCGGACGATGAGCGCTCCCAGGTGGGTCCGGCTGCGGGCGTCGAGCGTCTGCATGAGCTTGGAGATGTGGGAGCGGCAGGTGCGGACGCTGATGCCCAGTTTGCGGGCCACCACGTCGTCGACGTGGCCCTCGGCCAGCAGTCGGGCGACGCTCTGCTGGACGGCGGTGACGGGGGCGCCGGGGACGGTTGCGGGGAGCTGCTGGGTGAGGGGGGTGGCCTGCGCCCAGAGGACCTCGTAGACCTGGGTGAGATAGGTGACGAGGGCGGGATGGCGGATTTCCAGTGCTGTCTCCCGTGTGGGAGTGGCAGGGATGTAGGCCACGGCGCGGTCGAAGATGATGAGGCGTTCGACGGTCTGCTCGACGGTGCGCACCTGGAGGCGGTCGGGCGGTATCTCCGCCACATAGTCCTTGAGCCCTGGGCTGTAGCGTGCGGGGTGCTGGTAGATGTGCTTCAGACGGGCTCCCGAGGCGATCGCGGAGCGGGCGTTCTCCAGCCCCTGCCGCATGTTGTGCGTGAGCCTGTTGCCCCCCGGCTGCGCCGTCAGGACCTCCTCCTTGGCATGGGTGGATGCCTCCCGGAGCACGGAGATGATCAGCGACCGGCCTTCGAGCACGGTGATCGCGTGGTTGGGGTCCTCGTCGGCGACGGCCATCAGCGGCGCCAGCGCCCCGGACAGTGCGGAGGTCAGCCGGATCCGCTCGTCTATCTCCCTGGTGATCGGCTGCAGCAGGTGGGCCAGGGCGGCGGACGGCGGGACCGGACGAAGCCACGCGTCGTCGGCCGGATCGGGCTGGACGAGGACCATCTCCAGCAGGCACGGAGCGGAGTCCAGGTCGGCGCGGGGGAGGCGTCCCGCGCGCAGCGCTTCCTTGTACAGGCGTATCGCCGGGTCGCACAGCTCTCGGTTCCCATGCGAATGGGTCGGTTTTGCCTTTTCCACGTCGATTTGGGGCCCTCATTTTTCTGCACTGCAACAAGATGACGGTGGCGGAAGTCCGGCTCCGGGGGAATGGTGGTGCGCCGGGAGCGGATCACTCCTGATCCAGGATCCCTGACTGTGCGATCAGATAGCCGAGTTGGGCGCGGCTGTTGCTGCCGAGCGCGGCGTTCAGTTTGGCCACATGTGCGCGGCAGGTGCGGACATTCATGCCGAGACGACGCGCAATCGAGTCGTCGACGTGTCCCTCGACGAGGAGTTGGGCTATTGCATGCTGAACTCCACTGATGCCGAGCGTCGTCGGGTTGTACTTGACTTCCTCCAGCAGGGGAGCCGCCCGGGTCCAGAGCTGTTCGAAGACCTTGGCCAGGTACTCGACCAGTCCCGTATGCCTGAGTTCCAGGGCGACTTGGCGGTCGTCGGTGGCGGGGATGAACGCGACCGTGCGGTCGAAGATGATCAAGCGCTCGATGAGTTCCTCGAGCGTGCGGATCTCCACGTTCTCGTCCGCTATGCGTTCGGCGTACGCCAGGGTGGCGGGGCTGTGCCGCACGGTGTGCTGGTAGAGCGTGCGGATGCGAACACCGCGGTCCACGACGGACAGGCCCCGCTCCAGGGCCTCGATGAGGCGGTCCTCGCTCCGGCCGCCCCCCGGCTGGACGGTAAGGACCTCGGTCCGGCACTCGGCCGTGGCGAGGTCCAGTGCCGCGTTGATCCGGTTGGCGCCTTCAAGGACGGTGATGGCGTGGGTGGTCGGCGGGTCCTGGGCGCTGATGTCCATGTAGGGCTCGAAGGACTCCGTGAGCAGGACGGAGCGCCGGCGGCGTTCGAGGATCTCGCGTTCGAGCGGGTGCAGGTGTTTGGCCAGCGCGGCGGACGGGGGCACGGGCCGGAGCCAGTCCGCGTCGTCGGGATCGGGATGCAGTAGGGCGAAGTCGATCAGGCACGGAGCGGCTGCCACCTCGGCGCGGGCGATGCGCCCGGAGCGCAAGGCGCTGGCGTAAAGCCGCCCTCCCTCTTCGCACAGTTCGGTGATCCCGTGAGGATGTGTCGGCTTTGTGTAGCTTGTAGTCATATCTCCACCCCCCAGGTTCCTGAACATGCAGGAACATGATGCATCGACTCAGTGGTGTTCGAGTGCCTGGGTGAGACATCGTCTTAAGAGCGGGGGAGAAGAATCCACAAGTGAGGACGAAGCCGACTATGTATAAGCGAATGCTTCGCTCGGCGCTTGCCGCCTCGTTCGTTGCAGCCTTGGGCATTGGACTGGCGGGCGGGGGCGACATCGCATGGGGCGGGGAGGCTGTCGCAGCATCGGGTGACATCGCCTGGGGTGCCGCGGCCGCGCCCGCACCGGGTGACATCGCCTGGGGCGCTCCGGCCGCTTCCACGTCGGGTGACATCGCCTGGGGTGCCGCGGCCGCGCCGGCACCGGGTGACATCGCCTGGGGCGTTCCGGCCGCTTCCGCACCGGGTGACATCGCCTGGTCCGCTCCGGCCCTTATCGGCGCATGACCACCCCTCCGGACGACCGCACCTTCCGGCGGGAGATGGCCACGGCCTATCGGTCAGGGTGGCACTTCATCGATCTGCTCACGGCGCTCACCGGCCGTGGCGATTCGTTGATGGTCACCCTGTTCGGAGAGCCGATCGTCGTGGTGATGGAAACGGACGACGACGTCCGCGCCTATCGCTGTCTTCGCCGGCCCCGCGGGGCGCCGCAACCGGTTCGCTGTGCCGTGAGGTACGGCATGATTTTCGTCAATCTCGATCAGCGGGACCACGAGCTGTTCGAACAAGAAGCCATCTCCGCCACCCCCCGCAGTGCCTGAACGATTCCCCCGTCGTTCCATATCGTTCAGGCGCTTCCCCCACACAACGGCGCCATCGTGACCTGAACACGATGGCGCCGTTGTGCTGCCCGGGTGGATTTTCTCAGCCTCTGCCGAGCGCCCGGTCCACGGCGATCTCGATGACGACCCTGTCGGGGTTGTGTGCCGGAGTGCGCTCGTAGCGCTCCGCGTAACGGCGTACCGCGTCCTCCACCTGCCCGGGCTCCGTGCGGACCGTCGCGAGGCCCTCCAGGGTCGCCCAGCGGCGTCCCTGCATCTGGCAGACCGCGACCCGTGCGCCCTGGGGGCCGGCTGCCAGCACGTGGGCGACCTTCCGGCTCTTCCCGCTGGTGATGACACGTGCCAGCCGCGTCTGCGGGTCGTACGTCACGCCGACCGGCACCACATGCGGGGTGCCGTTCGGGCGGAGCGTCGTCAGGGTGCACACATGGCGCTCCCGCCAGAAGGCGAGGTATTCGGGGCCGGGGTTGCGAACGTCAGGCATGGGGTCAGCCTAGAGAGAACGGTCGCGACACCCGCACCCGGTCAGGCTTGAGTGGAATAGACTCAACTTTGTACCCGTTGTTCGAGTCATACTTCAGTGAAGCCGAGAAGCACCAGCACAAGGAGGAGACAGCGCCCGTGGACGCCGAGCTGACCAACAGGAGCCGGGACGCCCTCAACGCGGCCACCAGCAGGGCCGTCAAGGACGGGCACCCCGACCTCACCCCCGGGCATCTGCTGCTTGCCCTGCTCGCGGGCGAGGACAACGCGAACATCATCGACCTGCTGGCCGCGGTCGACGCCGACCAGGTGGCCGTGCGTGCCGAGACGGAGCGGCTCCTCGGCGCGCTGCCCAGCGTCACCGGATCCACCGTCGCCCCGCCGCAGCCCAACCGTGAGCTGCTCGCCGTCATCTCCGACGCCGCACAGCGGGCGAAGGAACTCGGCGACGACTACCTCTCCACCGAGCACCTGCTGATCGGTGTCGCGGCCAAGGGCGGCCGCGCCGGTGAGATCCTCACTCAGCAGGGAGCCAGTGCGAAGAAGCTGCTGGACGCATTCGAGAAGAGCAGGGGAGGGCGCCGCGTGACCACACCCGACCCGGAGGGCCAGTACAAGGCCCTGGAGAAGTTCGGCACCGACTTCACGGCCGCCGCGCGCGAGGGCAGGCTCGACCCCGTCATCGGACGCGACCAGGAGATCCGCCGCGTCGTCCAGGTGCTGTCCCGCCGCACGAAGAACAACCCCGTGCTCATCGGGGAGCCCGGCGTCGGCAAGACCGCCGTCGTCGAAGGGCTCGCCCAGCGCATCATCAAGGGGGACGTCCCCGAGTCGCTGAAGAACAAGCGGCTCGTCTCCCTCGACCTCGGCGCGATGGTCGCGGGCGCCAAGTACCGCGGTGAGTTCGAGGAACGCCTCAAGACCGTCCTGTCCGAGATCAAGGAGAGCGACGGCCAGATCATCACCTTCATCGACGAGCTGCACACCGTCGTCGGCGCGGGTGCCGGCGGCGACTCCTCGATGGACGCGGGCAACATGCTCAAGCCGATGCTCGCCCGGGGTGAGCTCCGCATGGTCGGCGCCACCACGCTGGACGAGTACCGCGAGCGCATCGAGAAGGACCCCGCCCTGGAGCGCCGCTTCCAGCAGGTCCTGGTCGCCGAACCGTCCGTCGAGGACACGATCGCGATCCTGCGCGGTCTCAAGGGCAGGTACGAGGCGCACCACAAGGTCCAGATCGCGGACTCCTCGCTGGTCGCCGCCGCGACCCTCTCCGACCGCTACATCACCTCACGCTTCCTCCCCGACAAGGCCATCGACCTCGTCGACGAGGCGGCCTCCCGGCTCCGTATGGAGATCGACTCCTCGCCCCTGGAGATCGACGAGCTCCAGCGGGCCGTCGACCGTCTGCACATGGAGGAGCTCGCCCTCAAGAACGAGACCGACGCGGGCTCCAAGCAGCGCCTGGAGAAGCTCCGCCGCGACCTCGCCGACAAGGAGGAGGAGCTGCGGGGCCTGACCGCCCGCTGGGAGAAGGAGAAGCAGGGGCTCAACCGCGTCGGTGAGCTCAAGGAGCGCCTGGACGAACTGCGCGGCCAGGCCGAACGCGCCCAGCGCGACGGCGACTTCGACACCGCGTCCAAGCTGCTGTACGGGGAGATCCCCGGCCTGGAGCGCGAACTGGCCGAAGCGGCCGAGGCCGAGCAGGAGGCCTCCCAGGACACCATGGTCAAGGAGGAGGTCGGGCCGGACGACATCGCCGACGTCGTCGGGGCGTGGACGGGAATCCCGGCCGGACGCCTCCTGGAGGGCGAGACCCAGAAGCTCCTGCGCATGGAGGACGAGCTGGGCCGCCGGCTCATTGGCCAGACCGAGGCCGTGCGCTCCGTGTCGGACGCGGTACGCCGCACCCGCGCCGGGATCGCCGACCCCGACCGGCCCACCGGATCGTTCCTCTTCCTCGGCCCGACCGGGGTCGGCAAGACGGAGCTGGCCAAGGCACTCGCCGACTTCCTGTTCGACGACGAACGGGCCATGATCCGCATCGACATGAGCGAGTACGGCGAGAAGCACAGCGTCGCCCGGCTCGTCGGCGCCCCGCCCGGCTACGTCGGCTACGAGGAGGGCGGCCAGCTCACGGAGGCCGTCCGCCGCCGCCCGTACAGCGTCGTCCTGCTCGACGAGGTGGAGAAGGCGCACCCCGAGGTCTTCGACATCCTGCTGCAGGTGCTCGACGACGGCCGGCTCACCGACGGGCAGGGCAGGACGGTGGACTTCCGCAACACCATCCTGATCCTCACGTCGAACCTCGGCAGCCAGTTCCTGGTCGACCCCCTGACCAAGCCGGACGTGAAGAAGCAGCAGGTCATGGATGTCGTACGCGCGTCCTTCAAGCCGGAGTTCCTCAACCGGCTCGATGACCTGGTGGTCTTCTCCGCCCTGTCCGGTGACGAGCTCGCCCATATCGCCGGCCTCCAGGTGGGCCGCCTCGCGGGCCGGCTGGCCGACCGCCGGATCACCCTCGATGTGACCCCGGACGCCCTGGCCTGGCTGGCCGAGGAGGGCAACGACCCGGCGTACGGCGCCCGGCCGCTGCGCCGGCTGATCCAGACGGCGATCGGCGACCGGCTCGCCAAGGAGATCCTCGCGGGCGAGGTCAAGGACGGCGACACCGTGCGGGTGGACCGGGCCGGGGACGGTCTGCTCGTCGGGGCCGTCCCCTCGGAGGAGGCCAGGTAGACCACTCGTCGTGCCCCCGGCCCCCGGACCCTGCGTCCGGGCCGGGGGCACGTGTGTGCGCGGCATCGTTTGCATTGATGCGTGCATCCGACACCCTTGATTGATGAAGCGCCCTGGTGGTGCGCCCGAGAAGTAAGTCGGGCGTACCGGCGGTTGCCCACTAAATCGAGCCGAAAATTTCCATTCCGTGGCCGGATGACGGGCGCGGTGTGCCGCCCCAGGGTGTTCTCAGGGCGAGGCCGGTGCATATCCGTATCCAGATCGCACTCCGGTCAACGGCCAGGCAACAGACCGGTTTCCGCTCAATAACAGGACACTCCGGACCACCTTTCATGATCTGCTGAAGGGGGTATATGCGGAATTCTGCAGCCGGTAAGGTACGCGCATGACGGAGCGCATACCTGATGAGATAAGCCCGGAGTCGAAGGATTGCAAAAGTGACAATCTAATTCGCCTCAGCGAATTTCGCACTCTTTGGGCGGCTTATGCTCAGTCGGTCCTCGGTGACCAGCTGGCGCGGGTGGCGTTGTCGCTGCTGGTCTTCGAACGAACCGAGTCGGCCGGCTGGACCGCGGCGACGTACGCCCTGACCACCCTGCCCGCCCTGCTGTCCGGGGTGCTGCTCTCCGGGCTCGCGGACCGCTTCCCCCGGCGGACCGTCATGGTCGGATGCGACCTGGTGCGCGCCGCCCTGGTCGGGCTGATGGCCCTGCCGGGAACGCCGCTGCCGCTGCTGGCGGGACTGCTCGTGCTGGCGCAGCTGGCCGAGGCGCCCTTCGGCGCCGCGCAGGGCGCTCTGCTGCCGACGGTGCTCGGCGAGCGGAGGTACGAGCGTGGCCAGCGCGTCATGCTGATCACCCACCAGGCGGGGCAGCTGGTCGGCTTCGCCGGTGGCGGTGTGCTCGTCGTGTGGCTGGGCAGCCACCTCTCCCTGGGGCTGAACGCGGCCTCGTTCCTGCTCTCCGCGTCCCTGATCAGGTTCGGTGTGAAGGCACGGCCGATCGCGAGCGACGACGTGCGGCAGACGAGGCTGCACATGCAGGTCAGGAGTGGGGCGGCGCTGATCTGGGCGGACCCCAGGCTGCGGGCGCTGGTCGCCCTGGGCTGGCTGGCGGGGTTCATCGTGCTGCCGGAGGGACTGGCCGCCCCGTTCGCGGCCGAGGCCGGCGGGGGCGGCGCCTCCGTGGGGCTCCTGCTCGCCGCGCACCCGGCGGGAATGGTGCTGGGCGCCGCCCTGCTCGGGCGCGCGAGCGTCGGGGACGAGTGGCGCCGCCGGCTGCTCGGGCCGCTGGCGGTCGGCGCGAATCTGCCGCTGCTCCTGTACTGGACGGGTCCCGGTGTCGCGGTCGCTGTCCTGCTGCTGATGGCATCGGGTGTGTGCTCGGCCTACCAGATCACCGCCGGCGCGACCTTCGTCCTGCTCACCCCGGCCGGCCAGCGCGGCCAGGTACTGGGGCTCGCGAGGTCGGGGCTGACCGCCATGCAGGGGATCGGCGTCGCGGCGGGAGGTCTGGCGGCGGAGCTGTCCGGATCGTCCTCGGACACGATCGGAGGGGCCGGACTTCTCGGAACACTGTGCGCGATCCTGGTCGCCTTCGCCTGGTCGCGGGCCCGGGGGACCGGCGCAGGGACGATTCCCCTGAGGGCGTAGGACTACTGGCCGCCGATCGCGGCTAGGGTCGATGGCAGGAAACCACGAGCGATCCACAGGAGTACCCAGCGATGTCTATCGACCCGTCCTCGATTCCTAACTTCGGGGGCCAGCCCGAGCCGCAGGCGGCAGGACCCGAGGGACCCGTTGTCCCTGACCAGGACCTCGTCAAGCAGCTTCTCGAGCAGATGGAGCTGAAGTACGTCGTCGATGACGAGGGCGACCTCGCAGCGCCGTGGGAAGAGTTCCGCACGTACTTCATGTTCCGCGGCGAGGAGGAGCAGCAGGTCTTCTCCGTCCGTACGTTCTACGACCGCCCCCACCCCGTCGACCAGCGTCCCGTGCTCCTCGACGCGATCGACGACTGGAACCGCCGCACCCTGTGGCCCAAGGTCTACACGCACGCCCACGAGGGCGAGGAGGGCGCTGCCGCGTCCGTGCGGCTGATCGGTGAGGCGCAGATGCTCATCGGCACCGGCGTCAGCCTGGAGCACTTCGTCTCCTCGACGGTCAGCTGGGTGCGGGCCTCCATCGAGTTCGACAAGTGGCTCGTGGAGCGCCTGGGCCTGGAGCCCGCCGACGCGAAGCCCGCGGACGAGGAGTCCCCGGAGGCCTGATCCGGCTCCGGTGCGAACAGCCCGGCCGGAGGCGGTGGTCATCGCGACCGCGCCGCCGGGCCGGGCTTTCTCGTGCCCCGGTGATCAGCCCGCGGCGAGGCTCTTCAGGCGGGTCACCGCTTCGGCCAGTACGTCCGTGCGCTTGCAGAAGGCGAAGCGCACGAAGGGCGCGCCCTGCTCGCGGTGGTCGTAGAACACCGCGTTGGGGATGGCGACGACCCCGCACCGCTCGGGCAGCGCACGGCAGAACGCGAAGCCGTCCTGCTCACCGCCGAGCGGCCGGATGTCAGTGGTGACGAAGTACGTTCCGGCGGGCTTGTAGACCTCGAAGCCGGCCTCGGCGAGGCCGCTGCTCAGCAGGTCGCGCTTGGCGCGCAGGTCCGCGCGCAGTCCGTCGAAGTAGCTGTCGGGCAGGCGCAGTGCCTCGGCGACCGCGTACTGGAACGGCCCGCCCGACACGTACGTCAGGAACTGCTTGGCGGACCGGACCGCGGTGACCAGCGCGGGGCTCGCGGTGATCCAGCCGACCTTCCAGCCGGTGAACGAGAACGTCTTTCCCGCACTGCTGATGGTGACCGTGCGCTCGCGCATGCCGGGGAAGGAGGCGAGCGGGATGTGCTCGCCCTCGAAGACCAGGTGCTCGTAGACCTCGTCCGTGACGACGAGGAGGTCGCGCTCGCACGCGAGCCCGGCGACGGCGGCCAGCTCCTCGCGCGTCAGGACGGTGCCGGTGGGGTTGTGCGGGGTGTTGAGCAGGATCAGCCGGGTGCGGGGGGTGACGGCGGCGCGGAGTTCGTCGAGGTCGAGCCGGTAGGCGCCCTCGTCGGGGTGGAGCGTGACGGGGACGCGGGTACCGCCCGCCATGGCGATGCAGGCGGCGTACGAGTCGTAGTACGGCTCCAGGGCGATGACCTCGTCGCCGGGCTCCAGGAGTGCCAGCAGGGTGGCGGCGATGGCCTCGGTGGCGCCCGTCGTGACGAGGACCTCGGTGTCGGGGTCGTACGCCAGTCCGTATCGCCGTTGCTGGTGCTCCGTGATCGCGGAGCGCAGCTCGGGGACGCCGGGACCCGGTGGGTACTGGTTGCCGTCGCCGGCGCGCAGTGCCCGGACCGCGGCCTCACGGATCTCCTCCGGGCCGTCGGTGTCGGGGAAGCCCTGGCCGAGATTGATCGATCCGGTCCGTACGGCCAGCGCCGACATCTCGGCGAAGATCGTCGTGCCGAACTCGGCGAGGCGGCGGTTGAGCAGCGGTCGTCCCTGTCGTCCCTGTGTCATGGGCGCCATCCTGTGCCGAAGCTCTGGAGTTGCTCAAGTCTGCTTTGGCCGCGGCGGGGCACGGGAATCCCCCTGTCACGTGAGAAGCGGGGACCTCGCTTCGGGGGAACAGAAGGATGTGAGGTCGGTGGAGCACTTCATCTTCATCGTGGTCGTCCTGGTGATCATCGGGGGTGCGGTCGCGTTCCTGTCGAGGGCGACCAACAGGAGGAAGGCGCCTGCGGGGCGCCGTCGGCGCCGGGGCGCGGGCAGCGCCGGTGGGGGCGGGGCGGGGGGCTGGTGGGCCGGCGACAGCGGCGGCGGCCACTCGTGCGGCAGCAGCAGCTCGTCGTGCGGGGGCAGCAGCTCGTCGTGCGGCGGCGGGGGCGGATGCGGCGGCGGGGGAAGCTGAACCGGTCGGCCCGACCGGGACGGCGGACGCCGTGTCCGTGAGGTGCCCGGTGGGTGAACTCCCGCCGGGCACCTTTTCGTTGGGCTTTTCTGGAACAGATGAACCGTGCTGCCCCCGAGGGGATGGAAACCACGTCAAGTTGGGTAAAAACGCTGTGAGTGTGGCGTACTTCATGATTCCCTCGCTGTAGGGAACATTCAGCCATCGGACCCTGATCGGGCCGGTTCAGGCGTTCCCCTTCCCCTAGGTGCGAAGCACCGGGGGCACCTCCTGTCCGTGTGTCCATGTGTGTTTTGCGGAGCCGACCCATGCTCACGACCCTCCAGACCGCCTATTCCGATACCCGTGCCGCCGATCTGGCCTGGGCGCTGGGGCGCGAGCCGCTGCCGGCCCTCGCCGTCCTCGACCTCGAACTGCCGTGCGCCAAGCTGCAGATGAGGCTGCTCGGTGCCTCCCACCAGGTCCTTCTGGAGGAGGAGCGCGGTACCTGTTCCGAGACCGTTGCCTGCATTCCGGGCAGCAGCACGCCCCTGCCGCTCGGCGTCGCCAAGCGGATGGGCGAGTGGGAGTACGAGTTCGCGGCGCGCGTGGAGACTCTCTCGGAGGGCTCGTTCGCGGGGCGCGCACAGGAGCTGCTCGCGCTGGTGACCGACCATCCGCACGGCCTTGCGGGGACCTTTCCCGGCAGCCCGTACGCCTTCACGGCCATGCTGGCGCAGCACTCGGAGGGCCAGGTGAGGTGGCGCACCTGGCACGCGTACCCGCAGGAGGGGCAGTTGGTGGTGACCCGGACCCGGGTGGGGGTGCGGATGCACGCGCCGGCGCTGTGAGCGGGCGCGGGGCAGGTCTGCGCAGGTCCGTGGCCGGGCGTGGGGCCGTTCTGCGTAGGTGCGGGGCGCATGCGATGTGCCTCCGGAGTGCCTCACTTACACCCTTGTGGGTGACAAGCGGCGACCGCGCCGTAACGTAGCGTTCGCGTCATGATCGACCAGCAGGTGTCGCTGCGAGGGGGCGCGGCGCGGCTTCCCGTACGGCCCAGGACCGGCCGATTCCTCGTGCTGGCCGTGGTCTTCATCTGCGCGGCCTGCGGTCTGGTGTACGAGCTCGAACTGGTCGCACTGGCCTCCTACTTGATCGGTGACTCGGTCACCCAGGCCTCCGTCGTGCTGTCCGTGATGGTGTTCGCGATGGGCATCGGCTCGCTTCTCGCGAAACGTTTACGCAGCCGCGCCGCCGTCGGGTTCGGGCTGATCGAAGCCGCCCTCGCGCTGGTCGGCGGATCGTCGGCCCTCGTGCTGTACGCGTCGTTCGCCTGGCTCGGGGAGTCGCGCTATGCGCTGGTGGGGTTCTCGATGGCGATCGGGATCCTGATCGGCGCGGAGATCCCGCTGCTGATGACGCTGATCCAGCGGGTCGACCGGCAGGACGCGGGCGGGGCCGTCGCCGATCTCTTCGCCGCCGACTACGTGGGCGCCCTGGTCGGCGGGCTCGCGTTCCCGTTCCTGCTGCTGCCGATGATGGGACAGCTCACCGGGGCGCTGTTCACCGGCTCCGTCAACGCGGCGGCGGGCGGTGCGCTGGTGCTCTGGGTGTTCCGGCGGGACCTCGGCACCCGCGAGCGCTGGCTGCTGATCGCCGCGAACGCCGTGGTGATCACGGTGCTGGCCACGGCCACGGTCCTGGTCGACGACTTCGAGAGGGCGGCGCGGCGCGCGGTGTACGGGGACGAGGTGCGGGTCGCCGTGCAGACCGAGGTGCAGGAGGTCGTCCTCACCGGAGCGGGGCGGGGCTCGCTCGACCTCTATCTGGACGGCCGGCTGAGGGTCAGCTCGCGCGACGAGTACCGCTACCACGAGGCACTGGTGCACCCGGCGATGAGGGGCCGGCACGAGCGGGTGCTGATCCTCGGCGGGGGCGACGGGCTGGCCGCCCGCGAGGTGCTGCGCTATCCCGACGTCGAGTCCGTCGTGGTGGTCGAGCTCGACCCGGCCGTCACCCGGTTGGCCCGTACGGACCCTGCGCTTTCCGGGCTGAACGGGCACGCGTACCGGGATCCGAGGCTGACAGCGGCCGACGGGGACGCGTTCAACTGGCTGCGGGCCACGGGGGAGCGCTACGACGTGGTGATCTCGGATCTTCCCGACCCGGGGATCACGGCCAGTACGAAGCTCTACTCGGCGGAGTTCTACGGCCTGGTCGAGGAGGCCCTGGAGCCGGGCGGCCGGCTGGTGGTGCACGCGGGGCCGCTGGGCAGCAGGCCGGAGACGTTCTGGACGGTGGAGGCGTCGATGAGGGCGGGCGGCCTGGCGACCCGCCCGTACCGCGTCCAGGGCAGGCTCACCGGGTTCGCCGCGGGCCCGGACCGGGCCACGGGCGGGTCGCAGGCGCCGCACGACTGGGGTTTCGTGCTCGCCGCTCCGCACGCGGTGGGCCCGCTCGGCCTCGACGGGCGGGTGCCGGGGCTGCGCTCCCTGGGGGAGCGGGAGCTGCTGGCGGCCGGGCGTTCGGCGGAGCGGGTACGGCTGAGGGGTGTGATGCCTTCGACGCTGGTGCATCCGCGTTACTGGGAGGAACCGTGAGCGGGACGGGGCGGTGTGGACCTCACGGTGTACGGGGTGTGGAAGCGCTGACGGGACGGCCCCGGCTGAGTAGGCTCGGTCGGTATGGAGCATGAGGTGTTCGTTCCGGTTCCGGTCGCGTCCCTTCGTCGGACGCTGGGTGACCCCGCCCGTGTGGCGCGCTGTGTCCCCGGCCTCCAGCAGGACGCCGATGCGACGGCGGGTCCCCTGACGGGCCGGCTGAAGATCCGGATCGACGGCCACACGATCACGTACCGGGGAACGCTGACGCTCACCGGCCGGGGCGACGACGCCTTCCTCGTGTCCGGCGAGGGCGTGGAGGCCCGGGGCGCGGGGTCGGCGAAGCTGTCCCTGACCGTCGGGCTCACGGAGACCGACGGCGGCACGACGGTCGCCTTCAGCGGGTCGGCGAGCGGAGAGGGCCGCATCGTGGAGCTGGAGGAGGCGGCGGCGCTCGCCGCGGCGCAACGGCTGCTGGACCGCTTCACGCAGCAGTTGGTGACGGAGTCCCTGGCTGCCCGGGATGCGCAGGAGACCGCTCCCGAAACCGCGCCGGGGGGTGACCAGTCGTCCGGGGACGACCAGGCGCCGGAGGGCAGTGCGCGCTCCGGCTCCGCCTCGGAAGAGCCCGGTGCCGCGGACTCCACTCCGGACGACGCGTCGAAGCCCGGGCCGCCCGCCTCTGATTCGTCCGACTCCGATGTGTCCGGCTCCGAGCCGTCTGCCTCCGAGTCGTCTGCCTCCGAGCCGTCCGAGGCTTCCGCCTCCGGCGAGGTGCGCGACAAGGGCTCCGTGTTCGACGCCCCCGTGCCGCCGCCCTCGCTCGACCCCGCCGCGGAGCTGGAGTTCACCGTGCCGGACGGACCGCCTGCCGAGGCCGCACACGCCCGGCGCACCATGATCGGCCGGAGTACGGAGGAGGTCGACCACGCTCCGCCGCGCGGCCGGTACGCCCCCGTGCCCTCGCAGGACGACATGACCGCCGGAGTCACCCTGCGCTGGATCGCTCCCGCGGCCGCCCTCGCGATCGCCTCGGCCGTGGTCGTGGGCCGGGCTCTGCGGCGTCGGAGGTAACCGCTGCCCCGTCCGGGGACAGCGGGACAGCCCCTGGCCGCGCCAGTAGTGTTCTGGGGTGAGCAGAGCTGCGAAGGACGTCCGGCTGACCGCCGGCGACGCCGAGTTGACCGTTGACCCCGTCCATGGATGCCGGATCCGCAGCCTGCGGATCGGTGGCACCGAACTGCTGCGCCAGGGCGAGCGGTACGGCTGCTTCCCGATGGTGCCGTGGTGCGGCCGCACCGAGAACGGCCTGTTCCGTAACGGCAGCGAGCTGCACCGGTTGCCGGTGGACTCCCCGCCGCACGCGATCCACGGCACCGGCCGCGACACAGCCTGGCAGCCCGCCCGGCAGGACGAGGCGGAGGCTGCCTTCTTCTACGACCTGACCGACCCGTGGCCGTACGAGGGCCGGGTGACGCAGTCCTTCGAACTGACCGAGGACGCGCTGACGCTCCGCATGGGTGTCGAGACGTACGGGAATTCCTTCCCGGCACAGGCGGGCTGGCACCCCTGGTTCCTCCGCAACACCGGCGGCCAGGATGTGCGGATCGACTTCGACGCCGCCTGGCAGGAGGAGCGCGGCGACAACCACCTGCCGACCGGCCGCCGGATCGACCCCCGCCCCGGCCCCTGGGACGACTGCTTCGGGATGCCCGAGGGCGTCGATGTGAAGCTCACCTGGCCCGAGCAGCTGGAGCTGACGGTGAAGAGCCGGGACGAGTGGGTGGTCATCTACGACGAGCAGCCCGAGGCCGTGTGCGTGGAGCCGCAGTCGGGTCCGCCGAACGGGCTGAACACCGCGCCCCGGCTGGTCACCCCGATCGACCCGCTCGAGATCGTGACGACCTGGAGCTGGGTGCGGCTCTGAGACGTGGCCACGGCGTGGCCGCGGCAGCGCTTACCCTCGTGAGCATGACTGACGTACGCGCTGAGCTGCTCCAGCAGATCAAGGACAAGGCCGTGGTGCACGGCAAAGTGACCCTCTCCTCGGGTCTGGAAGCCGACTGGTACATCGACCTGCGCCGGATCACGCTGGACGGCAAGGCCGCGCCGCTGGTCGGCCAGGTGATGCTCGACGCCACCGCCGAGCTGGACTACGACTGCGTCGGCGGTCTGACGCTGGGCGCCGACCCGGTCGCCACCTCGATGCTGCACGCCTCCGCGGCGCGCGGGAAGAGCCTCGACGCGTTCGTCGTCCGCAAGGCGCAGAAGGCGCACGGGATGCAGCGCCGGATCGAGGGCACGGACGTCAAGGGCCGCCGCTGCCTCGTCGTCGAGGACACCTCGACCACCGGTGGTTCCCCGCTGACCGCGGTCGAGGCGGTGCGCGAGGCCGGCGGTGAGGTCGTCGCCGTTGCCGTGATCGTGGAGCGGGGTGCCGCTCCGGCGATCGCCGAGGCCGGTCTGCCCTACGTCAACGCCTACGGGGTCGCGGACCTCGACCTGGCCTGACCTGCACGTTTCCTGAAGGGCGGCCGGTTTCACGTGAAACCGGCCGCCCTTCGCGTACGCCCGTAAAGATGCTCAGGCCACGGGCAGGGTGGAGCCGGGGCGAGAGTCTGGAAAGATGGGGGCGACGATGACGTCGCCCCCAGGTCAGGGACCAGCACTGCACACCCGCACATCCCAAGGAGCGGACAGATGCCCATCGCAACCCCCGAGGTCTACGC
Source organism: Streptomyces sp. NPDC056452 (assembly GCF_042796085.1). NCBI lineage: Bacteria > Bacillati > Actinomycetota > Actinomycetes > Kitasatosporales > Streptomycetaceae > Streptomyces > Streptomyces sp. NPDC056452. Next base: position 17,130 of record NZ_JBHTRI010000039.1, read on the forward strand.
CGAGATGCTCGACCGGGCGAAGGCAGGCAAGTTCGCCTACCCGGCCATCAATGTGACGTCGACCCAGACCCTGCACGCTGCGCTGCGCGGCTTCGCGGAGGCGGAGAGCGACGGCATCGTCCAGATCTCCACCGGTGGGGCTGAATTCCTGGGCGGCCAGCACAACAAGGACATGGTGACGGGCGCCGTAGCCCTGGCCGAGTTCGCGCACATCGTCGCCGCCAAGTACGACATCACGGTCGCCCTGCACACCGACCACTGCCCCAAGGACAAGCTGGACACGTACGTCCGTCCGCTGATCGAGGTCTCCGCGGAGCGCGTCGCCAAGGGCCTGAACCCGCTGTTCCAGTCCCACATGTGGGACGGTTCGGCCGAGACCCTCGCCGACAACCTGGCCATCGGCCAGGAGCTGCTCGCCAAGGCCGCCGCCGCCAAGATCATCCTCGAGGTCGAGATCACCCCGACCGGTGGCGAGGAGGACGGCGTCACGCACGAGATCAACGACGAGCTGTACACGACCGTCGACGACGCGCTGCGTACCGCCGAGGCGCTCGGTCTGGGCGAGAAGGGCCGCTACCTGCTGGCAGCGTCCTTCGGCAACGTCCACGGCGTCTACAAGCCGGGCAACGTCGTCCTGCGTCCCGAGCTCCTCAAGGACCTCCAGGAGGGCGTCGGCGCCAAGTACGGCAAGGCCGCGGGCAGCCAGCCGTTCGACTTCGTCTTCCACGGCGGCTCCGGCTCCACGGCCGAGGAGATCGCCACCGCGCTGGAGAACGGCGTCGTGAAGATGAACCTCGACACCGACACCCAGTACGCCTTCACCCGCCCGATCGTGGACCACATGTTCCGCAACTACGACGGTGTGCTGAAGGTCGACGGCGAGGTCGGCAACAAGAAGGTCTACGACCCGCGCAGCTGGGGCAAGTCCGCCGAGGCGGGCATGGCCGTGCGTGTCACGCAGGCCTGTGCCGACCTGCGCTCCACGGGCACCAAGCTGAAGTAAGTACGTCACGGACGCACCGGGCCCGGTCCCCCTTTCCTGGGGTGCCGGGCCCGTTCCGTGTCCGGCGTCAAAGACCGAACCATGAGGAATCCGCTGTGAGTACGCCTGCGCGCTACGACTTCGACACCGTCATCGACCGCCGGGGCACCTGGTGCGTCCAGTGGGACGGGGTCGCCGACCGGTTCGGGGTGGACGGGCTGCTGCCGTTCACGATCTCCGACATGGACTTCGAGACCGCGCCCGAGGTGCTGGGCGCGCTGCGCGCCCGGCTCGACCACGGGGTCCTCGGCTACACGACCTGGCAGCAGGACGACTTCCGGTCGGCGATCGCGCACTGGTACGCCACCAGGTACGGCACGGAGCTCGACACCGGCCGGCTCGTCTACGGGCCGTCCGTGCTCAGCCAGCTCTCGCAGCTGCTGCAGATGTGGACGGGCGAGGGGGACGGCGTGGTCGTCCACACCCCCACGTACGACGGCTTCCGGAAGGCGATCACCGGGCTCGGACGGGAGCTGCGGGGGGTGCCGGTGGGGGACACCGAGGCGCTCGAGCGGGAGCTGGAGCGGGCCGACGCGAAGGTGCTCGTGCTGTGCTCCCCGCACAACCCGACGGGGCGGGTGTGGACGGAGGCCGAGCTGCGGGAGATGGCGGCGCTCGCCCGGCGCCACGGGGTCGCTGTGATCAGCGACGAGATCCACGCGGACTTCGTGCACGACGGGTACCGGCACGTGCCGTGGACACGGGTGGCCGGTGACGGGCGCTGGGCGGTGATCAGCTCCGCGTCGAAGGCGTTCAACTTCCCGGCACTGACCGGTTCGTACGGGATCATCGGCGATCCGGCGGACCGGACGGAGTACCTGCGGCGCATGGAGACGGCGGAGGGGCTCGCCTCACCGGCCGTGCTGTCGCTGACGGCGCACATCGCCGCGTACCGGGAGGGCGGGGCGTGGCTGGACGAGGTACGGGAGTACGTCGCCGGGAATCTCGCGCTGATCGCGGAGCGGCTGAACGAGGCGTTCCCCGAGCTCGGGTGGCAGCCGCCCCAGGCGGGCTACCTGGCCTGGATCGATCTGCGCCCACTGGGTGTGGACGACGAGGCGCTGCAGCGGGTGCTGATCGAGCGGGAGAAGGTCGCGATCATGCCGGGTGCGGTGTACGGGGCACCGGGGTTCCTCCGGCTGAACGCGGGGTGCCCGCGGAGCAAGGTGGAGGCCGGGGTGGCGGCGCTCGTGCGGGCGGTGGGGGCGGTTCGGTAGGGGGTGGGTGAGGGCGGAGCCGCTGGGCGGGCTCCTCAATCGCCGGAGGGGCTTGAAGGTGCTCCCGAGCGTCCGGCGGGCGATGCTGCTCGTATGACAGACGCGGCCGACGGCGCAATCCGGGTTGCCTCGCCCGCCGGGCGATGGATCGTCCTGACGACCGTTCTCGGGTCGAGCATGGCCCTGCTCGACTCCACGGTCATCAACGTCGCCCTCCCCCGGATCGGCGAGGACCTCGACACCGACCTCGCCGCCCTCCAGTGGACCGTCAACGCCTACATGCTCACGCTGGCCGGGCTGATCCTGCTCGGCGGTGCGCTCGGGGACAGGTTCGGCAGGCGGCGGGTCTTCGTGATCGGCGTCGTCTGGTTCGCGGTGGCCTCGCTGCTCTGCGGTCTGGCGCCCAACGCGGCCGTCCTGATCGCGGCGCGCGCCCTCCAGGGCGTCGGAGGCGCCCTGCTCACCCCCGGTTCGCTGGCGCTCATCCAGGCGAGTTTCCATCCCGACGACCGGGCCCGCGCCGTGGGGCTGTGGTCGGGGCTCGGCGGGGTCGGTGCCGCCGTCGGGCCGTTCGTCGGGGGCTGGCTGGTGGACGGGCCCGGCTGGCGCTGGGTGTTCCTGCTCAACCTCCCGCTCGCCGCCGTCTGCCTGCCGGTCGCCCTGCGCCACGTACCGGAGTCCCGGGACCCGGAGGCCCACGGCCGTTTCGACGTGCTCGGAGCCGCGCTCGCGGCCCTGGCGCTCGCTCTGGTCACCTACGCGCTGATCGAGGTACCGGTGCAGGGCGCGTCCGTAACGGTGATCGGGGCGGCGATCGGTGGCGTACTGCTCGGGGTGGCGTTCGTCCAGGTGGAACGCAGCCGGGCCGACCCCATGGTGCCGCCGTCGATCTTCGCGTCCCGGCAGTTCACCGCCGTCAACATCGTGACGTTCTGCGTGTACGCGGCTCTCGGCGGATTCTTCTTCCTCTCCGCGATCCAGCTCCAGGTCGTCGCCGGCTACTCGGCGCTCGGCGCGGGCACGGCGCTCCTGCCGACCACCGTGCTCATGCTGCTCTTCTCCGCGTCCGCCGGTGACCTCGGCCGGCGCATCGGGCCACGGATCCCGCTCACGGTCGGCCCCCTGCTGGCGGCGGCCGGGATGCTGCTGATGCTGCGGGTCGGCCCGGGTGCCTCGCTCTCCTCGTACGTCCAGGACGTCCTGCCGGCCGTCCTGGTGCTGGGCACCGGCATGGTCATCCTGGTGGCGCCGCTCACCGCGACCGTCCTGGCCGCCGTCGACACGGGGCGGGCCGGGCTCGCCAGCGGGATCAACAACGCGGCGGCGCGGGCGGCCGGACTGCTCGCCGTTGCCGCGCTGCCGCTCCTCGCCGGGATGGGCCCGGAGGCGTACCGCGATGCCGGGGAGTTCGCCGCGACGTTCCGCCGGGCGATGCCGATGTGCGCCGGGCTCCTGGTGGCGGGCTCGGTGATCGCCTGGTGGACGGTACGGACGACCCCGGAGGCGGCACGCCGGTGCAGGCCCGAATGCACGACGCACTGCGGGGTCACGGCCCCGCCCCTGGAGCCGGAGCGGCAGACCGCGGAACGGGCGGGCGGAACGTAGTCGCCCGGGTGTCCACGATGCGGGCGGAGCCAGGCACACTTGAACCATGTCCATCCACGAGAACCTGCTCGGGGGCCCCGCCCCGACCCACCTGCCCGACGACCCGGAGCCGCGCGAGCTCCTCGCCGGCGGCGCCGCGCCCGCCGATGTCGCGGCGAAGTACCCCACGTCCTCGCTGGCCTGGGCCCAGCTCGCCGACGAGGCGTACGAGGGCGGCCGGGTCATCGAGTCGTACGCGTACGCCCGTACCGGCTACCACCGTGGTCTCGACGCGCTGCGCCGGGCGGGCTGGAAGGGCCACGGCCCCGTCCCGTTCGAGCACGAGCCGAACCGCGGCTTCCTGCGCGCCCTGCACGCCCTCGCGCGCGCCGCGCAGTCGATCGGCGAGCAGGAGGAGTACGAGCGCTGCTCGTCCTTCCTCCGCGACTCCTCGCAGACCGCAGCCGACACCCTGGGCTGAGCCCTCTCCGCACCCGTAGGGCCCCGCAGGCAGCACCCTCGCCTGCGGGGCCCCACGCGTCCCGCGCGGCTCCGGTTTAGGATGCGAGCAGGGGACCGGAGCTCCACCACCTCAGAGGAAGGGGCGGACCGCTACCCGGAAGCTCGTGTCGAGGAGACAGAAATGTCGACGATCAACCCCGACCCCGAAGCCACCGGTGCGGACACCCCGCACCTGGACTTCGCGGGAACGACTCCGTACGAGGACTATGTCCAGGCGGATGTCCTGACCCATCTCCAGCACCTCCGCTCGGACGATCCCGGCGAGATGGTCTTCCTGGTCACCACCCAGGTCATGGAGCTGTGGTTCACGGTCATCGTCCATGAGTGGGAGACCGCGACCCGTGCCCTGCGCGAGGACCGCATACCCGTCGCACGCGACGCCCTGAAGCGCTCGCTCCGGGAGCTCGAGGCACTGAACGCCTCCTGGAAGCCGCTGGCCGGCCTCACTCCCGCCCAGTTCAACTCCTACCGGGGCTCCCTCGGCGAGGGCTCCGGTTTCCAGTCGGCGATGTACCGGCGGATGGAGTTCCTGCTGGGCGACAAGTCCGCGTCCATGCTCGTGCCGCACCGGGGCGCTCCCCGTGTCCACGCCGAGCTGGAGAAGGCGCTCCACGAGCCGGGCCTGTACGACGAGACGCTCGCCCTGCTCGCCCGGCGCGGTCACGCGGTGCCGCAGTCGGTGCTCGACCGGGACCTGGCGCAGAAGTACGAGCCGTCCCCCGTGGTCGAGGCGATCTGGGCGGAGATCTACGCCAGTCCCGACCAGAACGACGAGCTCGTGCGGCTCGGCGAGGTGCTGACCGACGTCGGCGAGCTGGTGTGGCGCTGGCGCAACGACCACCTGGTCGCCACCCGGCGTGCGATGGGTTCGAAGACCGGCACCGGAGGGTCGGCCGGCGTCGCCTGGCTGGAGAAGCGGGCCACCAAGAACGTGTTCCCCGAGCTGTGGACGGCGCGCAGCCATGTCTGATCTCTACGAGCGCGCACAGGCGCTCGACGCCGCCGACGAGCTCGCCGGCCGACGCGAGCTGTTCAGCCTCGACGACACCGTCTACCTCGACGGGAACTCGCTGGGCGCGCTGCCCAGCCACGTCGCCGCACGCATGCAGGACGTCATCACCCGGGAGTGGGGCGCCCTGCGCATCCGCTCCTGGGACGAGAGCGGCTGGTGGACGGCACCCGAGCGGATCGGCGACCGGATCGCCCCGCTGGTCGGGGCCGCAGCCGGGCAGATCGTGGTCGGCGACTCCACCAGTGTGAACGTCTTCAAGGCGGTGGTCGCCGCGAGCCGTCTGGCCGCCGACGGCCGCGACGAGATCCTGGTCGACGCCACGACGTTCCCCACGGACGGGTACATCGCCGAGTCCGCGGCCCGGATGACGGGCCACCGCCTCGTCCCGGTCGTCCCGGCCGACGTGCCGGCCGCACTCGGCCCCCGTACGGCGGTCGTCCTGCTCAACCACGTCGACTACCGCACGGGCAGGCTCCACGACCTGCCGGGTCTCACCGCCGCCGTCCACGCGGCGGGTGCCCTCGCGGTCTGGGACCTGTGCCACAGTGCGGGCGCCCTGCCGGTCGGCCTCGACGCACACGGGGTGGACCTGGCTGTCGGCTGCACGTACAAGTACCTGAACGGCGGCCCCGGTTCGCCCGCCTACCTGTACGTCGCCGAACGCCACCAGGCGGCCTTCGACTCGCCCCTGCCCGGCTGGACCTCGCACGCCGACCCCTTCGGGATGACCCCCGAGTACACCCCGGCGGACGGTTCCGTGCGGGGCCGGGTCGGTACCCCGGACATCCTCTCGATGCTGGCGCTCGAAGCGGCGCTGGATGTGTGGGAGGGCGTCACGGTCGAGGCCGTACGGGCCAAGTCCCTCGCCCTGACGGACTTCTTCCTGGAGTGCGTCGCCGCGTACGTCCCCGAGGGCCGGGTCGTCCCGGTCACCCCGGTCTCCCACGCCGGGCGCGGGAGTCAGGTCTCGCTGCGGTGCGAGAACGCGGACGACACCGAGCCGGTGATGCGCGCGCTCATCGAGCGCGGTGTGGTCGGCGACCTGCGCCGCCCGGACGTGCTGCGGTTCGGTTTCACCCCGCTGTACGTCGGCTTCGCGGACGCCGAGCGTGCCGCGCGGATCCTGGCGGAGGTACTGGCCGCCTAGGGCCTTGTGTTCCGTACGGGCCCGGTCCTCGAGGACCGGGCCCGTACGGGCCTGCCGCCGGTCCGAAGGCGGCCCGCCGTACTGATACCGTCCCCGCAGGTCAGTCCAGTTGGGCATATGCGTAGGACGGTTGGAGCAGCATGTCGGATTCTGCCGCGCGTGATCGTGACGCCGCCGAGACCGAGTCGGCGTTCGCGCATCCGGTGGTCGCCCCCGATCGGTCCGTGGCCTATGGCAGCCATCCCGACCAGGTGATCGACTTCTTCGCTCCGCGCGACGGCCGGACCGGGGCTCCGCTCGTGGTCGTCCTGCACGGAGGGGCCTGGCGCGCCCCGTACGACCGGCACCATGTGTCGCCGTTCGCGGACTTCCTGGCGCGGCGCGGGTTCGCCGTCGCCAGTGTCGAGTACCGGCGCGGCAGCGAGATCCCGCAGCAGGGCGGGGCGGGTCCGGTCGCGGGGCGCTGGCCCGAGACGTTCGACGACGTGGCCGCCGCTATGGACGCCCTGCCGGTGCTCGCCGCCCGGGAGCTGCCGCAGGCCGACATACGGCGGACCGTGGTCACCGGGCACTCGGCGGGCGGACAGCTGGCCCTGTGGGCCGCAGCCCGGCACGTACTTCCGCTCGGTTCGCCGTGGCGTCTGCCCGCGCCGCCGCCGCTGCGCGGAGTCGTCGCGCTGGCGCCGATCGGTGACTTCACGAGCGCCGTCGAGCTTGACGTCTGCTCCGGTGCCGTGCAGCAACTCCTCGGCAAGGAAGCGGACTTCGAGGAACGCAGGTTGCACGCCGATCCGGCCGAGCTGCTCCCGACCGGGATCGCGACGGCCGTCGTCCAGGGCGTCGACGACCTCACCGTGCCGCAGGCGGTCACGGAGGCGTTCGTGGACGCCGCGGCGAAGGCGGGGGAGATGGTCGGGCTGACGCTGCTGGACGCGGTCGGGCACTTTCCGCTGATCGACCCGTCGGCCGACGCGTGCGCGGTGGTGGCGGAGGAGATCGCCCAGCTGGCCTGGTAGTACTTGCGATGGACGGCCCAGGATCCGCATCACTGCTGACGACCCCGGCCGCGGTGGCGCCTACCTTGGGGAGCGTGACCGAGACGAAGACCAGAAGCCCCGAGCTCCGGCTGGCCGCAGGGGCGATAGACGGCCTGCGGCAGGACCTCTTCCACGACGTTTTCGACTACCGTCCGCTGGGCCCGCTGGGCACCGGCGGTCCGGTGATCAGGAGGCTGCCCGGGGCGATCCGGAAACGGGCGGTCTGGACGCCGCACGCGGTGGTCGGCGTGGTCGCGCTGATCTCGATGCTGGCCGGAGTGTTCGAGGCGAACACCTACTCGGTGTTCGGGATAGCGACGCTCATCGCCGGTGTGGTGCCGTCCGCCGCCCTGATGATGACGCTGGTCCGCCCCGTTCTCGCGTTCTGGGTGTCGCTCGCGACCACCCCGCTGGTGGCCGTCGTCGGTCACGGGGACTGGCCGTGGGGGCCGAACGCCTTCGCCTGCCACCTGGGTGTGCTGATCGTCGTCGCGGCGAGGACCCGGCCGCGTACGGCGGCGTGGATGTGGCTGATCACCCTGGTCGCCGGGTCGTTCCTGGAGAACTTCGGAAGCGGTTACTCCCCCACCACCGGGCCCATGGCAGTCACCTCCGCCTTCGCCCTGCTCCTCGTCACCGTGGTGCAGGTACGCCGTGACGCCGAGCGCGAGGTGACCGTACAGCGCACCGTCACCGCCGTGGAGCGCGACCGGCGCACGCTCCTGGAGGAGCGCACCACCATCGCCCGTGAACTGCACGACGTCGTCGCCCACCACATGTCCGTCGTCGCGATCCAGGCCGAGGCCGCCCCCTACCGTGTGGAGAACCCGCCGCCCGAGCTGGAGCAGGCCTTCGTCACGATCCGGGAGAACGCGGTCGCCGCGCTCACCGAGCTGCGCCGCGTCCTCGGTGTCGTACGGGCAGACGACTACGAGGCGCCGGACGCCCCCCAGCCCACCCTGGCCGAGACCGACCGGCTGCTGGCCAATGTGCGGGAAGCGGGCCTGGAGACGGAGAAGACGGTCACCGGCGCGGTGCGCGAGCTTCCGCCGGGCGTCGAACTGTCGGCGTACCGGATCATCCAGGAGGCCCTGAGCAACACCCTCCGCCACGCTCCCGGCGCCACGGCCAAGGTGGAGATCGGGTACGTGCTCGGCGGGCTCGGGCTGCGGATCGTCAACGGGCCCGCGACGGGGCTGGTCAAGCCCTCGCCCGGGGCTGGGCACGGAATCACGGGGATGCGGGAGCGGGTCGCGATGCTGAACGGCGAGATGACGGCCGAGGCCACGGGGGACGGCGGCTACGAGGTCGCCGTGTTCCTGCCCGTGGCGGCCGAGCGGACAACTGCCGGGGAGGGTGGGGACGCGTGAACGACTCCACCATCCGGGTGTTGATCGTCGACGACCAGATGATGGTCCGCGAGGGCTTCTCCGTGCTGCTCAACGCGATGCCCGGCATCGAGGTCGTCGGCGAGGCCGTCGACGGCCGGCAGGCCGTGTCGCAGGTCGCGGCCCTGCGCCCCGACGTGGTGCTGATGGACATCCGGATGCCGGAGCTCAACGGCATCGAGGCCACCCGCGAGATCGTCGCCGCCGACGCGGACGCCAAGGTGCTCGTCCTGACCACGTTCGACCTGGACGAGTACGTGTACCAGGCCCTGCGCGCGGGAGCCTCGGGATTCCTGCTCAAGGACGCCTCCGCCCGCCAGCTCGCCGACGGAGTACGGGTGGTGGCGTCGGGTGAGGCACTGCTCGCGCCGACCGTGACCAGGCGGCTGATCAAGGAGTTCTCGAAGCTCGCCGAAGCGCCCCGGCCGCCCGCCATGGCCAGGATCGGTGACCTCACCGAGCGGGAGACGGAGGTGCTCGTGCTGATCGCCCAGGGGCTGTCGAATCTGGAGATCGCCTCGCACCTGGTGGTCGCCGAGTCCACGATCAAGACGCATGTGAGCCGCATCCTGGTGAAGCTGGGGCTCAGGGACAGGACCCAGGCGGCCGTGTTCGCGTACGAGGCGAGGCTGGTCACACCCGGATAGCGTCGGGCTCATGCATGTGTCCTTCGACCCCTGGTCGCCGGCGTTCGTCGCCGATCCGTACCCCGCCTACGCCGCGCTGCGCGCCACCGGCCGGGCGCACTACTTCGAGCCGACCCGGCAGTGGCTGATCCCGCACTACTCCGATGTGTCGGGGCTGCTGCGCGACCGCCGGCTGGGCCGGACGTATCTGCACCGCTTCACCCACGACGAGTTCGGCCTCGAAGCCCCGCCCGCCGCCCACGAGCCCTTCCACACGCTCAACGGGCAGGGGATCCTCGATCTGGAGGCCCCCGACCACACCCGGATCAGACGGCTGGTCGGCAAGGCCTTCACGCCCCGCACGGTCGAGATGCTCGCCCCGGCCGTGGAGCGGCTGGCCGCCGGGCTCGTCGAGGACTTCACCGCGGCGGGCGGCGGCGATCTGCTCACCGCGGTCGCCGAGCCGCTGCCCGTGGCGGTCATCGCCGAGATGCTCGGCATTCCGGAGTCCGACCGGGGGCTGCTGCGCCCCTGGTCGGCGGCGATCTGCGGGATGTTCGAGCTGAACCCGCCGGAGGAGAGGGCCCGGGCCGCCGTGCAGGCGTCGGTCGAGTTCTCCGCGTATCTGCGGGGGCTGATCGAGGAGCGGCGCGGGGACCCCGGCACGGATCTGATCACCGCGCTCATCACCGCCCACGACGAGGAGGAGCGGCTGACCGAACAGGAGATCATCTCCACCTGTGTGCTGCTGCTCAACGCGGGCCACGAGGCGACGGTCAACGCCACCGCGAACGGCTGGTGGACGCTCTTCCAGCACCCCGAGAAGCTGGCCTCCCTGCGCGGCGACCACAGTCTGCTGCCGACCGCGGTGGAGGAACTCCTGCGGTACGACACCCCGGTGCCCATGTTCGCCCGCTGGGTCCTGGACGACATCGAGATCGACGGCACCGTCATCCCGCGCGGCTCACAGGTCGCGCTGCTCTTCGGCTCGGCGAACAGGGATCCGGAGCGCTTCGCCGAGGCCGGGACGCTGGACCTGTCCCGTGAGGACAACCCGCACATCGCGTTCGGGGCGGGCATCCACTACTGCCTGGGCGCACCGCTGGCCCGCCTCGAACTGGCGGCTTCATTCGGTGAGTTGCTGCGCAGGGCGCCCGGTATGCGGCTGTCGGCGGAACCGGAGTGGAAGCCGGGGTACGTGATCCGGGGGCTGCGGGAGCTACGGGTGGAGATCTGAGGAGGGGGGCCCGGAGAGCCGGGCCCCCGTCCCGCTACTTGGTCTCCAGGTCCCGTCGGCGGAAGCCCTCGAGGCCCAGCCACAGCAGGGCGGCCGCGATCAGGGTGAGTACCGCCATCGGTGTCCAGCTCATCTCCGCGGCCGGCAGCTGGGGTACGTGCCCGAAGGGCGACAGGTTGTTCATCCAGTGCGGGAACCGCAGCAGCTTGCCCAGGTAGCCGACGACGAACGCGTACACCGGTACGGCCCAGGCCGCCGAGGCCGCCCGGGGCAGCCAGCCGAAGAGGACGGCGGCGACGCCGACGGTGACCCAGAGCGCCGGTGCGTACGCCAGCGAGGCTCCCACCAGCTTCGGGAACAGCCCGGCGTCCCCGGCCGAAGCCGCCCCCGCGACACCGATGCCGAGCCCGGCCAGGAGCAGCAGGAGCGTGCCGCCGGCCAGTGCGACGACGAGGTGGCTGCCCGCCCAGCGGGTGCGGGACAGGCCGGTCGCGAGGAGGGGCTCCACCCGGCCCGCGTTCTCCTCGGCCCTCGGACGCAGGGCGGCCATCACCACGTACACGGCGGCGACGACGGCGAGGACCACCATGACCATCGACGCGAACGACTCGGCCATGGTCGTGCCGCCGATGTCCTCCAGCGCCTCGTGGAGCTGGTCGATGTTCTTCAGCATGTCGTCCGCGCTGCCGAGGATCGACCCGTACATGGCGCCCATCAGGAACAGGCCGGCGCCGAAGCCGGCCAGCACGGAACGGTGCAGCCGCAGCGCGAAGCCCAGCGGCCGGGTCAGGGACGGGGACGCGACCGGGCTGCCGAGCCGTGCGGCACGCAGTCCGGCTCCCACGTCCCGCCGGGTGGACAGGACGAATCCCGCGCCCGCCGACAGCACGGCCAGTGCGAGGCAGAGCAGCAGCGGCCACCAGCGGTCGTCCACGTAGACGTAGGTGCGCTGCACCCAGCCGATCGGGGACAGCCAGGACAGTGCGTCGCTGCCGCCCGGGTCGCCGGCGGCCCGCAGGACGTAGGCGAGGCCGATGGCGGCCATGGCCATGCCGGAGGCGCCCCGGGTGTGCGCGGTGATCTGTGCGGTGACCGCCGCGACGGAGGCGAAGACGATGCCCACGGCCGCGTGGGCGAACCCGTAGAGGAGCGAGCCGCCACCGTCGATGGAGTCGATGCCCATGGAGCCGAGGCCGAGGGCCAGCAGGGTGGCGAGTGCGAGGTTGGCGAGCACCGCGACGGACAGGGCGGCGGCCAGGTGGGCGTGCCGGCCGACGACGGTGGAGCGGACCAGCTCGGCCCGGTTCGTCTCCTCCTCGCTGCGGGTGTGCCGGGTGACGATCAGGATGCTCATGAGGCCGACCAGGACGGCCATGAAGCCGAGCATCTGGTGGCCCATCATCGAGCCGAAGGTGTAGTCGTCGAGGTAGTGCGCGGGCCCGGTCATGGCGAGCCCGGCGGGGCTCTCCATGGTGGTGACGACGGAGGCGCGGTCGGCCGGATCGGCGTACAGCGTCTCGTACTTGTCCGCCGTGGCGGCTGTCCCGACGAACAGGGCGAGGATCCACACGGGGAGCCGGACGCGGTCCCTGCGCAGGTTGAACCTGATCAGGGTGCGGGTTCCGGCGAGGGTGCCGCCGCCGCCCGCGAGGGACCGGTCGGCCGCGGGCGCCCGGGTCGTGGTCGTGGCGGTCATCGGCCGTCTCCGTGCGGGTGGCCGCCCACCGAGAGCTCGTCGCCGTAGTGGCGCAGCATGAGCTCCTCCAGGGTCGGCGGGTGGCTGGTCAGGCTGCGGACGCCGAACTCGGCGAGCCGCCGGACCACCTCGTCGAGGTGGCCGCCGTCGACGTCGAACCGCACCCGTCCGGCGCCCTCGGTGCCTTCGGTGAGGACCTGCACCCCGTGCACGCCGGGCAGTCCGTCGAGCCCGGTGGCCGGGCGGGACGTCTCGGCCTCGATCGTCGTACGCGTCAGATGACGCATCTCGCTCAGCGACCCGGACTGCACGATCCGGCCGAGCCGGATGATGCTGACGCGGTCGGCCAGCTTCTCGACCTGGGCCAGGATGTGGCTGGAGAGCAGCACCGTCTTTCCCGCGGTCCTCGCCTGCAGGATCACGTCCTGGAAGACGACCTCCATCAGGGGGTCGAGTCCGGCGGTCGGTTCGTCGAGCAGCAGCAGCTCCGCGTCGGATGCGAGCGCGGCGACGATCGCGACCTTCTGCCGGTTGCCCTTGGAGTAGGCCCGGCCCTTCTTCGTCGGGTCGAGGTCGAAGCGCTCGACGAGCTCGTCACGGCGCTTCGGGTTGCTCGCGCCGCGCAGCCGCGAGAGCAGGTCGATGGCCTCGCCACCGGTGAGGTTGGGCCACAGTTCGACGTCGCCGGGCACGTAGGCCAGGCGCCGGTGCAGTTCGACGGCGTCGTTCCACGGGTCCTTGCCGAGCAGCTGTGCCGCGCCCGAGTCGGCGCGCAGGAGCCCCAGCAGGACCCGGATGGTGGTGGACTTTCCGGCGCCGTTGGGCCCGAGGAAGCCATGGACCTCGCCCGTTTCGACGTCCAGGTCGAGGCCGTCCAGTGCGTGTGTCCGGCCGAACGACTTGTGCAGTCCGGCGACGGTGATTGCCTTCGTCATGGTTTTGAACGTACGCTAGTTTCACAAAGTTGTGAAGTTAAGGAAGCGTATAAAGTTGGGTCAACGATCGGGGCAGGGGAGGCGACAGAGCGATGACCAGCCGGGCAGGGGAAGGCGCCGAGCGTGACGAGGAGGCGGTGTCGCGGTTCGTCGAGCGCTTCGCGGCCGAGATGACGGAGGCGGGTATGCAGCGGATGGCCTCACGGGTCTTCGCGGCGCTCCTCGCGGACGACGACGCCTCCATGACCTCGGCCGAGCTCGGCGCGCAGCTGCAGATCAGTCCAGCCGCGGTCTCGGGGGCGATCAACTACCTCACCCAGGTCAGCATGGTCGGCCGGGAGCGCGACCCGGGATCGCGCCGCGACCGCTACCGGCTGCACAACGAGATCTGGTACGCCACCTTCGCGAGCCGTGACCAGGTGCTGACGCGCTGGGAGCGCACCCTCAGGGACGGTGCGCGCTCCCTGGGCGAGGACACACCGGCCGGCGCGCGGATCGCCGAGACCGCGGAGTTCTTCGAGTTCCTGCAGACGGAGCTGGTCGGCGTGATGGACCGGTGGCGCGAGAGCCGCGGGGCGGCGGGCGGGAACTGACCGCCCGGGAAGGGTCCCCGGGCGTGACCTGACCGCCCGGGGAACGGCCGGCTTCCCGGCCCGTCACGGCGGAAGTATCAGCCCCCACGCCCCCGCCCGCACCGTCCACGTCCGGGTCCGGACAGGGCCCGCGACCTGTATGTCCGCGCGGTAGCGGAAGTCCGGGCCGGAGACCGTGACCGCCTTGGCCTCCACCGTGACCGTTTCGCCGGACGTCGTGTGGATCACCACGTCCGCGAGGCCCCCGTCGCCCTGTGTGGTCACCGAGACGCCCTCGACCGGCCGGTCCAGGTCGTTCAGCAGGACCCCGTCCGCCTCGACCCGCAGCCGGTGTGCGCGCGGTGGGGACGAGGGCGGGGACGGGCGGACCAGGGCCGCCATCAGGCTCCGGCAGGTGTCCCAGACCGCCGTGACGCCCGTGTGGGGTGCCTCGGGGCCCGGCGCCGGGCTCAGCGCGGGGATGCGCAGATCGCCCAGCACGACGCCGTCGCTGTCGTCGACCAGGAGGTCCAGCCGACGGGCGGCGCCCTCCAGCGCCGCGCGGGCGGCTGCCACGGCGCCCCGGGGCACGCCGAGGGCATGGGCCAGTTCCAGCGCGTGCGGCGCGCCGACCGGGATCAGGGAGAGCGCGCTGTCGGCCAGCTCCCGTTCCCGGTGGAGCTGGGCCACGGCGCGCAGCAGCGTGTGGTCGTCGCCGACGACCACGGGCCGCCGTCCGCCCCGCCGGGACAAGGCCCGGGCGAACTCGTCCGGACTGTCCGGAAGGCAGATCTTGGCGTGCGAACCCGCGCTCAGCACGTCCTTCGCGATACGCACGGACTCGCCGTCGAACCGGCGGGCCAGGGGGTCGATGAGTACCAGTAGCTGGTGGTCGCCGTCGCCGGGGGGCTCTGCAGCCGACACCTCGGTCCTTCCTCGGGTAGCATCTTGGTGCAAGAGCCCCTTGCGCTATTGCGCCAGGGGCTTCGTCTATTCCGGGGCACCCGGTTCGACGGCTCAGGCTTTGCCGCACATCGTCGTGCGGCAGGTACGACCTTTACGTACGCCCCCTGACCTTGGACATGCCCCGCCCGGAAGGGGTGTACGCCTGTGCCCGCACTTGTGCTGCTCGGTGCTCAGTGGGGTGACGAGGGCAAGGGGAAGGCCACCGACCTCCTCGGTGGATCCGTGGACTATGTGGTGCGCTACCAAGGCGGCAACAATGCCGGCCACACGGTCGTCGTTGGCGACCAGAAGTACGCACTGCATCTCCTCCCCTCCGGAATCCTGTCGCCGAGCTGTACGCCGGTGATCGGTAACGGTGTCGTGATCGACCCGGCGGTCCTGCTCTCCGAGCTGAGCGGTCTGAACGAGCGAGGCGTCGACACGTCCAAGCTTCTGATCAGCGGCAATGCTCATTTGATCACCTCGTACCACACCACGGTCGACAAGGTCACGGAACGCTTCCTCGGCTCCCGCAAGATCGGTACCACCGGTCGCGGAATCGGACCCACGTACGCGGACAAGATCAACCGCGTCGGTATCCGGGTCCAGGACCTCTACGACGAGTCGATCCTCGTCCAGAAGGTCGAAGCCGCTCTCGACTTCAAGAACCAGATCCTCGCCAAGCTCTACAACCGGCGTGCGATCGAAGCCGGCAAGATCGTGGAGGAGCTGCTCACCTACGCGGAGCAGATCAAGCCGTACGTCGCCGACACGACGCTGATCCTGAACAACGCCATCGACGAGGGCAAGGTCGTCCTCTTCGAGGGCGGCCAGGGCACTCTGCTGGACGTCGACCACGGCACGTATCCCTTCGTCACCTCGTCGAACCCGACCGCGGGCGGCGCCTGCACCGGTTCCGGCGTGGGCCCGACGAAGATCAGCCGGGTCATCGGCATCCTCAAGGCGTACACCACGCGCGTCGGTGCCGGACCCTTCCCGACCGAACTTCTCGACGAGGACGGCGAGGCGCTGCGCCGTATCGGCGGCGAACGCGGTGTCACCACCGGCCGTGACCGCCGCTGCGGCTGGTTCGACGCCCCGATCGCGCGGTACGCGACCCGGGTCAACGGCCTCACGGACTTCTTCCTCACCAAGCTGGACGTGCTGACCGGCTGGGAGCAGATCCCGGTGTGTGTGGCGTACGAGATCGACGGCAAGCGCGTCGAGGAGCTCCCGTACAACCAGAGCGACTTCCACCACGCGAAGCCGATCTACGAGATGCTGCCGGGCTGGTCCGAGGACATCACCAAGGCCAAGACCTTCGACGACCTGCCGAAGAACGCGCGGGACTACGTGAAGGCGCTGGAGGAGATGTCCGGCGCTCCGATCTCCGCGATCGGTGTCGGCCCCGGCCGCACCGAGACGATCGAGATCAACTCCTTCCTGTAGGAGTCCTCCGGGAGTCGCCGTGACGGCGGCCGCCCCTGCCTCGGCAGGGGCGGCCGCCGTCACGCGTTCCCGCCCGGGGCACGGAGGGTTCAGCCTTCGGCGCACACCCGCATCCCCTGGGGCATGGCGCACGGCAGGTGGCCGTGGTTGAGCATGATCCCCTGGCCGCCGCCGCGGCTCAGATAGTCGAGGAAGCCGGCGGCGGGCGATCCGGCGGGCGGGCGGCCGTAGGTGTAGGCGTACTCGATCTCGCGGAACGGGTACGTGGAGGTGTCGATGTCGTCGATGGACGGGGTGGTGCCGTCGATGGCCAGCTGGTGCAGCCCCTTCAGGTCCTCGCCCTTGCGCAGTTCGCTGTAGCCGATCGCGCCCTCGATCGAGGCGACCTGGTCAAGGACCTCCTGGGTGCCGTTGAGCTCGCAGCGGATGTAGGGGACCGACGGGTCGTCCTTGGTGGTGCAGTCGCGGGAGGAGAAGGTGGGTTCGCCGCCCCCCAGCACCCGGCGCCCGAACACCTCGCGCGTGCCTGAGTCGGCGTCCCTGCTGATCAGCTTGATCGTCAGATCGGGGCCGCCCGCCTCGTTCCAGTTGGTGATCTCGCCGCGGTAGATCCTCCGGACGGTGTCGAGGCTCAGGTTCCGCACCCGGACGTGGTCGTTGACGACGAGGTGGAAGAGCGAGACGCCGACGGGGGTCTCGCTCAGCTCCGTGTACGCCGACGGCTTCACGCCGTCGGAGAACGCGACGACCGCGTTGTCGGGCCGGGACTTCGCCTCGCCGGCGAGCCGGCGCAGGCCCTCGGCGCTGCCGCGTGCCTTCACCTCGATACGGACGCCGTCGCACTTCTTCTCGAGCTGCTCCGCCACCGCGTCCAGAACCGGACCGAACGCCGTGGAGCCGGTGACCGTCAGGCTGCCCGGGGCGCACTCGATCGGCGGCGGCGGGGCGTTCCGTACGAGGATGATCGCGGCGAGTGTGACGACGCAGACCGTCAGGGCCACCGTGATGATGCGTGCCGAGCGGCTGAACACGGGGGGCTTCTCGTCCGGCCGGAGTGCCTGGTTCGGGGTCACCTCGCCGTCCCGGATGCCGCCGGTGACCCTGATCGGGCTGCCCACGTGGGAGCCGGTGAGCAGGACCAGGAGCTTGAAGTGCTCGTTGCGGTTGAGCGGGACGCGCGGCAGCCGGATGAGGGACCCGGTGTGCCGCAGCCCGGCCGCCGGTGTGAAGTGGTCCATCAGGTGGTCGGCGCCCGGGGAGTGGGTCACGGCGACGCCGCGGACGGTACGGCCGGTGAACTCGGCCGTGAGGCCGTGGAGCTGCTCGCCCCGCCCGGTGTAGTCGTCGTTGGCGATCGACTGCGAGCCGTCGTTCTCGACGCGGAGCAGTACGAGGGTGGCGTCGGCCATGTCCGGGGTCTCGCTGAAGAGTCCGAGCCGTACGTTGGCCCGGCCCTGGCTGACACCGCTGCCTATCGGGGTGTCCATCTGGACGCGGTAGCCGATGCGTTTGCGGCGCGGAACACGGCGTTCGTACCAGAGCACGCCCGCGGAGGTCGCCACGCCCACTGCGGCGGTGAGGACGGCGATGACGTTCTCGGGGTCGAACCACGCCATGGTTGCCTGCGCTCCCTCGTGGGTGCGGTGTGCCGGTTCGCGTCACCGTACGGTCCGGGGCAGGCCGGTGGGCGGGTGGCCGGATTCCTTTCGTTGAAGTTCGTCTCGCGTTCAACCTGACCGGGTTCGGGGCCAGTTGGCGCGGGTGGTTCCGGGCCGGGAATCCTGGTCTAGACCTTGACAGGTCCAGACCATCGACGGTTGAGTGTCGGTCACCCCCATGGCGGCGCATGCTCATCGCCGGCGCCGCGCCGAAGGAGTGATCACGTGGTCAAACGTGTCATGAGCCTGCTGACCGCCTTGTGTGCGGTCGTCGCGGCCCTCGTCTTTCTCCCCGCCGCCACTGCCTCGGCTGCGGCGTGCGCCCCGGCCTGGAACTCCTCGTCCGTGTACTGGGGCGGCGGAACGGCCTCGTACAACGGGCACAACTGGCTCGCGAAGTGGTGGACCCAGAACGAGCGGCCCGGCACCGTCGACGTCTGGGCCGACCAGGGCAGCTGCGGCGGCGGTACGGACCCGGGTGAGCCGAACCCCTCCGGATTCGTCGTCAGCGAGGCCCAGTTCAACCAGATGTTCCCGGGCCGGAACTCGTTCTACACCTACAGCGGCCTGACGGCGGCACTGAGCGCCTACCCGGGCTTCGCCAACACGGGCAGCGACACCGTCAAGAAGCAGGAGGCGGCGGCGTTCCTCGCCAACGTCAGCCACGAGACCGGCGGACTGGTCCACATCGTGGAGCAGAACACGGCCAACTACCCCCACTACTGCGACACCAGCCAGTCCTACGGCTGCCCCGCAGGCCAGGCCGCCTACTACGGCCGCGGCCCGATCCAGCTCAGCTGGAACTTCAACTACAAGGCCGCCGGTGACGCGCTCGGCATCGACCTGCTCGGCAACCCGTGGCAGGTGGAGCAGAACGCCTCCATCGCCTGGAAGACCGGTCTCTGGTACTGGAACACCCAGAGCGGCCCCGGCACGATGACGCCCCACAACGCCATCGTCAACGGCGCCGGATTCGGCGAGACGATCCGCTCGATCAACGGCAGCATCGAGTGCAACGGCGGCAACCCCGCCCAGGTGCAGAGCCGCATCAACAAGTACCAGGCGTTCGTCCAGATCCTCGGCACGACCCCCGGCGGCAACCTGAGCTGCTGACGTCCGTTGCCCCCACCCGGACGGGGGGCGTGCCCGGCCACGGCCGGGTGCGCCCCCCGATTCGGTTTCCGGGGCAGGCGGTTGGCAGGATCACGCACCATGACACCGGACAGCACGACACCGCCCGCGAGCACCGGGGCCCGGCTCGCCCTGATCGACAGCGTCCTCGCCCTGCCCTTCCCCGCGGGGGAGGAGAGCGAGGACAGCGGCGTACGCAGCAGCGGCCCCGGCCACCACCTCCTGATCCTGCGGGCGAGCCAGGACTTCTGGGACGACCGTTCCCCCGATCTCGTCGAACCGGCCGAGCAGGAGATCGAAGCCGAATTCAGCGCTGTCGCCACCGCGTTGACGGAGCGGTGGGGCGAGCCGGACACCGTCGACCTGTGGCCCTACCTGGACATGGGCGGACCGGCCCCGGAACCGATGGGACAGCTCTGCAATCTGGCGGGCAGCATGCAGGTCTGGCGCCTTCCGCCGGGGGAGCGGGACGGTGAGCGGCAGGGCGGGCGGTGGCTGGGCCTGACCGTGGGTCAGGCCGATCCCGAATTCCCCATCTGGCTGCTCGCCGCCGTCGGCGACACCGCGACGCTGCCCGCGTAGGGGGCGGGCGGAGTCAGAGCAGCGCCGGTTTCACGGACATCAGCAGGTGCTGGTGCTGCCGCGTGTCCTCGCCGCCCGTGATCATCGCGCGCTGGCCGGGCCCCATCAGGCGCATCCGGACCGTCGGCTCCTCCAAGGAGGACAGGGCGTCCAGGAGGTACGCGGGGTTGAACGCGACCGTCATCTCCTCGGCGCCCTCCAGCGTGGCCGGCAGCCGCTGCGAGGCCACATCGTCCTCGTAACCCGCCTGCAGCAGCACCGAACCGTCCGGTGCCGAGAAGGTCATCTGCAGCGGGCTGCCGCCGTCCGCCACGACGGAGACGCGCTTCACCGCCTCCACCAGCCGGACGCGGTCCGTCACCGCGAGCGCGGGGTCCGCCAGCGCGAACAGCTTGTCGTGGCGCGGCAGACGGCCGTCCAGCAGGCGCACCGTCGTACGCATCCCGGCGTGCTCGAAGCCGACCGAACCCGCGTCCACGGCGACGCTGACCAGACCCGACCGGCCCATCGACCGGGCGATCTCGGTCAGTCTGCGGGCCGACACCACGACATCGGCGGCGACATCGGGCGCCGTCGCCTTCCAGGGCAGGGTGCGCACCGCGAAGCGGTACCGGTCGGTGGCCGCCAGGGTCATCGTGGAGCCGTCGAGCCCGAGCCGGATCCCGGTGAGCGTCGGCAGGGTGTCGTCCCGCCCCGCGGCCACCGTCACCTGGGCGACGGCCGCGGCGAACGCGGCGGCGTCCACAGCGCCACGGACCTCGGGCAGCGGAGGCAGCGCGGGGTAGTCGTCGAGCGGCAGCAACGAGAGCCCGAACCGGGCGCCGTCCCCCGTCACCGTGAACCGCGAGCCCTCCACCGCGCACTCCACAGGTCCGTCGGGGAGCACCTTGCAGATGTCGAGCAGCCGCCGGCCCATGACCAGCACCTTCCCGGTCCGTACGGTCCGGGCCTCCACCTCGATGCGCGCGGAGGCCTCGAAGTCCAGCCCGCAGACACTCAGCCGGCCGTCGGACACCTCGAGGAGCAGGCCGCCCAGAACGGGCACGGGAGACCGGGTCGGCAGCACGCGGGCCGCCCAGGTCACGGCATCGGCGAGTGCGCCGCGCTCGATGCTGAACTCCATGGCAGGGGCCTCTCGTCCGGTGTACGACACGGTCGAGAAAACACGGTAGGCGCCGCCACTGACAATCACCGGTGGAGACGACAGCGACCACCCCCGTGGGCCGCTGCCGCCACGCCTGCCGGCGTCCCCCGGATCCGGGACGCCTTGACGTCCCCCGACGTCCCCCGGACGTCCCGGAACACCCCTCGGACTCTAGGCGGGCGGGGCGGTTGGCCGGGAGCTTCATTTCGCACGGTGAGGGTCTCGCGGGGGTATCAGACCGCACAGCCGAACCGGTACTCTGCACTCCGGTTTTCGGGAACGGGCGGGGGATGTGTGCGCGGGTGGGAACGGGCCGACGACGTACTGCGGATGTACCGGCTCGCCCGGACGGGCGGATCGCCGGAACTCCTGCGCTGGCTGGCACACCGCGCCGAGGGCTGGGCCGGACTGCTCGACGGTGACGGCACGGTGCTCCAGGCCGCCGCCGGGACCTCCGGACTACCCGGCCAGGAGGCCGCCACCCTCGCCGCCGAGGCCGCCCAGGAACTGAAGTCCCGGGATGCGCGGGCCTATTCGCTCGACGCCGACCGCTGCACCGTGCTGGTGCTCCCCCTCGACGGACAGCCGGAGGACCGCGCCCCGGTTCTCGCCGTAGCCGCCCCCCGGCCGCTGCCCGGCGGGCTGTCCGTGCTGCTCGCCGACGCGATGATGCCCCTGACGCTGGCCTGGGCGGCGGAGACCCTCGAACGCAGACGGCGCCGGGTCGACCTCGCGGAGTCCCGGGGCCGCGAGGCGGTTCTGCACCTGCTCATGACCGGTCAGCTGTCCATCGCCCACCAGGTGGCAGGGGCACTGCGGCCGAAGCTCCCCGACCCCGTGCGGGTCTGCGTCGTGGAGTGTTCGGGCGGACAGCGCGACGAGGTGGCGCGCATCTGCGCCGACGCCTCCGGCGGCAGGACGTGGATCGTCCGGTGCCCGGTGTACGCGCGTCATCTGATCCTCGTCATGCCGGCGGTCCCGGAAACGGAGGCGGCACCGGACGGCGGGACGCCGAAGAACGGTGCCGCACTGGACCGGACCGTCGCCGAGCTGGTGGACGACTGCGTCGTGGGCGTCAGCGAGGAGGTGCAGCTGTCCGACACGGCGACGGGCTACCGGCAGGCCTTCCACGCCCTGGCCGTGGCCCGCGGACTCCCCGGCCGGCACGCCCGGTTCGGCTCCTCGCCGGAACCCGCCCTGGTCGTGGGCAGTGCGGGAGCGCAGTGGGCCGACGCGCTGCTCGCGCCGCTGCTCGCCTATCTGCCGCGCCGCTCGCAGGACCCAGGGAGCCAGGAACTGGCGGCGACCCTCGCTTCCTGGCTGGCGTTCTCCTCGCACGCCACCCAGCACCTGAAGATCCACCGCAACACCCTCGCCGCCCGGCTCAGGCTGATCGGCGAGCTGCTCGGCCTGGACCTGCACCGGGTCGCGGACCAGGCGGCCCTCGACCTGGCGCTCAGCATCAGAGCGACCCCCGCGATCGTCCGGCCCGGGCGCCCGGGTGAGCGACCTCCCGGGGCGGCCGGGAACCTCGACGAGATCCTGCGCGGCCCCGGCGTCCAGGACTGGGCGTCCCAGCAACTGCGCCTCCTCGACCCGGCCGGACCCATGGCCGAGGAGACCCTGCGTACCTGGCTGCGGTGCGAGGCCCAACTCGGCCCGGCCGCGGCGGAGCTGGGCATCTCCGTACCCGGCGCCCGCAAGCGCCTGACCCGGCTCGAAGCCGTGCTCCGCCGCTCACTGCTCCAGACCCCGAGCGCGCGCCACGACCTGTGGCTGGCGTTCAGGGCCGCGGACCTGACGGTGGGTGAGCCGGACCGGACCGGTGCCGGGTCCGGCCCGTGATCAGCCCGTCCTCGTGTACGTGAGGCTCTCGCCGGTGTCCGTGATCTCGCGGCGCAGGGTGCCGTCGGGCAGCAGCGTCAGGACAGTGGGCTTGCCCGGGGTGCACGACGTCATCGGTTCGCCGACGGTGACCGTGGACGGACCGATGCTGACCGGGGAGCCGGAGGAGGGTTCGCCCTGGAGGGGCGCCTGGAAGACGCAGTGGTACGAGCCTCCGGTGTCGAGCGGCCCCTCGGCGGTGAGGGACAGCACGGTGTCGCCCACCTCGCCCTGCTGGATGACGAGTTGGCGGGTGGACTGTCCCGAGGCGCTGTCGATGGTGCCCGACCAGGTGCCCAGGTAGCCGGTGGGGACGGCGCCCTCGCTGTTCTTCTCGTCCGTCGAGGGTCCGGGTTCCGGGGCCGAGGGCGACGGGGAGACGGACCGGGACGAGGTGGGCGTGGGCGTGGGGTCCGGGGAGCTCGTGGTGTGCCCGTCGCCGTCCTTCATGAACGCGTACACCGACCAGCCCACTCCGACCGCGACGAGCAGGGCGACCGCCACCAGCAGCACGGTCGAAGCCGCGGACCGTCGGCGCTCCGGTTCGGGAGCAGGAGGGGGCGCGAGGTAGTGGGGCGGGCCGTACGGGGGAGTCGCGCCGTACGCGGGCGTGGGTCCGTATCCCTGGGCGGGCGGCTGCGGATGGCCGTAGCCCGGGGCGGGCTGCTGCGGGTAGCCGTAGGCCGGGGGCACGGGTGTCTGCGGCGGCAGTGCGGGCGGGCCGACCATGGTGGGCAGCGTGTGCACGGGTCGGTTGGGCGGCACGTGGGGTGCCTGTGCGGGGCCGGGTGTCGGCTGCTGTACCTGGCCGGGTGGCAGCTGAGGTGGCTGACCGGGCGTCGGCCGGGGCGCCTGTACCTGGCCGGGCGGCTGCTGAGGCGCCTGGCCGGGCGGCAGTCGGGACGGGGGCGAGGTGGCCGGGGGTGCCGGTGGCACCGGTCCGGCCGGGGTCGGTGCGGGGCCCTCTTCCGGGTCCTCGGAATCGAGCAGCTCCACCGCGTGCCGGCCGAGTTGGGCGATCAGCGCACCGGGCAGCCACGGTTCCCCGGTCTCGGGACCGCCCAGCCGGTCCAGGACGCTGTCGGTGGAGGGCCGTGCCGCCGGGTCCTTGGCCAGGCAGTCCTGGATGAGCTCGACGAGGTCCTCGGGGACTCCGGTGAGGTCCGGGGCATCCTGCGCGATCCGGAACATCAGGGCGTGGACCCCGCTGTCCGCCCCGCCGAACGGAAGCCTGCCGGTGGACGCGTACGCGAGCACGGAGCCGAGGCAGAACACATCGCACGCCGCGGTCACGCGCTCGCCCCGTACCTGCTCGGGCGCCATGAATCCGGGTGAGCCGATCAGCGCGCCCGTGCGGGTCAGGCCACCGTCGGTGACGGTGTCCAGCGCCCGGGCTATGCCGAAGTCGATGACCCGCGGACCGTCGATCGTGATCAGGACGTTGGAGGGCTTCAGGTCGCGGTGGATCAGCCCGGCGCGGTGGATGTCCTGGAGGGCGCTCGCGAGCCCGGCACCCAGGATGCGGACGGTACGCGCGGGGAGCGGACCGTACGCACCCGACGCGGTCACCGGGGTGCCCGGCACTCCGGAGACGGTGCGCTGGAGCGAGGGGCCGGCGACGTAACCGGTGGCGACCCAGGGGACCGGCGCGTCGATGTCGGCGTCCAGCACCGGCGCCGTCCAGGCGCCGCCGACCCGGCGGCCTGCCTGCACCTCCTGCCGGAAGCGGTCGCGGAACTGCTGTACCTCGGCGAGATCGGGCCGGACCAGCTTGATGGCGACGGTACGGCCCCGCTCGGAACGTGCCAGGTACACCTGTCCCATGCCGCCGGCGCCGAGGCGTCCCAGCAGCCGGTAGGCGCCGATGCGTTGCGGATCGCCGGAGCCCAGCTTCTCCATGGTGCGCTTCCTCCCCCGTGCGGTCGTGGCAGACCGTGCTTGAGGATAGCTGCGCCCCCCACCCCCTTGCCCAGCACCCGTTCCGGCCTCAGCCCTCCGGAGGGGGCGAGGCCGGCCCGGAGTCGACCGCAGCCAGCGCCTCCGACAGCCGCTCCAGCACCCGTACGGTCTGCGCGAACTCCTCCTCGCCCAGCTCCTCGGCCAGCCGCGCGGCGAACTCCGCGTGAGCGGGGCCGATCCGGCTCACCGCCGCGCGCCCCTCCTCGGTTGGCCGGACGAGTTTGGCCCGCCGGTGGGCCGGGTTCGGCACGTACTCCGCGAGGCCCCTGGCCACCAGCAGATCCGCGATCCGCTGCACGCTCTGCCGGGTGATCCCCATCGACCGGGCGATCCCCGACACCGGGAGCGGCTCGCCGAGGACGGCACCGAGGACCTGCCACCACGCCGCGGTGAGTCCGGACGGCTTGGCCAGCTCCTCCGCCACGGACAGGAACTGCCCGTTGAGCCTGAACACCCCGATGGCTGTCCGGCTGAACCGGTCCTGGTTCTCGCTGCTCATCCCTGGAGCACCTCGTACGCGCTCGCGTCGGAGTCGTGGAACAGCCGGTACCAGGCGTCCAGCTTCTTCGGCTCGTACACACCGAGCAGTCCGAAGATCTCGCGGGCGAAGGCCACGGGCTCGGTCGGCCCGGCCGTGACGAGCGCGCCGCGCGAGGCGCCGCCGGCATCCGTCACCGCGTCGGCGTCGATGTAGTGCGGGCCGCCCGCGTACCCGGTCGCCGCCAGATAGAAGGAGACGGCGCTCGTGTGGGCCCGGTCGTCGAGCAGCCCCTCGCGGGCCAGTCCCGCCGTCGCCCCGCAGATCGCCGCAACGGGCACCCCCGCGTCCAGGAAGGCGCGGGCCGTGCGCGCGAAGGGGGCGAGGCTGTCGCCGGTGTCCCAGAGGGCGGCGCCGCTGAGGATCAGCAGGGTGCTGTCCTCGGGGCGCAGGTCGTCGAGTGCGAGGTCGGGCCGGACGCGCATGCCGCCCATGGTGGTGACCGGGTCGGTGGTGGCTCCGACGGTGCGCACGGTGTGGCCGTTCTGGGTGAGGTGGGCCGTGGCGAAGCCCGGCTCCCAGTCGGCGAGGGTGTCGTAGACGGCCAGGTGGACGCTCGTGCTGGTCATGGTGACCTCCGAAAGGGGATGTGGGACCCTCGTGGAACTCTTATGACAGAAGACTGTCATGACGACAGCATGTTGTCAATTATTGCCGCGGGGCGAGTCCGTTCTCGGAGATCGGTTCCGGAGTCCGGGCCGGGACCCGACATCCTGCCGAGCCGGGCGCTCCACGCCATACACAGTGGCCATGGAGCACCGCCCCGAGCCGACCTACTCTCGCCGTATGACCCCTCATGCCTCTCGCGCCCCGTACGTCGACTCCGCCGCCGGTGCGGCCGTGAAGGCCGCCGACCGCGCGCACGTGTTCCACTCCTGGTCCGCCCAGGGCCTGATCGACCCGCTCGCCGTCGCCGGCGCCGAGGGGGCGTACTTCTGGGACTACGACGGAAACCGCTATCTGGACTTCACCAGCGGCCTCGTCTTCACCAACATCGGCTACCAGCACCCCGCCGTCGTCGCCGCGATCCAGGAACAGGCGGGCAAGCTCACCACCTTCGCCCCCGCGTTCGCCGTCGAGTCGCGCTCCGAGGCCGCACGCCTCATCGCCGAGCGCACCCCCGGCGACCTGGACAAGATCTTCTTCACCAACGGCGGCGCCGAGGCCGTCGAGAACGCCGTACGCATGGCCCGGCTGCACACCGGCCGTACGAAGGTGCTCTCCGCCTACCGCTCGTACCACGGCGCCACCTCCACCGCGATCAACCTCACCGGCGACCCGCGCCGCTGGGCGTCCGACAACGGCTCGGCTGGGGTCGTCCGCTTCTGGGCGCCGTTCCTCTACCGCTCGCCCTTCTACGCGCAGACCGAGGCCGAGGAGTGCGCCCGCGCACTGCAGCACCTGGAGGACACCCTCGCCTTCGAGGGCCCCTCGACCGTCGCCGCGGTCATCCTGGAGACCATCCCCGGCACGGCGGGCATCATGACGCCGCCGCCCGGCTACCTCGCGGGCGTCCGTGAGATCTGCGACCGGTACGGGATCGTCTTCGTCCTCGACGAGGTGATGGCCGGCTTCGGGCGCACCGGCGCGTGGTTCGCAGCCGACCACTACGACGTCGTGCCGGACCTGATGACGTTCGCGAAGGGCGTCAACTCCGGTTATGTACCGCTCGGTGGCGTCGCGATCAGCGCGGAGATCGCCGCCACCTTCGAGACGCGGCCCTACCCCGGCGGACTCACCTACTCCGGTCACCCCCTGGCCTGTGCGGCAGCCGTCGCGACGATCAAGGTCATGGAGGACGAGAAGGTCATCGAGAACGCCGCACACCTGGGTGAGCACATCCTCGGCCCCGGTCTGCGCGAGCTCGCCGAACGCCACCCGTCGGTCGGCGAGGTCCGCGGTCTCGGTGCCTTCTGGGCGCTGGAACTGGTCCGCAACAAGGAGACACGCGAACCGCTGGTCCCGTACAACGCGACGGGCGAGGCCAACGCCCCCATGGCCGCCTTCGGTGCGGCCTGCAAGAAGAACGGCCTGTGGCCCTTCATCAACATGAACCGCACCCACGCGGTCCCCGCCTGCAACGTCACCGAGGCCGAGGCGAAGGAAGGCCTCGCCGCCCTGGACGCGGCCCTCGCGGTCGCCGACGAGCACACCGTCTGACCGGGCGCACACGTCTGCCGCACACATGTAGGCGACACCGAAGGGGATGCCGCCCCCGTGCCCGGATCCGGGCACGGGCCCTGGCTTAAGGTGACCGGAGCCGAGAACCGGGAGGGGGCGTCATGTGTGCGAGCGGAGGTGTGACCCGCAGTACGCTGCGGCAGCAGATCACCGACGCGCTGCGTGACGAGGTGCTTGCGGGGCGTCTCCAGCCGGGGCTGGAGTTCACC
Source organism: Streptomyces sp. NPDC056452 (assembly GCF_042796085.1). Classification (NCBI taxonomy): domain Bacteria; kingdom Bacillati; phylum Actinomycetota; class Actinomycetes; order Kitasatosporales; family Streptomycetaceae; genus Streptomyces; species Streptomyces sp. NPDC056452. The sequence goes on from NZ_JBHTRI010000039.1 coordinate 44,825, forward strand.
GTCAAGCAGATCGCCGAGCAGTACGGGGTGTCCGCGACGCCCGTCCGCGAGGCGCTCTTCGACCTCTCCGCGCAGGGGCTCCTCGAATCGGACCAGCACCGGGGCTTCCGGGTGCGCCAGTTCAGCGTCGCCGACTACCGCTCGATGGTGGAGGCGCGCGCCCTCGTCATAGACGGGGTGTTCCGGAAGATCTTCGACGGTACGGGCTCGGCGCCGGAGGTCCTGGGCGCCCACCGCGACGCCCTGGTCTCCGTACGCCGCCGGGCCGAGGAGGCCGCACGGGCGGCGCGCTGCGGTGACCTCGACATCCTCATCGGATACGACCTGCGGTTCTGGCGGGAGCTGGGCGCGGTCGTCGGGAACACGTACATCACCGACTTCCTGCACCGGCTGCGCGTGCAGGCGTGGGTCTTCGCCGTCCCGTACCTGCGGGGCGACACCGATGTGCGGGACTGGCTGTGGAACGGCCACCAGGTGCTGGTGGAGGCGATCATCGCCGCGGACGGCGACGAGGTACGCGCGATCCTCGACGGCTACTACGCGCACGGGCTGAAGTGGGCGGACCGGCTGGCCGCGGACAACCCCCCGCACCCCGGCCGGGGCTGACCCGGGCACTGTGCGTCGGGTTCCGGCCGCATTACGCTGTTCCGACCATCGCAAGAACCCGTTGGAGAGCGAGACTTCGTGGCCTGTGACCTGTGGCTGGTTCCCCTCGTCGATGTGCTGTGCCACAGCCCCGACAATCCGTTCGCCGAAGAGATCGCCATCTACGACAAGGCGCTGAGCGAGGCGGGGCTTCCCCCCGTTCCCGTCTACGCCTACATGCCCGGCCTCACGGGGGACGTCGCCCCGGTCGCGGGCTTCGACTACGACGCACTGCACTTCCTGCGGCGCGCGTACCTCCTCCAGCTGAGCGGCCTCGCCGTCACTCCCGTCGATGAACTGGGCGGGGACTACGAGCAGTTGCTGGAGATGTTCGAGCAGAGCGCACAGCAGTCGCACCTGGTCTGGCACTACGACCACGCCGGGGCGTACGTCCCGGTCGACTTCCCCGCTCCGCTCTCCGACGACCAGCTGCTGGAGGGCGGTGGCCCGCTGGGCTCCTCGCACGGGCTGCTGCGGGAACTGGAGTTTGTCGGCCCGTCCATCGGCATCGACCCGGCGAATCCGCCGGCCGCACCGCTTCCGCCCGCCGGCCCGACCTCGCTGGAGGAGCCGGCCGGCCCGATTCCGTACGACGAGAGTCCGTTCGCGCGCGAGCGGCACGTCTGGCTGGGCCTGCACGCGGCGGCGACCCGCAGCCTCGCGCAGGGCTCGATGATCATCTTCAGCTGAACCGGCTGAACCGGCTGAACCGGCTGAACCGGCTGAACCGGCTGAACCGGCTGAACCGGCTGAACCGGCCGACCGTGAGCCGCTCCGGGCGTCCGGCGGAGCGGCTCCGGACGCCCGGCGGGCGAGGCTCGGCCGCCGGGCAGGCCGGGTTCAGCGGGGCGGCTCCGGCGGACGCTGGCGCGGCATGTTCGGCCGGGTCACCGAGGGCATGGTGAGGCGTCCCGGCGGTGCCCCCTGATCCGGTCGCGGGCCGGCCCCGCCCGAGACCAGCGACTGCATCCCCATGGGCGCGGGCCCCGCCCGGAACTCCACCATCCAGTCCGCGGTCTCCATGCGCACCAGCTCGGTGACGTCCTCCGAGAACCGTCGCAGGACGCCCAGGCAGCGCTCCGCGGCCTCGCTGGCCGTTCCCTCGGTCGGCCCGAGCATCTCCCGTACGCACTCCGAGGCCCAGTCGAACTGGAGCACCTGCAGACGCCGCTGCACGGCCTGTGCCGTCGCGAGGTTCCTTATCCAGCCCGAGGTCAGTCCGAAGTACCGGTCGCACGCCATGCACGCGGCCCCCAGCAGCAGCGACAGATAGCCCCAGCCGGCCGACCCGGTCAGCTCCCCGGTCAGATCGAGCAGCGGGAGGGCGGCGCCCGCGACCACGCCTGCCGCCGTGCCGAAGCGCAGGAGCCTGGCCGTGCGCCGCTTGCGGATCCGGTCGCGCAGATACCAGTCGGCGGTGTCCAGGGCGCCCGCCTCGACCCAGCGGTAGAGCTCGTCGAGCCGTTCCGCGGGTTCGCCCCAGTCGCCGAGGGGGAAGGCGCGGCCGGTCAGGTCCCGGGAACCCGCACCGTAGCGCGAACCGGACGGCTCGATTCCGGTATCTGCACCGGATCCGCCGGACTCCTTGCGGTGCGGCCCCTCGGGCTGCATCTCCGGCTGACTCACCGGGGCACTCCTCTGCACTCTGCGTTCGGCGCGTATCGGCGCATGACTACGCGGATCGGCACGGTTCTGGACACGGTCGGGGGCGGTCTCCGGCATATGACGGGGGCCTCGCCCATGTAACTCTGCGTTACCCGTGGTGTGCGTGTGCGTACGGATACGCATGCCCTTCCTACCGCCGAATGGTGGGGCATGGGGTCGAAATCGCGGGATTCCCGCGTGCACACGGCCTCTGGTCAGGTATAGGAGTGCAGCAGGCCATTTCCGGAACTCACTCGAAAGAGTTGGTCCCCGGCGGGTGGGGCGCTGTGTCCGGGGAGCACGTAGGCTCGGCGTACCGAAACAATTCGTCGTCGAAATGCCAGGAGTGACAGTGATTCCCGGTGGTGGCCAGCCCAATATGCAGCAGCTGCTCCAGCAGGCCCAGAAGATGCAGCAGGATCTTGCCGAGGCCCAGGAGGAGCTGGCGAGGACCGAGGTCGAGGGTCAGGCCGGCGGCGGTCTGGTGAAGGCCACCGTGACCGGGTCCGGTGAGCTCCGCGCCCTGGTGATCGACCCCAAGGCGGTGGACCCGGAGGACACGGAGACGCTCGCCGACCTGGTGGTGGCCGCGGTGCAGGCGGCGAACGAGAACGCCCAGCAGCTCCAGCAGCAGAAGCTGGGCCCGCTGGCGCAGGGCCTGGGCGGCATGCCCGGTCTCCCCTTCTGACCTTCACGCAGGGACCTGTGGCTACCCGGGCGTACGGGCTACGGTACGAGCACGAATAGGGAAAGGCGTTTCCGTTGTACGAAGGCGTGGTTCAGGAGCTCATCGACGAACTGGGCAGGCTGCCCGGCGTCGGTCCCAAGAGCGCGCAGCGGATCGCCTTCCACATCCTGCAGGCGGAGCCCACCGACGTACGCCGTCTCGCCCATGCCCTCCTCGAGGTCAAGGACAAGGTCCGCTTCTGCGAGATCTGCGGCAACGTCGCCCAGCAGGAGCAGTGCGGGATCTGCCGGGACGCGCGCCGCGACCGCACGGTCATCTGCGTGGTCGAGGAGCCGAAGGACGTCGTCGCGATCGAGCGGACCCGTGAGTTCCGGGGCCGCTACCACGTCCTCGGCGGCGCGATCAGCCCGATCGAGGGCGTCGGCCCCGACGATCTGCGCATCCGTGAGCTGCTGGCCCGGCTCGCGGACGGCTCCATCACGGAGCTGATCCTCGCGACGGACCCCAACCTGGAGGGCGAGGCCACCGCGACGTACCTGGCGCGGATGGTCAAGCCGATGGGCCTGCGGGTGACGCGGCTGGCCAGCGGCCTGCCGGTGGGCGGCGACCTGGAGTACGCGGACGAGGTCACCCTCGGCCGCGCGTTCGAGGGGAGGCGGCTGCTCGATGTCTGACGGCGGTTTTACGTACGGCGACGCTATGTTCTACCCACCGTTCGCGACCGTGCCCACGGGAGGTCTCCTCGATGTCTGACGCCACGCTGAACTCCGTCACGCAGGACCCGGACGACTTCGCCGTCCAGATCGCGGACCAGATCAAGACGTTCATCGTCGCGGTCACCGAGGTGTCCAAGGCCGAGGAGCCGGAGGAGGCCGTACCCGTCCTGCTCCTCCAGGTCTCCCAGCTCCTGCTGGCGGGGGGCAGGCTCGGCGCGTACGAGGACATCCTCCCGGATGAGCGCTACGAGCCGGATCTGGGCCCCGAACCGGACGCCGACGGCCTGCGTGAGCGCTTCGCGGCCCTCCTGGAGCCGATCGACGTCTACTCCGAGGTCTTCGACCCGTACGAGCCCCGCAAATCGCCCGTTCCGCACCGCATCTCCGACGACCTGGCCGACCTGGTCACGGACCTCGGCCACGGACTGGCCCACTACGAGGCGGACCGTACCGCCGAGGCCATGTGGTGGTGGCAGTTCTCGTACTTCTCCAACTGGGGCTCCACCGCGTCGGCGACCCTGCGCGCCCTCCAGTCCCTGATCGCCCACATCCGGCTGAACCAGCCCCTCCAGGAGCTCGACGGCCTGGACACGGACCAGGACCCGGGCGAGGACGACCTCGCCGAGGAGGCGGGCCGTGTGATGGCGGAGGAGATCGCGGGACCACTGGGGCTGCGGCCGGTCAAGTGACACCCGGCCACTCCTGTGGCCTGGGACACAAACAGGCGTGCGGGGCAAGGCAGTGGGCAGCAGACGGATACGAGCAGTTCGGGTCGACACGCCGGACCATCTGGTGGGCGGGACATCTCACCATCTGGTAAGGGCGGGTCGATTCCGGACTGCTCGTTAAACTGAGCCGACCGGAACATTATTGAGCGAGGAGCGCACGTGGGCCTTGTCGTGCAGAAGTACGGAGGCTCCTCCGTAGCCGATGCCGAAGGCATCAAGCGCGTCGCCAAGCGAGTCGTCGATGCCAAGAAGAACGGCAACCAGGTGGTTGTCGTGGTGTCCGCGATGGGCGACACGACGGACGAGTTGATCGATCTCGCCGAGCAGGTATCCCCGATGCCTGCCGGGCGTGAGTTCGACATGCTGCTGACCGCCGGAGAACGGATCTCCATGGCCCTGCTGGCGATGGCGATCAAAAACCTGGGCCACGAGGCCCAGTCGTTCACGGGCAGCCAGGCCGGTGTCATCACCGACTCGGTCCACAACAAAGCGCGCATCATCGATGTCACGCCGGGCCGCATCAGGACCTCGATCGACGAGGGCAACATCGCCATCGTCGCCGGGTTCCAGGGTGTGAGCCAGGAGGGCAAGAACATCACCACCCTCGGCCGCGGCGGGTCCGACACCACCGCTGTCGCGCTGGCCGCAGCGCTGGACGCCGAGGTCTGTGAGATCTACACCGATGTGGACGGTGTCTTCACCGCCGACCCCCGGGTCGTGAAGAAGGCCCAGAAGATCGACTGGATCTCCTTCGAGGACATGCTGGAGCTGGCCGCGTCCGGCTCCAAGGTGCTGCTGCACCGCTGCGTCGAGTACGCACGCCGTTACAACATCCCGATCCACGTGCGCTCGTCCTTCTCCGGACTGCGCGGCACCTGGGTCAGCAACGAGCCGCAAGGGGACCAGCAGGTGGAGCACGCCATCATCTCCGGAGTCGCCCACGACGTCTCCGAGGCCAAGGTCACGGTCGTCGGCGTGCCGGACAAGCCCGGTGAGGCCGCGGCGATCTTCCGCGCGATCGCGGACGCCGAGATCAACATGGACATGGTCGTCCAGAACGTCTCCGCCGCGTCGACCGGTCTGACCGACATCACCTTCACGCTGCCCAAGGCGGAGGGCCGCAAGGCCATCGACGCCCTGGAGCGCGCCCGGGCGGGCATCGGCTTCGAGTCGCTGCGCTACGACGACCAGATCGCCAAGATCTCCCTGGTCGGCGCCGGTATGAAGACCAACCCGGGTGTCACGGCGCTCTTCTTCGAGGCGCTGTCCGACGTCGGCGTGAACATCGAGCTGATCTCGACGTCCGAGATCCGTATCTCGGTCGTCACCCGGGTCGACGACGTCAACGAGGCCGTGCGCGCCGTGCACACCGCCTTCGGTCTCGACAGCGACTCCGACGAGGCTGTCGTGTACGGGGGCACCGGCCGATGACGCAGCGCCGCCCTTCGCTCGCGGTCGTAGGCGCGACCGGGGCGATCGGTGGCGTCATGCTCCAGATCCTCTCCGAGCACGCGGATGTCTGGGGCGAGGTGAAGCTGGTCGCCTCTCCGCGTTCGGCCGGCCGCAAGCTGGTCGTACGCGGTGAGGAGACCGAGGTCCTCGCGCTCGGCGAGGACGTGTTCGACGGCGTGGACGTGGCCCTGTTCCTGGTGCCGGACGAGGTGGCCGCGCAGTGGGGCCCGGTCGCCGCGTCGAAGGGTGCTGTGGTCATCGACGACTCGGCGGCTTTCCGTCTGGACGACGACGTGCCCATGGTCGTCCCCGAGATCAACCCGCATGCCGCGCGGCTGAGGCCGCGCGGCATCGTCGCGTCCCCGAACTGCACGACGCTGTCGCTGATCGTCGCGGTCGGCGCCCTGCATGCCGAGTTCGGGCTGCGGGAGCTGATCGTCTCGTCGTACCAGGCGGTGAGCGGCGCGGGCCGCGACGGCGTCGCCGCGCTCCGCGAGCAGCTGTCGCTGGTGGCCGGTACGGAGCTGGGCACCCGCCCCGGGGACGTACGCCGGGCGCTGGGCGACGGGGAGAAGAGCCCCTTCGCGGCTCCTGTCGCGCTGAACGTGGTGCCGTGGGCGGGCGCCGACGCCGGGGGCGGCTGGTCGTCCGAGGAGCTCGCGATCCGCCGGGAGTGCCGCAAGGTCCTGGGCCTGCCGGAACTGAAGGTCACGGCGACCTGTGTGTACGTCCCCGTCATCGCGACGCACTCCATGTCCGTCCACGCACGCTTCGAGAACGAGGTGGCGGTGGACCGGGCGCACGAGATCCTGGCGACGGCGCCCGGAGTGGTGCTCTTCGACAGTCCGGCGGCCGGCGACTTCCCCACGCCGTCCGATGTAGTGGGCACCGACCCGACCTGGGTGGGGCGGGTACGGCAGTCGATGGACGATCCGCGGGCCGTCGAGATGTTCATCTGCGGAGACAACCTCCGAAAAGGTGCGGCTCTCAACGTGGCTCAGATCGCCGAAGCCGTGGCCAAGGAATTCCCTCGAGGTTGATCGAACCCGTTTTGTAGGATCTGTGTACGCCCTGTGAGCAACTTGCTGGTCTGAACCTCTTGAGCTGGGGCGTTGCCATATCCGACGATGATCTCCTGGCCTCCTGCAACCGCTAGCCGGATGCGGCGCGTCTATGCCGTCACTTCTTGCGAGGCTGGATGCGTTTTCGGGGCATTTGGGGAAGAGCAGGTACGAATGAGGGCATGTCGCACAGCATCGAACGCGGTGCCGTTGGCGTACAACCCTGACGGGGGGAAGCGTGTCCAACTGGCGTGGCAGAGGTTCTCGACATCACAGTGGTGGGCCCGTTGCGCGGCGCTTCGGTGCGTCCGCTCCGGCGGCCCCGCGCAGCCGGCGGTATGCCGGTGATTGCGCCCATGCCCGCTGCGCGACCCACCGCGCTGCCGTCGCAGCGCGAGGGCGCTGACGAGACGGTGGCGGCAGGAACCACGGTCGACCATCTCACCGAGACCTATCGCGCCCACTACCGTTCGCTGCTGGGCCTCGCGGCCCTCCTCCTGGACGACACCGCGTCCTGCGAGGACGTGGTGCAGGAGGCGTTCATCCGCGTGCACTCGGCGCGCAACCGTGTGCGCGATCCGGAGAAGACGCTCGCGTACCTCCGGCAGACGGTGGTCAACCTCTCCCGGTCCGCGCTGCGCCGCCGCATCCTCGGGCTGAAGCTGCTGTCCAAGCCGATGCCGGACATGGCGAGCGCCGAGGAGGGTGCTTACGACCAGCTGGAGCGCGATGCGCTGATCAAGGCGATGAAGGGGCTGCAGCGCCGCCAGCGCGAGGTGCTGGTGCTGCGCTACTTCTCGGACATGACGGAGGCCCAGGTCGCGGAGACGCTGGGTATATCGCTCGGTTCGGTGAAGGCGTACGGCTCCCGGGGAATTGCGGCACTGCGCGTCGTGATGGAGGCGCAGGCATGAGCGGACCCGAGCACAGGCACGACGATGACCGGACTGGAAACGGAATTGTGAACCACGGGCCGGAGAAGACCCCGAACACCGAGCCGGAGCACGGCGGCCGGGGGGAGCAGGGCAAGAACGTGGCCGCGGGCGAGGGCGTCGCCGCCTCCGGCGGGACCGGCGCGACGGACGGGGCCGACGCCTCGGACGGAGCCGATACCACCGGCAGGGCCGGCACCTCCGGCGAGGCTGCGGCAGAGGCCGGCGGGACCGATGCCGGTGCGTCCGGCGGAGGCGGCACGCTGACCGAACTCTTCGGGAGCGGCCGCGGCGGTACGGACATGGACGAGGCCGCGCTGCGCCGCATGCTCCACGGCGCGGTCCGGACCCTCGAACCCCCGGACGGCACGCTCGACCGTCTGCACCGTGCGGTGCCCGCGCGGCGCGCCAAGCGGCGTCAGGCCGTGGTGGGCGCGGCGGCTGCGGCGCTGCTGATCGGTACGGCGGTGCCCGCGTTCGTCCACGTGGCGAACTCGGACGCCTCCAACAGTGCCAACCCGGCCATCGCCGGTCACGGCGAGCAGACCCAGGGCGGCAACGGTGATGATTCCGGTGCCGAGGCCGACAGCGGGCAGAACGCCGACCCAGCCGATCAGCAGATCGAGGGCAGCGACGGCGAGGCGGGCAATTCCACGGCGCCGTCGCAGGACGAGGGCTCGGACACCGAGGGCAGCGGGACGGGCGTCGACGACCTGCCGCAGTCCGAGGTGGCGGCCCTGCCGGCCTGCGACCCCAGCCAGCTCCGCGTCGCCTCCGCCCAGTCGGGCGAGGCGGGCGCGGACGGCACGGTGTACGGCACCTTCAGGATCGCCAACGCGTCCGACAAGGGCTGTTCGGTGACCAGCAACGGCACGGTCGGCTTCCAGGTGGCGGGCGCCGCCGACCCGCAGAGGATCGCCGTCGTGCAGCACGCCGCGGGTGACCCGGCGGCCGGGCTGCCCGATCCGTCGCTGGAGCCGGGCACGGTGCTGCTGAAGCCGACGATGGCGTACGAGGTGCAGTTCGCCTGGGTGCCGACGGAGGCCTGCCCGACCACCGGCGGTTCGCCCAGCCCGACGCCCACCGAGGGCGACGGGGGCGGTGGTGCCGCCGGAGCGGGGACGACGACGGCGGACATGGCACCGCAGTTCGGCAGTGCGGACGAGGGCCCGGCGGACGGCAGTGTCGCGGTGACGCACACCCCGGAGGTGGGAGCGCCGACGGCGGAGACCACGATCTCCCACGCCTGCGCGGGCACGATCTACCGCACGGGCGTACTGAACGCCTCGTAGCTGGCCCGCACGACGGAACGACGGTACGTACGTCGAGAGGCCCGCCGGACAGGATCCGGCGGGCCTCTCGCGTGCTTCGGCCTCTCGCGTACCTCCTGTGCCCGTACGCCTCAGTCGGCGTCGGCCGCGAGTCCCAGCTCCACGTCGCGTGCGGCCTCCGCCTCGCGGCGCAGCAGCCTGAACCACATGAACAGGACGAAGCCGCCGAAGACGAACCACTCGCCGGTGTAGCCGAGGTTCTGGAAGGCCTTCAGGTCGAGCCCGCTGCCCTGTGCAGCCGCGGCGGGCACGGGCTTCATCGAACCGCCCGAGCCACCCGCCTCGGGCTCCGTCAGGGTCACCCAGGCGTCGTACACGTCGTACGGGACGAGGTTCACCAGGGACGCGGCGCTGATCATGCCGAGCTGTCCCTCGGGGAGCCCGCCCCTGGTGCTGACGCCGTCGCTGCCCGTGTTCTCGGAAGCCTGCAGATCGCCGGTCACGGTGACCTCACCGGCCGGAGCCGCGGGCACGTCCGCGCGACCCGCGGTGCCGGGCAGCCAGCCCCGTACGACCGGGAGGGCCTTGCCGCTGTCGGTACGCAGCAGATTCAGCACGTAGAAGCCGTCGCGGTCGTCGAGCTTGCGCCCGGGGACCAGGAACTGGTCGGCGTACGTCCCGGTCGTGACGGCGGGCCGGCCGGAGGTCTTCTGGTCCACGGGCAGCAGCTCGGCGAGCGGCTTCGCGGTCCGGGTGCCCGGATCGGGCTGCTTCTCGGCCTCCTCGTGCGACTGCACGCGGTCCTCGAAGCGGCCGAGCTGCCAGGTGCCCATGAACACGCAGAACGGGATGGCCAGCACGACGAAGAGGTTGATCCCCCACCATCGCGGGGTCAGCAGGAACCGGTACACCCCTCCACGGTACGGTTCCCCGCTCCGGGCGCCCGGAGCGGGGTGCCCCATTTATTCGCTCCTTACCCCTGCCGGACCGGCCAGTTGCCCGTCCCGGGCGTCCACCCGGCTGCCCGTCTCAGCTGCCCGTCCGGGTTGACCGGCCGGGTTGACTGTCCGCGGGGACTGTCCGCGTTGGCTGTCCGCGTTGCCCGTCTGCGTTGCCTGTCTGCGATACCCGTCTCTCCCGTTCGCTTCAGCTGTCCGTCCCGGCTGCCTGCCCCAGATGCCTCAGCGCGAAATCGAGCTCCAGCCGGACCTGCTTGATCCGCTCCTCCACGACGAGCGAGCCGTGCCCCGCGTCGTACCGGTACACCTCGTGGACGGCACCGCGCGCGGCGAGGCGGTCCACGTAGTTCTCCACCTGGCGGATCGGGCAGCGCGGGTCGTTGACCCCCGCCGAGATGTAGACCGGCGCACGCACGGCATCCACGTACGTCAGCGGGGACGACGCCTCGAAACGCTCCGGTACTTCCTCCGGTGTCCCGCCCAGCAGCGTGCGGTCCATCGCCTTCAGGGCCTCCATCTCGTCGTGGTACGCGGTGACGTAGTCGGCGACCGGGACCGCCGCCAGCCCCAGCGCCCAGGAGTCCGGCTGCGTGCCGAGCCCGAGCAGGGTCAGATAGCCGCCCCACGAGCCGCCGGCGAGGACCAGCCGCGCCGGGTCCGCGAGCCCAGACTTCACCGCCCAGTCCCGGACCGCCGCGATGTCCTCCAGCTCGATCAGTCCGACCCGGTGTTTGAGCGCGTCCGTCCAGGCGCGCCCGTAACCGGTCGACCCGCGGTAGTTGACCCGCACGACGGCGAAACCGTGGTCCACCCAGGCGGCCGGACCGGACGCGAACGCGTCGCTGTCGTGCCAGGTGGGCCCGCCGTGTATCTCGAAGATGGTGGGGAACGGTCCGTCACCGGTGGCGGGCGTCTGCACCAGGGCATGGATGCGGCCTCCGGGCCCGTCCACCCAGGCGTCCTGCACGGGCACGGAAGCCGGAGCCTTAGCGCCGGGCGGATCGAGGACGACCGCGCCCGTCGTGGCCCGTACGGCGGGCGGCTGCGCGGCCGACGACCACAGATACTCCACCGTGCCGTCGGGGCGGGCCGTGGCGCCCGACACCGTGCCGGCGGGGGTCTCGACGCGGACCGGGCCCTTCGCGCCCGGCTCGTACCTCCACAGCTCGCTGCGCGCCTCGAAGCCGTGCTCGATCAGCAGCGCGGATCCGTCCGGATACCACTCGGCACCCACGTCGCCGGGCAGATCGACCGGGAGATCCGTCTCCGTCCCGGCCACCGGATCCCAGATCATCGGCTCCCAGCGGCCGCGGCGCTGATGACCGACGAGCAGCCGGGTGTCACCCGCCACGGGGGCGAAGCCCAGCACCGACAGGCCGAGCTCCTTCGTGCCGCCCTCGGTGTCGTCCAGCTCGGCGACCGTCGAACCGTCCGGCCGCACGACCCGCAGCGCGGAGTGCATCGCGTCCCCGTGCTCGGTGTGCTCGAGGGCGATCAGGCTGCCGTCGTGCGACAGGTCCCCGACCCCGGCGGACTCCCGGTGCCGGTAGATCACGGCCGGCTCGGACCCGGGTCGCACGAGGTGGACGGTCGTGCCGTCCTCGTCCGTGGACCGGCCGACCACCGCCGTCCCGTCCCGTCCGATCGCGAGACCGGCCGGGTAGGAGGGCTCCAGGCCGGGTGCGGCCGGCTCGTCCGCGCCGCCGCCGAAGGGCTGCCGCATCCACACGCCGAACTCGTCGCCGTCGGTGTCGGCGAACCACCAGACGGCCTCGCCGTCCGGCGTCAGCACGCCGTCGGTCGTCCCGTTGGGCCGGTCCGTCACCTGGCGCTGCTCCCCGGTCGCCCGGTCCCATGCGTACAGCTCGTACGTGCCGGTCGCGTTGGAGACGAAGAGCGAGCGGTCGGGAGCGTCCTCCGCCCAGTCGGGCAGGGACACGCGGGCAGCGCGGAAACGCTGCTCCCACTCAGGTACGGACGGGTCGTTCTGTGTGTCGCTCATGACCCCATCCAACCCGATTCGGCTGCGGAGCCGGGCGGCCTGTGGATAACTGTTCGCACGCACCCCCAGCCTGTGGGTAACTTTCCCGGCATGTATGCACCGACGCCTGACGACTGGCACGAAGCGAACCGTGCGCGCTGGGACGAACGCGTGGCCATTCACGCCGCCGGCGACTTCTACGACCTCGATGCCTTCCGTGCGGGCAAGGACGCCCTGCGTGACTTCGAGCTCGCCGAGGTCGGAGATGTCACGGGCCGGACGCTGCTGCATCTGCAGTGCCACATCGGACTCGACACCCTCTCCTGGGCCCGTCACGGCGCCGCGCACGTCGTCGGGCTCGACTTCTCCGAACCCGCCGTCGAGACGGCCCGCGGGCTGGCCCGTTCGCTGGGACTGCCGCCGGAGCGAGCGGCGTTCGTGGCCGCCGATGTGTACGACGCGGCGCAGGCCGTTCCCGATTCCTCGTACGACATCGTCTACACCGGGCTCGGTGCGCTGAACTGGCTGCCGGACGTGGACCGGTGGGCGGAGATCGCCGCCTCGCTGGTCGCCCCGGGCGGTTTTCTCTACCTCGCCGAGTTCCACCCTCTGACCGACTGCCTCGACGACGAGACCGGCTCGACGATCACGTACGACTACTTCAGCCGTGATCCCTGGGTGGACGAGACGCCGGGCACGTACGCCGACTTCGACGCCGAGACCGTCCACAACCGCAGCGTCGAATGGCAGCACCCGGTCGGCGAGGTGGTTTCGGCGCTGGCGGCGGCCGGGCTGCGGATCGATTTCCTGCACGAGCACGACGCCTCGCTCTTCGCGCGCTACCCGGCGCTGAAGCGGCACGCGGACGGCTACTACCGATTCGCGGCGGACCGTCCGCGCATCCCGATGATGTACTCGCTCAAGGCATCGCGCCCGGTCAGCGGCTGACCGGGCCGGACGTGCGGCCGATTGTCAGTGGCATGGGTCACACTCGTTCCCATGACTGAGACGGCTGACACGACGGACAGGGCGGGCGCGGCGGACGGGCCCGGAATCAGCTCCGGCAGTTCTGTCGGTACGGCCGAGGTGCGGGGCGCGGTGGAGGCGTACTGGGCCGCGGCCGACGCCCGCGACTGGGACGCCTTCGCCGCGACGCTCGCCGACGACGTGGTCTACGACCTGCCGCAGAGCCGCGAGCGGATCCTCGGCAAGGAGCGGTACGTCGCGTTCAACCGGGACTTTCCGGGGGACTGGCACGTCCGGATCGAGCGGATCGTGGCCGACGGGGAGGGGCTGCAGGCCGCCGCCCGGACACTGGTCACGGATGGCCCCGACCGGATGCACGCCATCCACTTCTTCACGTTCGACACCCAGGGGCTGATCACCGCGGTCACGGACTTCTGGCCCGAGCCCTACGAGCCCCCGGCGGGCCGGGAGCACCTCGTCGAGCGGTACTGAACCACCCCCGCCCCTCCTGTCGGCCGAACCGCGCCTGCTTACGGCGCCGCGACCGGGCCCGCCCGGTCCCAGCCGGGGGCGCGGACGTCCACGGTGAGGGTGTTCACGGCGACCTCCTCGCCACAGGTGCGGCAGACCCATGCGGCATCGAGGTCGTGCGCGGACTCCTCGGTGTTCGCCGTGCGGGGATCGTGGACCATGACCACCGGCGGCTCCTCGTTGACCCAGCGGTCGCCCCAGTCCAGCAGGGCCCGGATCACCGGAGCGAGATCCCGGCCGGATGGCGTGAGGTGGTACTCGTAGCGCGGCGGGCGCTCGTTGTAGGGCCGCCGCTCGATCACCCCCGCCTCCTCCAGCGTGCGCAGCCTGGCGGCGAGCCGGTCGCGGGGCGCACCGGTGTTGCGGGCGATCGCCTCGAACCGGTGGTTGCCGAAGAAGATCTCGCGCACCGCGAGCAGTGCCCATTTCTCGCCCACCACCTGGAGCGTGGCGGCGGCGGAACAGGGCCGCCCGGGCAGCGCGGCGGCAGGGCGGGGCGCGGCCGGGCGGGCTGCAGCAAGGTCGGCCGGGTGGTTGGCGGCAGGACTTTCCGAGGCACTCATCCCTACTAGGTTGCCATCTCAAACTCACTGGCGCTAGCTTGCCGTCATGACAGTTGGAAAATCAAACCCACCTGCTTCCCCGCACCCCCCGGCGCACCAGGGCCCCGCATCCCTCGCACCCATTGCCTCGCGCGCTTCTCGCGGCTCCGTCTGGATCGTCTCGGCCGGAGTCTTCGTCGTGAACCTCGATCTGTTCATCGTCAACGTCGCGGTCCCCGCGCTGGGCGACTCCTTCGAAGGCAGTTCGCTCTCCTCGCTCTCGTGGGTACTGAACGCGTACGCGATCGTCTTCGCCGCCCTGCTCGTCGTCGCGGGCCGGCTGGCCGACCGGTACGGCCACCGCCGTGGCTTTCTGCTGGGCCTGGCGGTCTTCACGGTCGCTTCCGCCCTCTGTGCCCTCGCGCCCGACGTCGGCTGGCTGGTAGCTGCCCGCGTCCTCCAGGCCGCCGGTGCCGCGGCCCTGATGCCGACGTCGCTCGCCCTGCTTCTCGTCGGCACCCCGCCGGAGCGCCGCCCGCAGGCCATTCGCGGCTGGGCGGCGATCGGCGGGATAGCCGCCGGCCTCGGCCCGGTCCTCGGCGGGCTGCTCGTCGAGGCCGACTGGCGCTGGGTGTTCCTGGTCAACGTGCCGGTCGGTGCGGTCGGCCTGGTCGCCGGAGCCAGGCTGCTGCCCGACACCCGTCCGGACCGTGAGGGCCGCCTCCCGGACCTCGCGGGCGCTGCGCTCCTCACCCTCGCGATCGGCGCCCTGGCGCTCGGACTGGTCAAGGCGGATGCCTGGGGCTGGAGTTCGCCCGGAGTCCTCGCCGCACTCCTCGTGACGGTCGTCCTCGCCGCGGCGTTTCTGCTGCGCTCCGCCCGGCACGCGGCTCCGGTGATCGAACTTCCCCTGCTGCGTACCCCCGCCTTCGCCGCCGCCACGCTCGCGGCCCTGCTCTTCACGGTCGCCTTCGCGGCGATGCTGCTCACCTCGGTGCTCTGGTGTCAGCAGGTGTGGGGGTACTCGGCGATCCGTACGGGCCTGGCGATCGCCCCCGGGCCCTTGGTCGTTCCGCTGCTCGCCGTCACGTCAGGACCCGTCGTACGCCGCCTGGGCGCCGGCCGGACGGCAGCTTTCGGCTGCCTGTTGTTCGGGGCGGGACTTGCCTGGTGGGCCACGGCGCTCGGCACCGATCCCCAGTACGCAACCGGTTTCCTCCCCGGCATGCTGATCACCGGCATCGGGGTCGGCTTCGCGCTCCCCACCCTGGTCGGTGCCGCGGCCGCAGCCCTGCCGCCCACCCGCTTCGCCACCGGCTTGGCCGTCACCACCATGGCCCGCCAGACCGGTGCCGTCCTGGGTGTAGCCCTGATGGTCACGCTGCTCGGTACTCCTGCCGCCTCCGAAGCGGCCCTCGACGGGTTCCGCCAGGGCTGGTGGGTGGCGGTCGCCACGGCCGTACTCGCAGCCGTCGCGGCACTGACGCTGCCCCGCCCCGCACGGGAAGCCCGACGCACCTGAGCCCTTCCTCACCCGACAGCGGTGCGACGGGCACCACCGGGACGGACCGACCCGGTGGTGCCCGCCGCCTGCCTGAGGGGTTTCTACGCGCGTTACGCCACAGAACGGAAGGCGGGCAGGTACCCGTTCGACTGCCCGATCGCCTTGGGGTGGTAGGAGTTGGAGATCGGAATCGACACGCTGTGGATCCAGGCGTCACCCGAGCAGAGCTCGTGTCCCGTGAACTCGTCCACCACGCTGGAGAAGGTGAACCCGGCGTCCGCCGCCCGCTTGGCGAGCACTCCGTTCAGGACGTTGGACGCGTTGTTGATCGCCCCGCGCTCGGTCTCCGTGAGCCCGGCGATGCAGCTGCCCGAGAGCTTGTAGAAGCGCGGGTACCCGAGCACGACCACATGCGCCTGCGGTGCCCTTGAACGAATGTTTCCGTAGAGCGAGTCGAGGCTCGTCGGCAGCGAGTTCTCCATCTGTGAGACCGCCGTGTTCACGCGGCTCACACACGTGGCCTCGCTCTGCAGGACACAGGTCTGCATGACGTCCGCGAACCCGACGTCATTGCCGCCGGCCGTCACGCTGACCAGCGTGGTCGATGAACTCAGCGCGCTCAGCTGACCGCTGGAGACGGAACCAGTCGTCGCGCCCGAGCAGGCGACGAACTTGAACGACGACGGGGCGTTCGCGGCTGCCCAGAGGGACGGGTAGGCGTTGGTGCTGCGCATGCACCCGCCGCTTTCCGAGGTGTAGTTCCCGGCGCCTACACCTGAGGAGTAGGAGTCACCGAGAGCTACGTAGTTGTCGGCGGCGGCGGACGCCGGTTGTGCCATGCCGAGTGCGGCCACGGTGGCGATGGCGAGGGTGGATGCGGCGGCCCAGAAGGTTCGTACTGACATGACTGCCAGCCCTTCGAAGTGTGGGGGATGGGTGGGGAGTTCGTGGGGCGAGCATGTTTGTAGCAGCTCCCGGTACCCGCCGGTAATGGCGCTGCAGGAAGTCGTCTGATATGCCCGAATGATCGTTCGGGAGTCGATGCTCCGCGCGTAGATAAACCTTCAACTGGCCCTCAAATGGGTGAAGTTGTGGATCATCTGCGCCGTGCCCGTGACTCCTCTGCGTCACCACGAGAGGTGAGTTCGCGGCCGTCCGTCGCCCGTACGCCGCGGGAGTCCGCCTTCACAACTGCCGTCCCCGGAACTCGACTGCCGACCCACCCCGGAAGTCGACTGCCGACCCGCCCCGAACGCGAACTGCCGTCCCGCCCGCACGCGACTGCGGTCCCGCCCGCACACACGACCGCGGCCGCCAGGAGCACCTGGCGGCCGCGGTTCGTGTGTGCGGGTCTGATTACAGTGTGCGTTCCAACCGGTCCGCCATCAGCCTGCTGAAGCGCGAAGGATCGCTCAGTTCGCCACCGTCCGACAGGAGGGCGAGCCCGTGGACGAGCTCGGCCGCCTCGGCCAGCTCCGTACCGGCCTCCGCACCGTCCCCCTGTCCGGCGTGCGCCTTCCTCAGTCCGCTGATCAGCGGGTGCGAGGGGTTGAGTTCGAGGATCCGCTTGGTGCGCGGTACCTCCTGTCCCATGGCGCGGTACATGTTCTCCAGGGCGGGGGTGGCATCGTGCGTGTCCGAGACGATGCAGGCCGGGGAGACGGTGAGCCGCGAGGAGAGCCGGACCTCCTTCACGTTCTCGCCCAGCTGCTCGGTCATCCAGGTCAGGAGACCGGCGTAGTCCTGCTGCTGCCTCTCGCGCTCGGCCTCGACCTGCTTCTTCTCCTCGTCGGTGTCGAGGTCGACCTCGCCCTTGGCGATCGACTGCAGCTGCTTGCCGTCGAACTCCGGCACGGACTGGACCCAGACCTCGTCGACCGGATCCGTGAGGAGGAGGACCTCGAAGCCCTTGGCGCGGAAGGCCTCCATGTGGGGCGAGCTCTCCATGGCCGCGCGTGACTCGCCCGTCATGTAGAAGATCTGCTCCTGACCCTCCTTCATGCGCTCCACGTACGAGCGCAGCGTGGTCAGCCCCTCCTCGTCCTGGGTCGAGGCGAACGAGGAGATCTCCAGGATCGTGTCCTGGTTCTCGAAGTCCTGGAGCAGGCCTTCCTTGAGGACCCGACCGAATTCCTTCCAGAGCGTCCCGTACTTCTCCGGGGCGGCGGACATCATGTCCTTCACCGTCGAGAGCACCTTCTTGACCAGCCGGCGGCGCATCAGCTCGATCTGGCGGTCCTGCTGAAGGATTTCGCGCGACACGTTGAGTGAGAGGTCCTGCGCGTCGACAACGCCCTTCACGAAGCGGAGATACGTCGGCATGAGCGCTTCGCAGTCATCCATGATGAATACGCGCTTGACGTAGAGCTGAACCCCGCGCTTGTGTCCCTGCATGAACAGGTCCTGCGGTGCGTGGGACGGAAGGAAAAGCAGGGCCTGATATTCGAAAGTGCCTTCCGCCTGCATGCGGATCGTCTCGAGCGGGTCGGTCCAGTCGTGGCTGATGTGCTTGTACAGCTCGCTGTACTCCTCATCGGTCACGGAGTTCTTCGACCGGGCCCACAGCGCCTTCATCGAGTTGACCGTCTCGGTCTCGGGCTCCGCCCCGTCCTCGCCCGCCGTCGCGGCGGCCATGCGGATGGGCCAGGTGATGAAGTCCGAGTACCGCTTGACGATCTCCCTGAGCTTCCAGGGGGACGTGTAGTCGAAGAGCTGGTCCTCGGTGTCCTCGGGCTTGAGCCGCAGAGTGACCGCGGTGCCCTGCGGGGCGTCGTCGACGGACTCGACGGTGTACGTGCCCTCGCCGCTGGACGTCCAGCGCGTGCCCTGGCTCTCGCCGGCGCGCCGGGTGAGGAGCGTGACCTCGTCGGCCACCATGAAGCTCGAATAGAAACCGACACCGAACTGCCCGATGAGTTCCTCGGACGTTGCGGAGTCCTTGGCTTCCTTCAATTCCTGCAGGAATTTCGCCGTTCCGGAGTTCGCGATCGTTCCGATCAACTGCACGACCTCGTCGTGCGACATCCCGATTCCGTTGTCGCGCACGGTCAGTGTGCGCTGCTCCTTATCTGCCTCGACGGAGATATGGAGGTCGGAAGAGTCCGCCTTGATGGTGTCGTCACGGAGAGTTTCAAGGCGCAGCTTGTCGAGTGCGTCCGAGGAATTGGAAATGAGCTCCCGCAGGAAGACGTCCTTGTTCGAGTAGATCGAATGGATCATCATCTGCAGGAGCTGACGCGCTTCTACCTGGAACTCGAATGTCTCGGCCGGCATGGGTGCAGGTTCCCTTTCTGGGGTAAGTCATCTGAGCCGAGACATATCGTAACCAGCCCCCGCGGTACGCATGTGCCGGTTCCCGGATGCGTCCGGCGGGCCGGGCGCCGGGGTGGACGCGCCCGGCCCGCTGCGTCAAGCAGCGTGCCCACAGGGGGCGATGGGACTCACGGGCCGGTGGCGCAGTTGCCGCACGGCCTCTTGCCGCGCGCTGCCGCCTTGGCGCGGCTGATCGCCTCGACGTGGTGGTCGATGCCGGCCGTCCTCTGTCCGGCCTTGATGCCGGGGCAGTCCTCCTTGAGGTGCCACTTGTCGCCCGAGGCCGTGACGTAGACGTCCTCGTCGACGAGCCCGCGGTGGGTCTCGTCGAACCAGTTGATGAACTCGTAGACCGTGCCGATCAGGGCGACGCGCTTGTGGAGGGCGATCTGGTCGTGCCCGGGCAGGAAGTGCCCGAGGGCAACGCGTTCGTCGCAGCCGCAGGCGCATGTGCGGGCGCCGTGGGGGGAGTCGAAGTACGTGATGGGGTTGCGGGCCCCCTCGACGGGGGACGGTTTCCCGACGAAGGCGTCGTACACGGGGTCCTCGCCCGCCTTGAGGACAGTCCCCTCGATGGCTCGGCGTGAGGGTCCGGCCGGCGTGATTCCCTCGATCCGGATGGCCTGGCGGACGATGCCGTGGGCGCTGAGCAGCGCGTAGTGCTCGCGGTCGGCGCGGGCGCCGAGGACCCAGCAGCCGCGCCCGGCCTCGTACAGCTGATCGTCGGTCATGCCGGGACTCCAGCCGATGACCGAGCGTCCGAGGAAGTCGTCCTCGGGCTCGACGGACTTCATGTCGCCCAACGTGATGTGGATCATCGAACCAGCCCCCTGATAGTTGATGCCCCAAGCCCCCTTGGGTATCGCTGGAAGTGTGGCACGGGTTGCCGGATACCTTCACCCCCTAGGGGGCGTGGGTATCCGACTATGGGGCGACTCTCCCCGTACGGCCGACCCTCCCTGTCCGGCCGACCCGCCCCGTGACCCGGCAGACTGTTGCGCATGGGCGATACGCGAGCGGCTTCAGTGACGGCAGGAGATTCCGGCGCACCGGTGATCCTCGGCAACGAGCCCGGTTCGTTCGCCCGGGGCGTGCTGGCCGAGCGCCATCCGGCGCTGATCCAGCAGGTGCGCGAGGCCTTTCCGTACGGTCCCCGGCAGCACCGGGCGCTCGATGCGCTGCTGGACGAGATCACGCACGGGGTCGTGGAGCCCCTCGACCCCGCGGCCCCGGACCACGGAATCTGGCAGGCCTGGGGGCGCGAGCACTTCGGGCGGTCATGGTTCGACGCCCCGTTCCTCTGGGCCGAGAGCTATTTCTACCGCAGGCTCCTCGCGGCCATCGAGTACGTCGAGGAAGGGCCGTGGCAGGGCATCGACCCCTTCGCGCCCTTCAAGCTGGCCGAACTGAACGGCAGCGCGGTCGACGACGAGCTCCGTTCCCTGGACCGGCTCGCCGACGCCCCGGCCGACGAGCGGGCGACGGCTCTGCTGCACGCCTCCCTCTGGGGCAACCGCGCCGATCTCGGTTTCCGGGTTGCGGCCGACCAGCCCCTGGGAGACGCGGACCCCGGGCTGGTCGCCGACGACAGCGCCCTGCTGTGGTCGCTGCTTCCTGTGGGGGCGCCGACGACTGTCTCCGTGGTGGCGGACAACGCCGGCCGGGAGCTGATCCCCGACCTGATCCTGATCGACCACTTGCTGCAGCAAGGTCGTGCGGAGCGTGCCGTGCTGCACGTGAAGCCAGGGCCGTACTACGTCTCCGACGCGACGACCGCCGACGTCGTCGATTCCCTGCGCCGCCTCGTCCGGGCACCCGGTGCTGCGGGCGGGATCGGCCGGCGCCTCTGGGAGGCGATGGGGGAGGGGCGCCTGGAGGTACGTGCCCATGCGTTCTTCTGCGCGCCGCTGCCGTACGAGGAGATGCCCGCCGACCTGCGGAAGGAATGGTCGGCCGGTGCGCTCACGATCCTGAAGGGCGACCTCAACTACCGCCGCCTCGTGGGCGACCGGCTGTGGGACCCGACGACGCCCTTCGCGGACCGTACGGCGTACTTCCCCGGGCCCGTGGCCGCGCTGCGTACGTTGAAGTCCGACGTCATCGTCGGGCTGGAGCCGCGGACGCTGAGCTCGCTCGACGCATCGGGCGGGGCCTGGCGCACCAGTGGCACGCACGCCCTGATCCAGGCGCGCGGCGAGGACGGATCCTAGGGCTGCTGCGGATTCTCCACGAGGCGGGTCACGAGGTCGTGCCAGCCCTGCTCCAACTGATCGAGCGTGAAGCCGCGTTCGAGGGTCAGATGGTGGACGAGGGCGGTGTCGACCGATCCCAGCAGGGTGTGTGCGAGCAGTTCCGGGTTGCCGACGACGTCCAACTGGCGCAACAGCATGGTGATATGGCTCAGCCGCAGACGGTTGGCCGGGACGGCGTACGCGCGCAGCGGATCGGTGCGGGAGGCCAGGATCAGCTCGTGGTGACCTCGTTCGTGGCGCATGACGGCGGGGCCGAAGGCGTGCAGCCGCTCCGCTGCGGGGGCACCCGGGCCCATGGGCGGCGGTCCTGAGAGGAAGGCGGCCTGGAGCAGCCCCTCCCGATGGTCGAGGAGCGCGAGGAGGAGGCCGGTGCGGTCGCCGAAGCGCCGGAACACGGTGCCCTTGCCCACTCCCGCGGCGTTGGCCACCGATTCCATGGTGAGGTCCGCCGCGCCGCACCCGGTCAGCAGGCGGGAGGCCGCGTCCAGCAGACGCGTGCGATTGCGCGCCGCGTCCGCCCGCAGCTGCTCCGGCGGCTCACCGGCCGGCGCGAGCGGGAGATGTGTCCGCTCCTCGCCGGGCTCGGGCGGCCTGGAGGGCGGAGGGACGGGACCGGTCATGGCTTCAGCGTAACGCCAGGGAAGAAAAAGTGGACCGTGGTCCGTTTAGGTGGTACAACTTTAAACGGACCGTGGTCCGCTTGCTTCCGCAGTCTCCCTTTCCCAGGAGTTCCCCATGTCTGTACGCATCCTCGCCCTCGTCGGCAGCCTCCGCGCCGGCTCCCACAACCGTCAGCTCGCCGAGGCCGCCGCCAAGCACGCGCCCACGGGCACCGACGTCGAGCTGTTCGAGGGCCTCGCCGAGGTGCCCTTCTACAACGAGGACATCGACGTCGAGGGCAGCGTCCCCGCCGCTGCCGCCCGACTGCGTGAGGCAGCCGGCCAGGCCGACGCCTTCCTGCTGTTCTCGCCGGAGTACAACGGCACCATGCCGGCCGTGCTGAAGAACGCGATCGACTGGCTGTCGCGCCCGTACGGTGCGGGCGCCCTGACCGGCAAGCCGGCCGCCGTGGTCGGCACCGCCTTCGGCCAGTTCGGCGGCGTCTGGGCCCAGGACGATGCCCGCAAGGCAGTCGGCATCGCGGGCGGCGCCGTCCTCGAGGACGCCAAGCTGTCCATCGCCGGCTCCGTGACCCGCTTCGCCGAGATCCACCCGGCCGACGACGCCGAGGTCGTCACCTCGCTGACCGAGGTCATCCGCCAGGTGACCGCGCAGACCGCCGCCGCGGCTGCCTGACGCAGCTCACCCGACGGCGGCACGCCGAGGATGCCGCGCCGCCGTTCGTACACAACACCTCACTGCGCCGCCCGCGCTTCGCGCCGGGCGGCGCAGCTGTGCGGTGCCCGGCGGCCCGCTGTCGTGCGGCGTGCCGGGCTACGACGCGACGGGCTGCGCCGTGAAGGCCTCCACGTGCTCCGCGGCCCACTGGGTGAACGTGCGGGCCGGTCGTCCGGTGATCTTCTCGACGGTGTCGACGACGGTACGGCCCACCTCCGGGGTGTTCCCGTACGCCTCGAGCAGGAAGTCGATCACTCCTTCCGGCATGTGCGCCGCCCGCCATTGCGCGACAGCCTCCTCCTCGGTCAGCTCCACCAGGTCGATCTCCCTGCCGCAGGCCGCGGCGATCGACGCCGCCTTGTCGCCGACGGTCAGCAGCTCGGGGCCGGTGAGCACGTACTCCTGGCCCCCGTGCCCCTCCTCCGTGAGGGCGACCGCGGCGACGGCGCCGATGTCGCCCTCGTGGACCATCGCGCTGAGCCGGGACACGAACGGTTCGCGAACCTCGCCCGTGGCCGCGATCCCGCCTGCCCACTCCAGGGCGTTGGCCATGAACTCGACCGGCATGAGCACGGTCCACTCCACACCGTCCTCGGCACGCACGGCGTCCTCCAGCGGAGACGACCCGCCACCGTGCAGCACCGTGACCCGACGCACGCCTGCCGCGCGCGCCAGCTCCATGATCCGCGGGCCTGTCTCCAGCGGAGCGAAATGGGCGCCGAAGGTGATCAGGTGAAGGCCGGTGACGCCCTCCAGGGCCGGGATCAGACTGTCGGGTTCGGTCAGGTCGCCCTGAACGACCTCGACGCCCGCCGGGAAGGCGGCCTTCGACGTGTCCCGGGTGAGGGCACGGACCGCGTGGCCGCGGGAGACCAGTTCGGCGACGACCTGGCGGCCGACAGTTCCGGTGGCGCCGGTGACAAGAATCTTCTGCGTCTGTGTCATGGCCCGACCCTAGGAGGGCATTAGGTCAGGTTCTGTCCGCAGGCCGGCGGCCGTGTACAGGGCGGTGACTTCCACCCCGCAGTCAACACGTCCTGAGACTGCCGGAATCCGGCATGACGGCACCTGCTCGACCCCCCGTACCTTGCGCCCTCGGGGGAAGTTCACGGCAGACAGGGGGCGTCGGAATGGCAGGGACCGTGGGGGGAAGCGGCTTGTTCTCATTGGTATGGGGGTTGTGGGCCACCGGCTTCGGCTGGGTCGTCGCGACGGACTTCAGGGGGGCGGCGCACCGCATTCACCAGGCGTCCTGGCGGACCCCGTACACCGGTGTCCGCTTCGTTCGGATCGTGGCGGGCGCGTTCGCCCTGGCCGGGCCCGCTGTCCTGCTCAACGGACTGTACGACCTGAGCAGCGGGCAGTTCGGCACCGACCGCTTGCCCCAGCAGCCCATGCCGTTCATTGCGGCGACGGCCGTCACCGGCGCCCTCGGACTGTGGTCGCTCTGGCGGCGCTCCGGCATGCTCCGCACTGCGTGGGCAGACGGTCCTGCACCCCGGCGCGCAGCGGCCGCGGTGATCACGTTCGCCTTCGTCGGCTTCCTGGTCGCACTCTGGGCCGGCCACCCGGTCGCGATGCTGGCGAGCTGGCTGGCGGGAGGGATCGCGGGGCTGATCGTGCTGG
Source organism: Streptomyces sp. NPDC056452 (assembly GCF_042796085.1). Taxonomy (NCBI): domain Bacteria; kingdom Bacillati; phylum Actinomycetota; class Actinomycetes; order Kitasatosporales; family Streptomycetaceae; genus Streptomyces; species Streptomyces sp. NPDC056452. The sequence goes on from NZ_JBHTRI010000039.1 coordinate 68,973, forward strand.
TGTGCGCCGCACCGGAGGAGCGCGGCTGACGCGCAATCCGGCGGCAGGCTTCGCCGGTTACGTCCCCAGGGTCTAGCCGATGAGGGTCTCCTTCGGACGGACGACGCAGAACTCGTTCCCTTCCGGATCGGCCAGTACGGTCCACGACTCCTTGCCGCTCTGCCCGACGTCCACCCTGCGCGCGCCGAGTGCCAGGACGCGCTCGATCTCCGCCTCCCGGTCCTTCGCACCGCTGGTCAGATCCAGGTGCAGACGGTTCTTGACGACCTTGCGGTCCGTCACCGGCATGAAGCAGATGCCCACCGGGGCGGACTCGTCCGGTCCGATCACGACCTCCCGCTCACGCTCGGACAGGATGCGCCAGCCCAGCGCCTCGGCCCAGAACCGGGCCAGGGCGGGCAGGTCGTGGGCGTCGATGACGATGTGATGCAGCGAGAGAGGCATGTCGGCCAGTGTGCCCCGTGACGGGCCCGGCAGGTCCCCATGAACGGCGCCCGGACCGACGGTGCTTGGGGTTACGGCTCCGCGTCGGCGCGGACGAGTCGGAGCGCTGCTCCGGGGTCTGCCGCTCGTGTGACCGACCGCCCCACGACGATGTGCGAGGCGCCGGCGGCGCTGGCAGCACGCGGTGTACCGGGGCGGGCGTGGTCGGCTCGGGACTCACCGGGCAGCGTGACTCCTGGAGTCACGATCAGGGAGTCGGGGCCCAACAGGCCGCGCAACTGCGCGGTCTCCTGCGGCGATGCGATCACACCGTGGCATCCGGCCTTCTGCGCCAGCCCTGCCAGGCGCAGCACCTGCTCCCCGGCCGAGTTGTCGATCCCGATGTCGGCGAGGTCGGTGCCGGTCATGCTGGTGACGACGGTCAGAGCCAGGACACGCAGGCGGGGAAAGTCGCGGGCCGCGGCGACCGCAGCGGCCATGATGCCGGTGCCGCCCATGCTGTGGACCGTCACCATCGACGCACCGAGTGCGCCTGCGGCACGGACCGCTCCGGCAACGGAGTTCGGGATCTCGAAGAGCTTCAGGTCCAGGAACACCTCATGGCCCTGCGCGACGAGTTGCCTGACGAGGTCGGGGCCCGCCGCCGTGAGCAGCTCCAGCCCGACCTTGTAGAAGCGGCACTCGTCGCCGAGTCGGTCGACGACCGCTTCAGCCGCTCGGCGACTGTCGAGATCCAGGGCAACGATGATCCGACCGGGTGACTTCACGGCGCCATTCTCGTACGGGGCATGCGGGTCGCGGAGAGGGCCTTGCCTGCTACGGACCCTTTCGTGCCGTGCGCTCCCAACTCCCGTGTCACAACGACGGGCCCGACACCGTTCGGTGTCGGGCCCGTCGGGCGGTCAGCGTGTGGGCCGGGATGCCTGGCCGGCACCCCGGCTCATGCGTCAGACGTGCGAGCCGGCCTTGCGGCGGCGTACGACGAACACCGCGCCCGCGCCGATCGCCATGGCCGCGCCGCTCGCGAGGGCGAGCTGCGACGTCCCGGACGAGCCCGTGGCGGCGAGGCTGCCACCCACGGGAGTGGCCGACGCGCCACTCTGCGGGGTCAGGTTCGGGGTGGTCGCCGGCTTGGCGTCGTCGACCTTGCCGGGCTTGGTGCCGGCGGCGGCGATCAGGAACTCGTAGCCCTCGAGGTCCGGGGTCCCGCCGCAGGTGCCGTTGTCGTTGAAGTAGTCACCGGCGACGAAGGTGACACCGTTGCCCGCGGGGGCCGAGGCGTCGATCGTCAGGCGCATCTTCACGTCGGCGTGGGCGCCGGCCTTCAGCGGGCTGATGGCGTCCATGTAGTGCTCGTTGTCGACGGTCTCCCACTTCGAGGAGGAGGTGGACGACCACTGCAGGTGCACCAGGTCGTCGATGTCGTTGAAGCCGCTCTGGTCGGTCGCGTGGACGTAGGCGAAGGGAAGCACCTCGTCCATCGTCTTGTCGGAGCCGTTGGTCACCCGGAGATTGAAGTTGACCTTCGTGCCTGCGACGACTGTGGACGGCAGACCCGTGACGACCGTGGTGAGCTTGGCCTCGGGGACGCAGCCCTCGCCCTCCTCGCCCTCCTCTTCCTTCGCCTTGGCCAGCGCCTCGTCGGCGGCGTTCTTGTCGGCGAGCGCCTGCTCGGTGGCCTTCTGCGCCTCGCCGATCGCCCTGGCCGCGGCGACCCGCGCGTCGTCTCGCGCCTCGTCGGCTTCCACGACCTCTGCATCGGCGGCGGCCTTGGCATCGGCGGCGGTCACGGCGGCGGTTTCCGCCTCGGTGAGAGTCGTCGCCGCGGCGGTCTTCTCCTCCTCGGTGGCCGTCTCCGGAAGGGCATCGACCGCAGCCTGGGCGTCGATGACCGCTTGGTCCGCCTCGGCCTTGGCCGTAGTGGCCGAGGCCGCGGCGGTCTTGGCTGCCGCGACCGCCGCGGTCAGGGGGTGGGTATCGAGCTCGAACGCTTTCAGAGCCGCGAGGGCGGCCTTCTCGGCCAGTACGGCGGCGTCGTACACCGCTTGCGCGGCTTCCGCGGCCTTCTCCAGCTCCGCGATGGACGGCTTCTCCTGCGTCTGCGAAGCCGGCTTGTCGTCGGCGAATGCGGGGGTGACCGACAGCAGGAGGGCAGGGGTGGTCACTGCGGCGGCAACGGCTGTGGCAAGAATCCGGCGAATCTTCACAAGAGCCCTTCGGGGTCCGAAAAAGAAAGAAGGGGTCGCAGCGGAATGGGACACGCAGATGCGACTTGAGGTGATCGTATGGCCGCGACAACGATCACTCATCACGATTTCTTCACCCGTTCCGGCCGGTGCCGCAGCACCGGGACAGACAGAAATGACGAAAGGGTGCAGTTGCTTTCACTGCGTGCGCTTTCGCTGTGAGGAACGCCACATGGCCCTGGACGCGTCGTCCCGCGCCCTCCCTGACGCTACGAAGCGACCGCCCTCGTCGCCGCAGTCAACGCCAACTGCTGCGGAGCATCCCGCTGTTGCGTGTGTGAGCGTCAGGAGGACATCGCTGCGCGGTCGGCCTCACTGCGCAGAACACAGAACTCGTTGCCCTCGGGATCCGCGAGGACGGCCCAGCCGGCGCCATCGGGTTCCCGGCGATCGTCGACGAGGGTGGCCCCGAGCTTCAGCAGCCGCTCGACCTCCTCCTCGCGCGTGGTCTCAGGGCGCAGGCACAGGTGGAACCTGTTCTTGATCGTCTTCGGTTCCGGCACCTGGTTGAAATGCAGCAGCGGGCCCTCGGGCAGCATCACCTCGGTCTCCGGAGAGCCCGGCTTGTCGTCCTCATGCAGCGGAGAGCCGAGCACCCCACTCCAGAACCGCGCCAGCGCATAGGCATCCGCACAGTCGATCGCTACGTTCTGCAATACCGAGACCATGCACGAGAGCCTGCCTGAAGCACCGCTCGGTCCGCTACCAAGTTGTAGCGGGACGGCACCAGCGCTTTCGTCGCGGGCTCCGGTCCGCCGCGCACAAGTGCGGTGCCGTTGCCGTGCGGTGGAGAACTCAGCCTTCGAGCAGTTCGGCAAGGGCGATCGCTGCCACCGCGGAGAGGAGCCAGGGCTTCCTCGGGTCCCGTCCGCGGGTCTGGCGGTCCAGTTCCCAGACGAACACCAAGAGGCAGTACAGGTACAGCGGGCCCCGCACCAGGAAGGCGACCTCGAGCACAGGGCCTCCCATGACCTTCGAGCGGGCGAGCAGGCTATCCCTGGGGCGCGGTCACGCGGAGGGTGGGCTCCATACAGGAAGACCTCGTACGCGGATGAGGGCTGACCTGCGGCGTTCGAGACCTCGGGGCTGGGTCCAAGAATGCAGGTGCCACCGATCGCAGGAAACAGGCAGGCCTCGCTTCGGGCCGTACCTGACGACGGGCGTGCGGTCACCGGACCGCCGTCATCGAGGAGGTCCGCCGGGAGCGGATCGGCCCGGTGATCCGGAGGGGAACAGTGGCCGGGGAGCGGCAGGGCGATCCGTAACCGTAGTCGCGCAGATAGTTACGCACACGAAAACAGGTGAGGCGCCTAGGAATGCTCCTAGGCGCCTCACCTGGTGTTTCAGCTGTCGGGGTGGCGGGATTTGAACCCACGACCTCTTCGTCCCGAACGAAGCGCGCTGCCAAGCTGCGCTACACCCCGATGCCCACCGGTTGCCCGGCGACATCGATTACTTTAGCCCACCGGTGCCCGGAGGCGAAATCCGGTTTTGTCTCGGTCGGCACAGGGGCGCCGTGAGTACCCGGTCACGTTCAGTCGCGGGGCGTCAGTGTCAGCAGGGTCGCTTCCGGCGGGCAGGCGAAGCGGACCGGGGTGTAGCGGTTCGTGCCGCAGCCGGCCGATACGTGGAGGTAGGCGCGCTGGTCGCCGACCGTGTGGCTGGAGAGGCCCTTCACCCGGTCCGTGTCCAGGTCGCAGTTGGTGACCAGGGCACCGTAGAAGGGGATGCAGAGCTGTCCCCCGTGGGTGTGGCCCGCCAGGATCAGGGGGTAGCCGTCCGCGGTGAAGGCGTCCAGGGAGCGCAGGTACGGGGCATGGACCACGCCGATCGAGAGGTCGGCGCCCGTTTCGGGGCCGCCGGAGACCTCGGCGTAGCGGTCGCGCCTGATGTGCGGGTCGTCCAGGCCGGTGAACCCGAGCTCGAGGCCGTCCAGCTTGAGGTGTCCTCGGGTGTTGGACAGGTTCTGCCAGCCCGCCGCGTCGAAGGCGTCCCGCATCGGCTCCCACGGGTTGTGGACGACGCCGACCGCCGGGGCGTTTCCGTTGAGGCCGTGCTTGCCCTGCATCTTCTCCAGGAGGTAGAGGGCCGGGTTGCGGAGCTTGGGGCCGTAGTAGTCGTTCGAGCCGAAGACGTACACGCCGGGGAACTCCATCAGCGGACCGAGGGCGTCGAGCACCTCGGGTACCGCCTCCGGGTCGGAGAGGTTGTCACCGGTGTTCACCACGAAGTCCGGGCGCAGGCCTGCCAGTGACTGCAGCCAGGCGCGCTTCTTGCGCTGGCCGCTCACCATGTGGATGTCGGAGACCTGGAGTACGCGCAACGGGCGTGCTCCTTGCGGGAGTACGGGGATCGCGATCCGTCGCAGGCGGAACGAGCGGGCCTCGAATCCGGCGGCGTACACGAGGCCGGCAGCACCGACCGCTGCGCCGACTGCCGTGACTTTCAGGGGTACTCCGTAGCGTGCGCGCATGTGCCCATCGTCGCAGACACGGTGCGGCGAGAGGAAAACCGGCGGGCGGCAGGTGCCCCGTACCTGTCACAATCGCCGCATGACCACGCTCAAGTCCAAGCTCAAGGAAGACCTCACCACGGCCATGAAGGCGCGTGACGAGCTCACCTCGTCCACCCTCCGGCTCACCCTCACCGCGATCACCAAGGAAGAGGTCAGCGGCAAGACGTCGCGCGAGCTCTCCGACGACGAGGTGCAGAAGGTGATCGCCAAGGAGGCGAAGAAGCGCCGCGAGGCGGCCGAGGCCTTCGCACAGGGCGGCCGGACCGAGTCGGCCGAGCGGGAGAAGGCGGAGGGCGAGCTGCTCGACGCGTACCTCCCCAAGCAGCTCACGGACGAGGAGCTGACGGGCATCGTCGCCGCCGCGGTCGAGGAGGCGAAGGCTGCCGGCGCCGAGGGGCCGCGCGCGATGGGTGCCGTCATGAAGATCGTGAACCCGAAGGTGACGGGTCTCGCCGAGGGCGGCCGGGTCGCCGCCACGGTGAAGAAGCTCCTCGCGGGCTGAGAAGCCGGCGAGGCGTACAAAGTACGAAGGAGGGCGCTCCCCGGTCCGGGG
>NZ_JBHTRI010000040.1:0-73865 GCF_042796085.1 Streptomyces sp. NPDC056452
CTCCACCACACCCCCATCGGCGTCCTGCGCAGCGTCGAACGACCCGTCTACGACACCCTCATGTCCGACCAGCTCGACACCGCCATCGAACAACATGGCAAGGGAGAACTGGACACGCTCCTCGCCGGCAAGGACACCTGGACCGTCGTGGGCTGACCCGCATCTCCGTATCGTGGGCCTCGGCGGCCTGTGTCGGCCTCCTCGAACAGAGAGGCCCATGGCGTGCACCCGCTCACCGACCCGATGACCGCCGCAATGGCCGAGATCCCCGGCGGCACCGTCGACCTCCGGGACGACCGCCGGGGCACCCGCTGGCAGGCGGAGATCGCGCCGTTCCTGCTCGGCCGGTACCCGGTCACCGCCGGACAGCACGGAGCCGTCACCGGAACGGACCCCGCCCCCTCGGCAAGCGGTGCCGCGCCCGTCACGAACATCAGCTGGCTCGACGCCGTCGAGGTGTGCAACCTGATCTCGGTGCGGGCCGGGCTGGACCAGGCCTACTCCCACGACGTACGGAGCGGGGAAGTGACCTGGGACCGGACGGCCGACGGCTACCGCCTGCCGACCGAGGCCGAGTGGCAGTACGCCTGCAAGGCGGGGACCACCGGATACCGGTACGGCGGGATCGACGAGATCGCCTGGTACGACGCCAACTCCGGGGGCCGCGCCCACGACGTCGGCGGCCGGACACCCAACGCGTGGGGGCTGCACGACATGCTGGGCAACGTCTGGGAGTGGTGCTGGGATCTCTACGACGAGGAGGTCTACGGCGCGTACCGCATCTTCCGCGGCGGCGGCTGGGCCGAGTCGGAGCGGGGCTGCGGCGCCACGGTACGCCGCCGCAGCCACCCCACGTTCGCCATCGACGACCTCGGCTTCCGGCTGGCCCGCGGTGCGGCCTGAGGTCCGGTGGGCCGGAGTGCCGCGCTACGCGGTGGAGCCCATCAGCGCGGAGGCCGCGAGGAAGTAGCCCACGACGAGGGCGGTCTGCAGGACGACAACGCCCCACGGGTGGGCGTGCCACCAGGCGAGGCGGACACGGGGGAAGGCGCTCCTCAGCTCCTTGAGCGACGAGGCGTCGGATGCCGACACCGGTACGTTCCGCAGACGTCGCGTGAGCCGCTCCACGTCCGCCTGCTGCCAGGGCCGCAGGTCGAGCACGTACGGGCGCGTCACCGCCGAGGTGATGACCACACGCCCCGGCGTCGGGGTGAGGGGCCCGGCGCCGAAGACGATGGGATGCAGACCGGTCAGGAACTCCACGGGGACGGAGTAGAGAGCCGCACCGAAGGCGTTGTCGACCCGGAGTTCGTCCCCGATCACCGTGATCTGTGCCAGGGAGGAGCGCAGCGCCATCATCACGACGGTCGCCAGCAGGGGTAGGACGATCAGCACGAGCATCGGAACGAGCCAGCCGATGCCGAACTCACCGATCGTCAGGGCTCCCAGCGAGCACAGAGCGGGAACACCGATCACTCCGTAGAGTGCCAACCGCCTGCGGTAGATCGCGTTGTCCGGCCGCACCACGATGCGTGCGCCTGTTCCCGCCATGACATCCCCCCTGGATCCCCCTGGCCCGACCGCGTCATCATGACCCCGATTCCCACTCGATGACAGAGGGGCGGCGCACCGGGCGGCGCGAAAAACCGTACGGACGATCGACACCAGGTGAGGTACGTTCCTCTGGTCCGAAGGGGGGCGAAGTGGCGAAGCTCAACCAGATCATCGCCGTGGAAAAGGGTGTCAAGAGCAAGTCGCTCCAGGACATCACCGCGGCACACCACAAGGTGCAGAAGCCCGTACAACTGGCCGGCATCTCGCGTACGTACCAGCCGAAGGACGAGGAGGGCGAGCAGCTGCCGCCCGAATCCACGCGCGTACAGGTCAAGACCGAGGACGTGCTGCGTGAGATGTCCGCGTCGCTGACCCGGCTGTTCGACGTGACCGCCACCAAGGACTGGGCCAACTGCTCCGCCCGCGCGGACGTCACCGTCGACGGACGGACGATCGTCCGCGAAGTGCCGGTCAGCTACCTGCTGTTCCTGGAGAAGCAGCTCACCGACCTGCACACCTTCGTGAAGAAGCTCCCCGTGCTCGACGCCTCCGAGTCCTGGTCGCTCGACCCGTCGACGGACTGGTGGAAGACCGACCCGGTCCGCACGATCCGGACGAAGAAGGTCCCGCGCAACCACGTCAAGGCCGAGGCGACCGAGAAGCACCCGGCGCAGGTCGACGTGTACTACGAGGACGTGCCGATCGGGTACTGGACGACCGTGAAGTTCTCCGGATCGCTTCCGGCGAAGCGGGTGAACGAGCTGCTGGAGCGGGTCGAGAAGCTGCAGCACGCGGTCAAGTTCGCCCGCGAGGAGGCCAACAGCGCCGAGGTCACCGACCAGCGGGTCGGCGACGCGGTGTTCGGCTACCTGTTCGGCTAACACCGGACGCAGGTAGCATCCACAGACGCCCCCGCGCACAGTCGTGGGGGTGCGCAGCATCACGCGGCCGGTTGAGGTCCGGTCCGTGTGACGAGCGCAGACTGAAACTGACGTTCAGCCTGAAGACGCGGCACAGGTGAAGGTTCGAGTCCTTCCCCCGGCACCACCGGCCGGGGTGGCCCAACATGGCAGAGGCAACCGCGATCACACTCAGACTCTCGCTCAAGCTTCAGTATCGCCACCGACTGCCAGATCGACCGAGTACGGACGAACACCGTTGAATGCTGGTTCGAATCCGGCCTGCACCTCTTCATGGCGCGGTAGTTCAATGGAAGAACGCGACGGTCTGACGACTGATCCGCACTCTTAAACGGCGCTGGCAAGCGCAATTGGGTGGCATCCCCAGGGGCCCGGGAGCTGGATACGACTCCCGGGCTCCGCCACGTCCGGGCCTCGGCCGGCAGGGACGGGCGACATACCCGGGTACGGAGTGCGGTCATCATGGCGATCCGGATCCGCGCCTCGGGTGGTGAAGGTATACCGATGGACGTACCTGACCTTCAGAACGCTGTTGAACTTCGAAGCCACACGCAGCCGCAGAGCGGGCCCGACGGCGCAGGTGCCGAGCCGGGGCAGGGCGTCCTGCGGTCTTGCACTCCACCAACCATCCTCGCTCGCGTGTCGGCATCGGTTGTCACCGCGCACGCGGAAACCGTAAGTCCGCCACGAGACGCCTGCGGCCGACCGGTCTGTCAGACCGGTCGGCCCGGCCAGCGTGCCCAGCGCAGGGACTCGGCCTCCTCGGGAGGCAGGAGGCCCGAGGCGATCAACGCCGCCCGGCCTGCCTGCCGGCCCGCGATCCGGTAGCCGTACTCGGAGGAGTCGACCTCGCTGAACGAGCCTTCCGTGATCAGGACCGCCGCCGCCACCCCGTCCAGCCCTTCCAGCAGCCCCGCCCGCAGGGCAGGCAGGTACTCCGCGGGCAGCTGCCTCTCCGGGGCCACACTGACCAGCTCGAACTCACCGTCGGGGCCGGGCGGTTCGAAGTGCGCCAGGACGTGCGCGTACGGCCCGCAGGCGCCGATGCTCATCAGCACGCGGACGCGGACGTCGGGTACGGGGGAGGGGAGGCCGGTCATCGGATGGGTCCCCTCCGGCAGGTCAAGGTACGGCGAGCTGCCGTGATCGCCGAGCAGCCTAGTACGCCACTCGCCGCTCACTCGCGATCGATGGAGAACAACGACAAAGAGCCGGACCCAGTGAGACTGGGTCCGGCTCTTGAAGTCTGGCACTTCACCTGCTCAGCGAGTTGATCGCTGTGCTCCGGCGGAAGTGCCCCCGGCAGGATTCGAACCTGCGCACCCGGCTCCGGAGGCCGATGCTCTATCCCCTGAGCTACGGGGGCGATATCGCTGCACTTGGCGGCGACGAGTGAAACCCTACCAGCTTCGGTGGGGTGTCCGGGAACAGGTATTTCCGCGTCGGCGCACCGGTTCGTGGCCGGTTGGCCGCCGGTCGGCCGCCGGTCGGACGCCGGTTCGGGGGACGGGACGCGGAGCTCGGGGGACCGGACGCGGAGACCGTGCGGCGCCTCCCGGGGACCTGGGGTCGAATCCGGGCCGTGGGGCGCCGGGCCACCCCTCCGGGGGCGGAAGTGGGCAAAACCCGGACGCAGCCCCTCCGGCGGACCTACTCTCGAAGGGTGTCAGGGGCGTACGGCCGCGTGCTTGTTGTGGACGACAACAAGGTCATCCGGCAGCTGATCAGGGTCAATCTCGAGCTGGAGGGCTTCGAGGTCGTGACCGCGGCCGATGGTGTCGAGTGTCTGGATCTGGTCCACCGGGTCTGCCCGGATGTGATCACGCTCGATGTGGTGATGCCCCGGCTCGACGGAATCCAGACCGCTGTCCGGCTGCGCGCCGATCCACGGACCCGCCATCTGCCCGTCGCCGTTGTCAGTGCCTGCACGCCGTACGAGGTGGACTCGGGGGTGGCCGCCGGGATCGACGCCTTCCTGGCGAAGCCGTTCGAGCCGAGCGAGCTGGTGCGGATCGTCCACCGCCTGATGCGCAGGAAGGACTCCCCGTCGGTCGACGGCAGACACGGCGCCGGGAGGGCCGGGAGCACCGCCGGATGACGGCATCAGCGACCGCCGCCCGCCCGCGTCCCGGGCCGCACGGGTGACCGGATGGCGAAACGGGGTCGCGAAGTGCCCCCCTTCCTCCCATACGCTTGTCCCGTGACCCCCGCAGAGCTCTCCCGAACCGTGCTGCGCGCTGTGCGCCGCGCGGTCGACGAGGACGTCCTGCGCGCGCCCGTGCCCGCGCGCGTGCGGGTGGAGCGGACACGGCCCGGCGGCAGCGGCGACTACGCCTGCGCCGTCGCCCTCCAGCTGGCCGGTCCCGCCGCGCTCCCGGCCCGGGAGGTCGCGAGCATCCTGCGCGACCGGGTGGCGGCGCAGCCCGGCATCGGACGGGTCGAGATCACCGGGCCCGGATTCCTGAACTTCACGCTCGACGCGTCCGCCGACACGTCCGCCCGCGCCGCGCTCGTACGCGACGTACGGGAGCAGGGCCTCCGGTACGGGCGGAGCGCCACGGACGCCGGGCGGCTCCACCGGCTCCACCATCCGCCCGAGGTCCGGGCCGCGGTCCACGCCCAGGCGGTCGGGCGCATCCTGAGGACGCAGGGCGGCCAGGTGCTCATCGGCTGCACCGGAGCGGCCGACCCCGCCTGGGAGCGGCTGGGCGTCGTGGCCGGCCCCCGTCACGGGCCGGAGGAGAGCACCGAGATCCGTCCCGTGCCCGCCCGCGCCACCGCCGCCGAGCTGCTGGAACGCCTGGGGCGGGACGCCGCGCTGTGGGGCCTGCTGCGGCCCGCGGCCCATGATCACGCCCCGCTGGGCGACGAGCTTCTCGTCCAGGGCGAGACCAACCCGCTCTTCCTGGTCCGCTACGCCCACGCGCGCGCCCGCGCACTGACAAGGAGTGCGGAGCAGCTCGGTTTCGCCGCCGCGTACGACGAGGACGTGGACGCACCCGCGCTGCACGCCGCGCTCGCCGACCACCCCGGCGTACTCGCCTCCGCCGCCCGCCACCACGCTCCCGACCGGGTCGCCCGGCACCTGGAGACGCTGGCGCGCGCCTTCTTCGACCTCCACGACACGAACCCGCCGCTCCCCGTCGGCGACGAGAAACCCTCGGCCGCCCACCGCTCCCGGCTGGCTCTTGCCGAAGCCGCCGGGAGGGTGCTGGCAGGCGGCCTGTTCCTGCTCGGCATCAGCGCGCCCGAACACCTCTGAGACCTGAGAGAACAGAACGATGAGCCGATCCGCACACCCCGCCGGGCCCCGTCACGCCGATGTCTTCACCGAGGGCCACTACAGCGCCCCCGCGACCGACCTGAACGTGCTGGACGAGAAGGTCTGGGCCCGCACGGTCACCCGCGACACGGACGGTGCGCTCACCGTCGGCGGGATCGAAGTCGCCCGGCTGGCCGAGGAGTTCGGAACTCCGGCCTACTTCCTCGACGAGAGCGACTTCCGGGCGCGCTGCCGCGCCTGGGCCGATGCCTTCGGGCCGGACGCCGATGTGTTCTACGCCGGGAAGGCCTTCCTGTCGCGCGCCGTCGTGCGCTGGCTAAAGGAAGAGGGACTGAACCTCGACGTGTGCTCCGGCGGCGAGCTCGTCACCGCGCTGGACGCCGGTATGCCCGCCGAGCGCATCGCCTTCCACGGCAACAACAAGACCGTCGACGAGATCGAGCGGGCCATCACGGCCGGTGTCGGGCGGATCGTGCTCGACTCCTTCCAGGAGATCGTCCGCGTCTCGCACATCGCCCAGCAGCTCGGCAAGCGCCAGCGCGTACAGATCCGTGTGACGGTCGGCGTCGAGGCCCACACCCACGAGTTCATCGCGACGGCGCACGAGGACCAGAAGTTCGGTATCGCGCTGGCCGACGGACAGGCCGCCGAGGCGGTGCGCAGGGCGCTCACCCTCGACGGGCTCGAACTCATCGGCATCCACTCGCACATCGGCTCGCAGATCTTCGACATGGCCGGCTTCGAGGTCTCCGCGCGGCGCGTGGTGCAGCTGCTCGCCGAGATCCGCGACGAGCACGGCATCGAGCTCCCCGAGATCGACCTCGGCGGCGGCCTCGGTATCGCGTACACCTCCGAGGACGACCCCCGCGAGCCGCACGACATCGCCAAGGCGCTCAGGGACATCGTGACCCGCGAGTGCGAGTCGGCGAAGCTGCGGACCCCGCGCATCTCCGTCGAGCCGGGTCGCGCCATCGTCGGACCCACCGCGTTCACGCTGTACGAGGTCGGCACCATCAAGCCCCTCGAGGGCCTGCGTACGTACGTCAGTGTCGACGGCGGCATGTCGGACAACATCCGCACCGCGCTGTACGACGCCGAATACAGCGTCTCCCTCGTCTCGCGCAGCTCCGACGCCGAGCCCATGCTCGTGCGTGTCGTCGGCAAGCACTGCGAGAGCGGCGACATCGTGGTCAAGGACGCTTTCCTGCCCTCGGACCTGGCCCCCGGCGACCTGATCGCCGTGCCGGCCACCGGGGCGTACTGCCGCTCCATGGCGAGCAACTACAACCACGCCCTGCGCCCCCCGGTCGTCGCCGTGCGCGACGGCGAGGCGCGGGTGATCGTCCGGCGCGAGACGGAGGAAGATCTTCTGCGTCTCGATGTCGGCTGATGAAATAAGGGTCTCAGGATCCGGACGGGTGACAGAAACTCCCGTCCGGTGAGTGAGACTGTTCCACACATCTGAAGTATGAGAAACGAGGTCGGATGATGCGTACGCGTCCGCTGAAGGTGGCGCTGCTGGGCTGTGGTGTGGTCGGCTCAGAGGTGGCTCGCATCATGACGACGCACGCCGACGACCTCGCCGCGCGCATCGGTGCGCCCGTCGAGCTCGCGGGTGTCGCCGTGCGCCGTCCCTCCAAGGTGCGGGAGGGAATCGACCCCGCGCTGATCACCACGGATGCGACCGCCCTGGTCAAACGGGGTGACATCGACGTCGTCGTCGAGGTGATCGGGGGGATCGAGCCTGCTCGGACCCTCATCACGACCGCCTTCGAGCACGGCGCGAGCGTCGTCTCGGCCAACAAGGCGCTCCTCGCCGAGGACGGCTCCGCCCTCCACGCCGCCGCCGGGAAGCACGGCCGGGACCTCTACTACGAGGCGGCCGTGGCCGGCGCCATTCCGCTCGTACGTCCGCTGCGCGAGTCGCTCGCCGGGGACAAGGTCAACCGGGTGCTCGGCATCGTCAACGGCACGACCAACTTCATCCTCGACAAGATGGACACGAGCGGAGCGGGCTACTCCGAGGCGCTCGACGAGGCCACCGCGCTCGGCTACGCCGAGGCCGACCCGACCGCGGACGTCGAGGGCTTCGACGCCGCGGCGAAGGCCGCGATCCTCGCGGGGATCGCCTTCCACACCCGGGTGAAGATCGGCGAGGTGCACCGCGAGGGCATCACCGAGGTCACCGCCGCCGACATCGCCTCCGCCCGCCGCATGGGCTGCACCGTCAAGCTCCTCGCCATCTGCGAGCGCGCCGCCGACGGCAGGTCCGTCACCGCCCGCGTGCACCCCGCGATGATCCCGCTCAGCCACCCGCTGGCCTCCGTCCGCGAGGCGTACAACGCGGTCTTCGTCGAGGCCGAGGCGGCCGGGCAGCTGATGTTCTACGGTCCCGGCGCCGGTGGCGCCCCGACCGCGTCCGCGGTCCTCGGCGACCTGGTCGCCGTCTGCCGCAACAAGATCGGCGAGACCACCGGCCCCGGTGAGTCCGCGTACACGCGTCTGCCGGTCAGCCCGATGGGCGAGGTCGTCACGCGGTACCACATCAGTCTCGACGTGGCCGACAAGCCGGGCGTACTCGCCCAGGTGGCAACGGTCTTCGCCGAACAGGGCGTATCCATCGATACGGTCCGCCAGCAGAGCCGACAGGACGGAGACGGCGAGGCATCCCTCGTCGTCGTCACCCACCGCGCGCCCGACGCAGCCCTCTCCGGGACCGTCGAAGCGCTGCGCAAGCTGGACACCGTGCGCGGTGTCGCCAGCATCATGCGTGTTGAAGGGGAGTAAGGACCCATGACCAGCAAGGGCACCCACCAGTGGCGCGGCATCATCGAGGAGTACCGGGACCGTCTTCCGGTCACGAGCACGACGCCGGTCGTCACGCTCCGTGAGGGTGGCACGCCGCTCGTTCCGGCGCAGGTCCTCTCCGAGCGCACGGGCTGCGAGGTGCACCTCAAGGTCGAGGGCGCCAACCCCACGGGGTCGTTCAAGGACCGCGGCATGACGATGGCGATCACCCGGGCCAAGGAGGAGGGCGCGCAGGCCGTCATCTGCGCCTCCACCGGCAACACCTCCGCATCCGCCGCCGCGTACGCGGTGCGGGCCGGCATGGTCTGCGCCGTGCTCGTACCGCAGGGCAAGATCGCGCTCGGCAAGATGGGGCAGGCCCTCGTCCACGGCGCGAAGATCCTCCAGGTCGACGGCAACTTCGACGACTGCCTGACCCTGGCCCGCAGCCTCTCGGACAACTACCCGGTGGCGCTGGTCAATTCGGTCAACCCGGTCCGGATCGAGGGCCAGAAGACCGCCGCGTTCGAGATCGTCGACGCGCTCGGCGACGCCCCCGACATCCACGTCCTGCCGGTCGGCAACGCGGGCAACATCACGGCCTACTGGAAGGGCTACAAGGAGTACGCGGGAGACGGGCTGTCCACGCACACCCCGCGCATGTGGGGCTTCCAGGCATCCGGCTCCGCGCCCATCGTGCGCGGCGAGATCGTCAAGGACCCGGCGACCATCGCCACCGCGATCCGTATCGGAAACCCGGCCTCCTGGCAGTTCGCCCTGGACGCCCGGGACGAATCGGGCGGTTTCATCGACGAGGTGACGGACCGGCAGATTCTGTCCGCGTACCGCCTGTTGGCCTCCCAGGAGGGTGTTTTCGTCGAGCCCGCGTCGGCCGCCTCCGTGGCCGGTCTGCTCAAGGCCGCCGAGGAGGGCAAGGTCGACCCCGGCCAGAAGATCGTCTGCACCGTCACGGGCAACGGCCTCAAGGACCCCGACTGGGCCGTCGCGGGCGCTCCGCAGCCGGTCACGGTCCCCGTGGACGCGGTCACCGCCGCCCAGAAGCTGGGCCTGGTGTAACCGGTACTTTTCGCAGCTCAGCCGCCCTTTTCGGGCGGAGAGCGCATGGGAGGCGTGCGACACGCATCGTGCGCCTCCTGTGCGCCCTATGTCGCCACAGAACCTTCCTTCGATAAGCTGTAGTCAACCCGCCCCGCGCATGCGCCGCGGTGCAGTCGCCGTCGTGGCTGCCGGGTACCCCCATTCCGGCACTTCGGCGCCCCACGCACGCCGAGGGCCCCGCCCGCATCACCCCGCACGACATCCCCGCCGCCGTACAGGAAGAGTCGTCCAACCGATGGCCGGTCCCGCGTTCCGAGCTGCCGCCGTCCGGGTGCGCGTCCCCGCAACCAGCGCCAACCTGGGCCCCGGTTTCGACGCCCTGGGCCTCTCGCTGGGGCTCTACGACGACGTCGTCGTCCGGGTCGCCGACTCCGGGCTGCACATCGACATCGCGGGTGAGGGCGCCGAGACGCTGCCCCGCGACGAGAGCCACCTGCTCGTACGCTCCCTGCGCACGGCCTTCGACCTGCTCGGCGGACAGCCCCGCGGCCTCGAGATCGTCTGCGCCAACCGCATCCCGCACGGCAGGGGCATGGGCTCCTCGTCCGCCGCGATCTGCGCCGGCATCGTCGCCGCGCGTGCCGTGACGACGGGCGGCGACGCCCGCCTCGACGACGCGGCCCTGCTGGAGCTGGCCACCGAGATCGAAGGGCACCCCGACAACGTCGCGGCCTGTCTCCTCGGCGGTTTCACGCTCGCGTGGATGGACGGCGGAGCGGCCAGGGCCATCAGGATGGATCCCGCGGATTCCGTCGTTCCGGTGGTTTTCGTCCCGGCCACGCCGGTACTCACCGAGACGGCACGCGGTCTGCTGCCGCGCACCGTTCCGCACGTGGACGCCGCTGCCAACGCCGGTCGTGCGGCCCTCCTCGTAGAGGCCCTGACCAGGCGTCCCGAGCTGCTGCTCGCCGCCACCGAGGACCGGATCCACCAGGAGTACCGGGCCCCCGCGATGCCGCAGAGCGTGGAACTCGTGAACCGGCTGCGCGCCGACGGCGTCCCTGCTGTCATCTCCGGAGCGGGGCCGACCGTGCTCGCGCTGACGGAGGAGGGCTCGGCCGACAAGGTCACCCGGCTGGCGGGTGAGGGATGGGCCGCGAACCGGCTCGCGCTCGACACCACGGGCGCGAGCGTGCTGCCGCTCGCCGGGTAACCGCACGTGATTGCCGGTGCATGAGAGGGGGAATGTTTGTTGGAGCCGGTAGTGTTAACCTCAAGTCAGCAATCGACGTCTTTGTGGCGCGTTGCTTCGTGTCCCCCTTCGGGACCACCACTCTTCCGGGAGCCTCCCCGACTGCCTGAGCAGCCTGCCTGAGCAGTTTCGAGCACGCTCCGGAACCGGCACGACACCCTCTTGCTCGTCCAGGAGTGGGCCGAGCAGGGGGATCTCGAGCCGGAACCCCGCACATTCATCTCTCCGCCGTACCCGGCGGACCACCGCCCCGGCAAGGTCCGCGATCGAAAAGATCAACAGACCGTAGTCGGACAGCACAACCGGTCGCCGAGCCAGAAGGCCGACGTCCGCTCCAGGGAAGGACCCTTCGTGAGCGACACCACCGATCTGATGGGCGTGACTGCCGACAAGAGCGTCGACAGCTCTGCGCCCGCCGAAGGTGCTGCCACTGGCACCACCGCACGGCGCCGCCGCTCCGGCACCGGCCTCGAGGGCATGGTCCTGGCCGAGCTGCAGCAGGTCGCGTCCGGCCTCGGCATCAGGGGAACTGCGCGGATGCGCAAGAGCCAGCTGATCGAGGTCATCAAGGAGGCGCAGGCCGGGAGCTCCTCCGCACCCAAGACTGCCTCCAAGGCTGCTGCCGCCCCCGCCGGTACGGACGCCGAGAGCAAGCCCAAGCGGCGTGCCACGTCCAAGTCGCGTACGGGGGACGAGTCCGCCGCCGCGGCCGAGAAGCCCGCGGCCCAGCAGCAGATCGACATCCCCGGTCAGCCGGCCAGCGACGACCAGCCCACGGGCGAGCGTCGTCGTCGCCGGGCGACCGCGCAGGCGGGCAGCCCCGACACCAAGGGCGACGTCAAGGCCGAGGCCAAGGCGGAGCCGCAGGCCGAGCCGAAGAGCGAGGGCCGTCAGGACCGCGGCGACGAGCGCGGCGAGGCGAAGGGCGACGCGAAGGCCGAGTCCGCCGCCGACACCGCCGAGGGCCGTCGCGGAGACCGCCAGGACCGCGGCCAGCGCGGTGAGCGTGGCGAGCGCGGTGACCGCCGTGACCGTCAGCGCGACCGGCGCGGCAAGGGCGACGACCAGGGCCAGCAGGGCGGCGGCCAGCGCCGTCAGGGTCAGGGCCAGAGCCAGGGCCAGGGTGGTCAGGGCCAGAGCCAGGGCCAGGGCCAGCAGGGCGGCGGCGGTCAGCAGGACGACGCCTACGACGACGAGGGCGGCCGGCGCGGCCGTCGGGGCCGTTACCGCGACCGCCGTGGCCGTCGTGGCCGCGACGACTTCGCGACCGACGTCCAGGTGGCCGACGACGACGTCCTGATCCCCGTCGCGGGCATCCTGGACATCCTCGACAACTACGCGTTCATCCGGACCTCCGGCTACCTGCCGGGACCGAACGACGTGTACGTCTCGCTCGCCCAGGTCCGTAAGAACGGCCTGCGCAAGGGTGACCACGTCACCGGTGCGGTGCGCCAGCCCAAGGACGGCGAGCGCCGCGAGAAGTTCAACGCGCTGGTCCGCCTCGACTCGGTGAACGGCATGGCGCCGGAGACCGGCCGCGGCCGTCCCGAGTTCCAGAAGCTGACCCCGCTGTACCCGCAGGACAGGCTCCGTCTGGAGACCGACTCCAACATCCTGACCACCCGGATCATCGACCTGGTCGCCCCGATCGGCAAGGGCCAGCGAGGCCTGATCGTGGCCCCGCCGAAGACCGGTAAGACCATGATCCTGCAGGCGATCGCCAACGCGATCACGGTCAACAGCCCCGAGTGCCACCTGATGGTCGTCCTGGTCGACGAGCGTCCGGAAGAGGTCACCGACATGCAGCGGTCGGTGAAGGGCGAGGTCATCTCCTCGACCTTCGACCGTCCCGCCGAGGACCACACCACGGTCGCCGAGCTGGCCATCGAGCGCGCGAAGCGCCTCGTGGAGCTGGGTCACGACGTGGTCGTCCTGCTGGACTCGATCACCCGCCTGGGCCGTGCGTACAACCTGGCGGCACCGGCCTCGGGCCGCATCCTGTCCGGTGGTGTCGACTCGACCGCGCTGTACCCGCCGAAGCGCTTCTTCGGTGCCGCGCGGAACATCGAGGACGGCGGCTCGCTGACGATCCTGGCCACCGCGCTCGTCGAGACCGGCTCGCGCATGGACGAGGTGATCTTCGAGGAGTTCAAGGGCACCGGCAACATGGAGCTCAAGCTCGACCGGAAGCTCTCGGACAAGCGCATCTTCCCGGCGGTGGACGTGGACGCGTCCAGCACCCGTAAGGAAGAGATCCTGCTCGGCAGCGACGAGCTGGCGGTCGTCTGGAAGCTGCGCCGGGTGCTGCACGCACTCGACCAGCAGCAGGCGATCGAGCTGCTCCTGGACCGCATGAAGAAGACGCAGTCCAACGCGGAGTTCCTGCTCCAGATCCAGAAGACGACGCCGGGTAACGGCAACGACTGACGTCGCTTCAGGAGTCACGCAGAACTGCCCTCGTCACACCGGTGACGAGGGCAGTTCTGCGTTGTAGGATCAGCTGGCTGTATGTGGGGGGGAACGTATTTTCGATGCGCCCACTGTGTGGTGTTCCAGTGGGCGTTTTTCTCTCTCCTTCGAGTGCAACTACCCGGCGCCGTACTCGCGTTGCGCCGCGTCGATCGAAGGGATTCTTGAGTGACATCTGGCAGACGGAAGGGCTTCATCACCTTCCCCGCGGCGGTCGCCGCGCTCGCGCTGGGAACCGCGGCCCTGTCCGCAGTCCCCGCGCAGGCCACCGACACGCCCCAGCCGGCCGGAAAGCAGAGCGTTCAGCAGCGCTCGACGGCCTCGCAGGCCGAACTGCGCGAAACCGTCAAGGGTTCGGTCGCGGAGCTGCAGCAGGGCGAGTCCGGTACACCCGCAGAGGCGGACAACGGCTCGGAGCCCACGCCGGAGGCTTCGGGGCGGACCATCGACCCGAAGATCATCGGTGGTACTCCCGCCACGCTCACCGAGGCCCCGTGGATGGTGCAGCTGCACTACTACGACGACAAGGGCACCGCCGACGAGTCCGATGACGAGGGCTACTTCTGCGGGGGCACGCTCGTCGCCCCGGCGAAGGTCCTCACCGCCGCGCACTGCGTGGACGGTCTGGACTGGCAGGCGAACGGAGCCGTCCTCGGCGGCACCGCGCAGCTTCCGGTCGGCGACGACCTCCACGGCGGTACGGCGGTCGGCGTCTGGCGTCAGTGGGTCAACCCGAACTACGACGCCGCCGCCATCAAGGGCGACGTCGCCGTTCTGACGCTCGGCTCGGCGCTCCCGTACAAGACGCTGCAGCCGGCAGCGTCCGGTGACACGGCGCGCTACAAGAGCGGTACCCCGGCGACCGTCTACGGCTGGGGGCGCACCAGCTCCACCAGCGACGACATCTCGCCGACCCTGCTCAAGGCCTCCGTGCCCGTGCAGGCGGACTCGGCGTGCTCCGGTTACTTCGGCAGCGACTTCGTCGCGGGGCAGATGGTCTGTGCCGGAACGCCGGCCAGTGGCCAGGACGCCGGTACGGTCTCGCCGTGCAACGGCGACTCGGGCGGGCCGCTCGTGGTCAACGGCCGGATCGCCGGTGTCGTCTCGTGGGGAACGATCGACTGCGTGGCAGCGGGTGCGTACGGCGTGTACGCCAAGACCGCCACCTTCGCCGGGCTGGTCAACCCCCGCATCGACGACGCCAACCTCAACTTCGACGACAAGGCGGACCTGTTCGCCCGCGCGTCGACGGGCGAGGGCTTCAACTACTACTCGCGGGGCACCTCGGTCGGCAGCCGCGAGTCGGTGGGCAACTGGGAAGGCATCAACCTGGTCCGCCAGGCCGATGTCAACCGTGACTTCTTCCAGGACTACGTCTACCGCACCACGGCGGGCGAGCTCTGGTGGTGGGGTTACGACAGTGCCGCCGATGCGTACACCGAGCACAAGATCGGTACCGGCTGGACCAACCTGCGCAACATCACCTTCACCGGTGATGTGACGGGCGACGGTCTGGTGGACCTGACGGCCAACGACTCGGCCGGCAAGCTGTACCTGTGGACGGGCCGGGGCAACGGCACGTTCGCACCCAAGGTGCAGATCGGTGTCGGCTGGAGCACGTACCAGGTGTACGGCAAGGGCGACTACAGCGGGGACGGCAAGCCGGACCTGATCGCCCGCGACGGCCAGGCGGTGCTCTGGATGTACAAGGGCACCGGTTCCGCCTCCGCCCCGTTCTCCGGACGCGTCAAGGTGGGCAGCGGCTGGAACTTCACCGCGTACGCCACGACCGGTGACGTGACGGGTGACGGCCGCGCCGACTTCATCGTCCGTGACACCGCGGGCGAGCTCTGGGCGTACAAGAGCACGGGCTCGGCCACGGTTCCGTTCGCCACCGCGGCGAGGATCAAGCTCGGCACGGGCTGGAAGTCCTACAGCCTGCTCGGCTGATTGTTCATCGCAGGCCGGAACCGGCCCCGGACCTTCGTGGTCCGGGGCCGGTTCCTCTTTCCCCGGCCCGCTTCCCCGGCCCGCTTCCCGGCCTGCTTCCCCGGACCGCCGGACTGCCCCGGTCGGTCATGAACTGTCCGTATATTTCTTGACTTTTGCCCTGTTCGCTCCCACCGGGAGACCTTTCCCACAGCGGTGCACCCGGTGACCCGCCGGGCCGCGTCCCGGTGCCGCGCGGAGAACGCGCAGGTGAGGCCCTCGATTCGAGGGCGCGCCCGGAGCGGGGGAGGCCCTCGTGGCGCCGGGACCACTCACCCGGGCCCCACGTCCGCCTGTGCAACTCTTTTCCCTGCTTCGGGGTCCGACACGGTGTCGACACGGCCACAGCCGAGCCTCTTCGCGAGGCGGCAGGGCAGCAGGGAGCAGCCGACGACCGAGGGAGTCGCATGAGCGAGCAGAGCAGGAGCACCGGCCGAATACGCGGCACCGGCAGCCGCCGCAGGAAACCCTCGCGGGGCCGCCGGATGAAGGCCGTGGCGCTGTGGACCGCCGCCGCGGTGGTCGTGGCCGGAGGATCCGGGCTCGGCTACGCGTACTTCAAGCTCAACGGCAACCTCAAGGGCGTCAACATCAACGCCGCCCTGGGTACCGAGCGACCCGACGACGTGGACAACGGTTCGCAGGACATCCTGGTGCTGGGGTCGGACTCCCGCTCCGGCGCGAACTCCGCGTACGGCGCCGACCAGGGCTCCGCACGTGCGGACACCGCGATGATCGTCCATGTCAACGAGGGGCACACCTCCGCGAGCGTGGTCTCCGTCCCGCGGGACACCCTCGTCGACCGTCCCGCCTGCACGAGCGACACGACCGGGAAGCAGGTCGGTGCGGAGCACGAGACGATGTTCAACTCCGCCTACCAGGTCGGCGGACCCGCCTGCGCGGTGAAGACGGTCGAGTCGATGTCGGGCATCCGCATGGACCACTACGTCGAGGTCGACTTCACCGGGTTCAAGAAGCTCGTCGACGAGCTCGGCGGCGTCAGGATCACCACCTCGCAGGCGATCGACGACCCCGACAGCCATCTCGCGCTGAAGCCCGGCCCGCACACCCTGAGCGGGGAGCAGTCGCTCGGCCTCGTCCGTACGCGCCACGACGTCGGCGACGGCAGCGACCTGGGCCGCATCCAGCTCCAGCAGGCCTTCGTGAAGGCGCTGATGGACCAGGCGAAGAGCGTCGGGGTGTTCTCGAACCCCAAGACGCTCTTCGGCCTCGCCGACACCGCGACGAAGGCCGTCACCACCGACTCGGAGCTGGCGTCGGTCAAGAAGCTCACCGGCTTCGCCAACGGCCTGAAGGGCCTCGGCTCCGAGAACGTCCGCATGGTCACGCTGCCCGTCGAGTACGACCCGGCCGACCCGAACCGTGTGCTGCCGCAGGAGAAGGCGGACCAGCAGGTGTGGGCGGCGCTCAAGAAGGACCTGCCGATCCCCGCGTCCGCCACCGCGAAGTCGGCCGGCGACAAGGGCGAAGCGGGAGACGTCGTACGGTAACGGCGTTTTCCGTCACCGGCCGGTCGCGGAGTGTTCCCGCAAGCGTGCGGGAATATGCGCGGCCGGTCCCCCGTTTTGGGAGATACGGCCGGTCCTGGCAGACTGGTACGTCGGCCCCGGTTCACGGACGCGCAATCCGCGCGTACGACCCGGCGCCCTCCCGAAACTAGGAGACACCTTGAAGCGCGACATTCACCCCCAGTACGTCGAGACCCAGGTCAGCTGCACCTGCGGTGCGTCGTTCACCACCCGGAGCACCATCGACAACGGTGCGATCCGCGCCGATGTCTGCTCCGAGTGCCACCCGTTCTACACGGGCAAGCAGAAGATCCTCGACACCGGTGGCCGTGTGGCCCGCTTCGAGGCCCGCTTCGGCAAGGCTGCCGGCTCCGCCGCCAAGTAGCGAGCCAATGCGCCGGTTCCCGGCGCCCTCTCACGGGGGCGCCGGGGCCGGCGTTTTTTCCGGCTGTGCGGTCCGGGGCGTCCTCCGGGCGCACGGTCGGCAGCACGCCGTCCAGCAGGCCCGCAGACGTATGACGCACGGAACCAGGAGCCCGAAGATGTTCGAGGCGGTCGAGGAACTGATCGGCGAACACGCCGATCTCGAGAAGAAGCTCGCCGACCCGTCGGTCCACGCCGACCAGGCCAACGCGCGCAAGCTCAACAAGCGCTACGCGGAGCTGACCCCGATCGTCTCCACGTACAGGTCCTGGAAGCGGACCGGTGACGACATCGGAACCGCGCGCGAGTTCGCCGCCGACGACCCCGACTTCGCCGCCGAGGTCAAGGTCCTGGAGAAGCAGCGCGAAGAGATCACCGAGAAGCTCCGGCTCCTCCTGGTCCCGCGCGACCCCAGTGACGACAAGGACGTGCTCCTGGAGATCAAGGCGGGCGCGGGCGGCGACGAGTCGGCCCTGTTCGCCGGCGACCTGCTGCGCATGTACCTGCGGTACGCGGAGCGCGTCGGCTGGAAGACCGAGATCATCGACTCCACCGAGTCCGAGCTCGGCGGCTACAAGGACGTCCAGGTCGCCGTGAAGACCAAGGGCGGCAACGGTGCCACCGAGCCCGGCCAGGGCGTCTGGGCCCGGATGAAGTACGAGGGCGGCGTGCACCGTGTGCAGCGCGTGCCCTCCACCGAGTCCCAGGGCCGTATCCACACCTCCGCCGCCGGTGTGCTCGTCACGCCCGAGGCGGAGGAGGTCGACGTGGAGATCCACGCCAACGACCTGCGCATCGACGTCTACCGCTCCTCGGGACCCGGCGGCCAGTCCGTCAACACCACCGACTCCGCGGTCCGCATCACGCACCTGCCGACCGGCGTCGTCGCCTCCTGCCAGAACGAGAAGAGCCAGCTCCAGAACAAGGAGCAGGCCATGCGCATCCTGAGGTCCCGGCTGCTGGCCGCCGCCCAGGAAGCGGCCGAGCAGGAAGCCTCCGACGTCCGCCGCAGCCAGGTCCGTACCGTCGACCGGTCCGAGAAGATCCGCACGTACAACTTCCCGGAAAACCGGATCTCGGACCACCGCGTCGGCTTCAAGGCGTACAACTTGGACCAGGTGCTCGACGGGGACCTCGACGCCGTCATCCAGGCCTGCGTGGACGCCGACTCCGCCGCCAAGCTCGCCGCCGCATAAGCTGCGCCCCGCCCCGCACGTGAACCTGTACGGAGAACCGCGATGAACCTGCTGCTCGCCGAGGTGGCCCAGGCCACCCAGCGGCTGGCCGACGCCGGTGTCCCCTCGCCGCGATTCGATGCCGAGGAACTCGCCGCATTCGTGCACGACGTCAAGCGGGGCGAACTGCACCATGTGCCGGACGCCGACTTCGACGCCCGCTACTGGGAGACCATCGCCCGCCGCGAGGCCCGCGAACCGCTCCAGCACATCACCGGCCGCGCCTTCTTCCGCTACCTGGAGCTCCAGGTCGGCCCCGGCGTCTTCGTGCCCCGCCCGGAGACCGAGTCGGTCGTCGGCTGGGCGATAGACGCAGTCCGCGCGATGGACGTCGTCGAACCGCTGATCGTCGACCTCTGCACGGGATCGGGCGCCATCGCCCTCGCCATGGCGCAGGAGGTGCCGCGCTCGCGCGTGCACGGCGTGGAGCTGTCCGAGGACGCCCTGCGCTGGACGCGGAAGAACGCCGAGGGGTCCAGGGTCACCATCCACCGGGGAGACGCTCTGAGCGCCCTTCCCGAGCTCGACGGCCAGGTCGACCTCGTGATCTCCAACCCGCCGTACATCCCGCTCACCGAGTGGGAGTACGTGGCGCCCGAGGCCCGCGACCACGACCCCCAGATGGCGCTCTTCTCCGGCGAGGACGGCCTCGACACCATCCGGGGCATCGAACGCACCGCGCACCGCCTGCTGCGGCCCGGCGGTCTCGTCGTCATCGAGCACGCCGACACCCAGGGCGGCCAGGTGCCGTGGATCTTCACCGAGGAGCGGGGCTGGGCCGACGCGGCCGACCACCCCGACCTGAACAACCGGCCCCGGTTCGCCACGGCACGCAAGGCCATGCCGTGACCACCGGGACACCGGAAGCGCACGACCCCTACCCGCCAGACCCGTACATGTCCGAGGAGGCCGGCTGATGGCACGGCGATACGACTGCAACGACGCGACCGACCGTACGACCGGCCTGCGTGAAGCCGCGTCCGCCGTCCGCCGCGGCGAACTGGTCGTGCTGCCCACGGACACCGTGTACGGGATCGGCGCGGACGCCTTCAGCTCCGAGGGCGTCGCCGACCTTCTCGACGCCAAGGGCCGTGGCCGCAACATGCCGACGCCCGTGCTGATCGGCTCCCCGAACACCCTGCACGGCCTGGTCACCGACTTCTCCGAGCAGGCGTGGGAGCTCGTCGACGCCTTCTGGCCCGGCGCCCTCACCCTCGTGGCCAAGCACCAGCCCTCGCTGCAGTGGGACCTCGGTGACACCCGGGGCACCGTCGCCATCCGGATGCCGCTGCACCCGGTCGCGATCGAGCTCCTCACGGAGGTCGGCCCGATGGCCGTCTCCAGCGCCAACCTCACCGGACACCCCTCGCCCGAGGACTGCGACGCGGCCCAGGAGATGCTCGGCGACTCCGTGTCCGTCTACCTCGACGGCGGTCCGACCCCCGGCATCGTCCCGTCCTCCATCGTCGACGTCACCGGGAACGTCCCGGTGCTGCTGCGGGCCGGTGCGCTGTCCGTCGAGGACCTGCGGAAGGTAGTACCTGACCTCGAGGTGGCCAATTGACCGCCCCTGAGGGGCGTGGCATAGCGGGACGACACGACACTTTCCGCATCCTCCACGTCAGCACCGGCAACGTCTGCCGCTCGCCCATCACCGAGCGGCTGACCCGCCATGCCCTGGTGGACCGCCTCGGCGATCCGCTCAGTGGCGGCCTGATCGTGGAGAGCGCGGGCACCTGGGGGCACGAGGGCGCGCCCATGGAGGCCAACGCCGAGGTCGTTCTCGCCGACTTCGGCGCCGACGCCACCGGTTTCGTCGGCCGCGAGCTGCTCGACGAGCACGTGATCCGCGCCGACCTGGTCCTCACCGCCACCCGCGACCACCGCGCCCAGGTGATCTCCATGGGCCACTCGGCGGGCCTGCGGACCTTCACGCTCAAGGAGTTCACCCGGCTCGTCCGGGCGATCGACCCCGCGACGCTGCCCGACGCCCGCGAGGAGGGCGTCGTCGAGCGCGCCCGCGCGCTGGTGCGCGCCGCGGCGGCTCTGCGCGGATGGCTGCTGGCGCCCACCGCCGAGGCGGACGAGGTCTACGACCCCTACGGCGCCCCGATCACGTTCTTCCGCTCCATCGGCGACGAGATCAACCAGGCGCTCGATCCCGTGGTGACCGCGCTGACGGGCGTGCGCGACCCGCACTGACACCGCTTGGCGCCGCGGGATCCGGCCCCGCGCCCGCCCACGGCTACGCGGACCCCTACCTGCGGGCACCCCGGGCGCCGAGTGCGCCCGACCGGCGTACGGCGCCGCACGGCGGCAGGCAAGGGGCCCGGAGCGGGCCTACATTGGATCTGAAGCCAGCGCACCCCTTCCCAGGCCCGGAGCCGTCAGATGCCGGTCACCACTCCAGCCGCACCCGCAGCCGTGCCCCCGTCCGACACCGCGCTGCCGCAGGACTTCGGCGCGCTGGCCCGACAGGATCCGGAGATCGCCGCCATCCTGCTGGGTGAGGTCCGGCGCCAGTCGAGCACGCTGCAGCTCATCGCCGCCGAGAACTTCACCTCGCCCGCGGTCCTCGCCGCCCTCGGCTCCCCGCTCGCCAACAAGTACGCCGAGGGCTACCCGGGCGCCCGCCACCACGGCGGCTGCGAACAGGCCGACGAGGCCGAACGTGTCGCGGTCAGGCGGGCCATGTCGCTCTTCGGCGCCGAGCACGCCAACGTGCAGCCCCACTCCGGCTCCTCGGCGGTCCTGGCCGCCTACGCGGCGCTGCTGCGCCCCGGTGACGCGGTGCTGGCCATGGGACTCCCGTACGGCGGGCACCTCACCCACGGCGCCCCCGGCAACTTCTCCGGCCGCTGGTTCGACTTCACCGGATACGGCGTCGACCCCGACAGCGGAATCATCGACTACGCACAGGTCCGCGCCCTGGCCCGCGCCCGCCGCCCCAAGGCGATCGTCTGCGGCTCCATCTCGTACCCCCGCCACCCCGACTACGAGACGTTCCGGGAGATCGCCGACGAGGTCGGTGCGTATCTGATCGCCGACGCAGCCCACCCGATGGGCCTGATCGCCGGGGGAGCGGCGCCCAGCCCGGTCCCGTACGCGGACGTGGTGTGCGCCACGACGCACAAGGTGCTGCGCGGGCCCCGCGGCGGCATGATCCTGTGCGGCGCGGAACTGGCCGAGCGGATCGACCGCGCGGTGTTCCCGTTCACCCAGGGCGGCGCCCAGATGCACACCGTCGCGGCCAAGGCCGTCGCGTTCGGGGAAGCGGCGACCCCGGCCTTCGCGCTCTACGCCCACCAGGTGGTCGCCCACGCGCGGGTGCTCGCCGCCGGCCTGGAGGCCGAGGGCTTCGAGATCACCACGGGCGGTACGGACACCCATATCGTCGTCGCCGACCCCGGCCCGCTGGGCGTCGACGGCCGCACGGCCCGGGAGCGGCTCGTCGCGGCGGGCATGGTGCTCGACACCTGCGCCCTGCCGTACGGGGACGCCCGCGGGATCCGGCTCGGCACCGCGGCCGTCACCACCCAGGGCATGGACGAATCCGACATGGCGCGGATCGCCGCCCTGTTCGGCGCGGCCGTACGGGAGGGGGCCGACGCCGAAGGCCTGCGGGCCGAGGTGCGCCGACTCACAGAGCGGAATCCGCCGTACCCGGGGTAGGCGATGTCTGTGCAACCATCACCCGTACCTTGGAGTCCTTGTTCATGAGACTAGGGTGTGGGGCTGAGATGGCCGGCGAAATCTGTGGGGCAGCCCGTGCGTGATTACCTGCTGACGCTCTGTGTCACGGCCGCAGTTACCTATCTGCTGACCGGGCCGGTGCGGAAGTTCGCCATCGCGGTCGGGGCGATGCCCGCGATCCGTGCGCGTGACGTACACCGAGAACCGACACCGCGGCTCGGTGGCATCGCCATGTTCGGCGGACTGTGTGCGGGACTGATCGTCGCGGACCACCTGTTCAACCTGAACGGTGTCTTCGAGCTCTCCAACGAACCGCGTGCGCTGCTGTCCGGCGCCGCCCTGATCTGGCTGATCGGCGTCCTGGACGACAAGTTCGAGATCGACGCCCTGATCAAGCTCGGCGGACAGATGATCGCCGCGGCGGTCATGGTCATGCAGGGTCTGACGATCCTGTGGCTGCCCATCCCCGGCGTCGGCACGGTCGCCCTCACCCAGTGGCAGGGCACGCTGCTCACGGTCGCGCTGGTCGTGATCACCATCAACGCGGTCAACTTCGTCGACGGCCTGGACGGCCTCGCGGCCGGCATGGTCTGCATCGCGTCCGCGGCGTTCTTCCTGTACACCTACCGCCTCTGGTACGGGTACGGAATCGAGGCGGCGGCCCCCGCGACGCTCTTCGCCGCGATTCTGATGGGCATGTGCCTGGGCTTCCTGCCGCACAACATGCACCCCGCCCGGATCTTCATGGGCGACTCGGGGTCGATGCTGATCGGCCTGGTGCTGGCCGCGGGTGCGATCTCCGTCACCGGACAGGTCGACCCGGACGCCATGAAGCTCTTCGAGGGCAGTGAGCGGCAGGCGACCCACGCGATGCTGCCCGTCTTCATTCCGCTGCTGCTGCCGCTGACGATCATCGCGATCCCGGCTGCCGACCTGGTGCTCGCGATCGTGCGGCGCACCTGGAACGGACAGTCGCCGTTCGCGGCCGACCGCGGGCACCTGCACCACCGGCTGCTGGAGATCGGGCACTCGCACAGCAGGTCCGTGCTGATCATGTACTTCTGGTCCGCGCTGATCGCGTTCGGCGCGGTCGGCTACTCCGTGCACTCGGCGTCGCTGTGGATCGTCCTGGTGATCGTGGGGCTCAGCGCCGTGGGTCTCGTGCTGCTGCTCATGCCGCGCTTCACCCCGCGCGCTCCCCGCTGGGCGGAGGCCTTCGTGCCGCCGCGCTACCGGCGCCGCGGCGCGGGCGAGGCGGAGGAGCAGGGTTCGCACACCGCTGCGGGGGAGGCCCCGAAGGATCAACAGGGGCCCGCAGGCTCGCAGATGGCCTCCGGGACCCCGGAACAGGTCCCCGTGGCCGTGGGCGTCTCCGGCGTCAACGGGGCGACCGCGATCGGCTCCCGTTCTCGGTTCAGCAATCGTGACCGCGCCGATTCGCCGCGTTGACGATTCGGACCCTGAGGCTCATTACCAGGCAAAGTGCCGTGTTGTCCTGCACACACGCGCGGAGTAACTCTCATGTGTGACAGTTGGCACACTTTCCAGGTAAAGACCTCATCAAATAGTTTGTGATACCGTTCACTAAGCCCGGTGACGGAGCCGAAGGACCCTAGTGAGACGGTCCATTGGCCCGAGGCATCGACTCGGACCGGGCCTACGCTCGTCCATGACGACACCACTGCCCACCCCCTGCACAAGCGGAGTTGCCGCCATGCCGTCCAACGACGTCCGGACTCTCCTCCAGGCCGCCGTGCCCACCGCTGTCGCCGGCGCTGTTGCCGCCGCGATCAGCGCCGGCATCGCCGGTGGCAAGGGAGCCCTGGGCGCGGTCGTTGCGACGCTGGTGGTGATCCTCTTCATGGGGATCGGACTCGTGGTCCTGCAACGGACCGCGAAGTCCCTGCCGCACTTGTTCCAGGCGATGGGGCTGATGCTGTATACGGCTCAGCTCCTGCTGCTGTTCATTTTCGTCGCCGTGTTCAAGGACACCTCGCTGTTCAACCCGAAGGCCTTCGCGATCACGCTGGTCGCGACGACTCTCGTGTGGATCGGCGCACAGGCGCGTGCGCACATGAAGGCCAAGATCCTCTACGTCGAACCCGAGTCCAGCGAGGGTGACAAGCCCAAGAAGACGGGCCCGTCGACGTGAAGGGTAGGGGCGGAATAAGGGCGCTCCCCGGACCCTGCTATCGTCCGGTTTCAACTGCGGCACTGCGGGCGCGGGCATGTGAGCTGACGCCTGCTCGATCGCGAGGCTCAATGCCTGACTGCCGCTCACACATTCGTAACACCAGTCCAGTGCCGAACCGCGGCCGTGCGCCGCGCCGACACATCGAGGTTGCCGTACCTATGCGCCACGCTGAAGGAGCCCGCGGTGAGTGCTGACCCGACACAGGTGCTCGCCTTCGAGACCGATTGCCACATCTTCGACGGTTGTGGTTTCCCGGCACCCGGCTTGCACTCGTTCCTGTTCGAGCCGCTGTGGGGTGACCCGGACAGCAACTTGTACTTCAACAAGCCGATGCTGCTGGCGCTCCTCGGCTCGCTCATCATCGTCGGTTTCTTCTGGGCGGCGTTCCGGAAGCCCAAGATGGTCCCCGGCAAGCTGCAGTCGGTCGCGGAGATGGGCTACGACTTCATCCGTCGCGGCATCGTCTACGAGACCATCGGCAAGCGCGAGGGCGAGAAGTACGTCCCGCTGGTCGTGTCGCTGTTCTTCTTCGTCTGGATGATGAACCTCTGGTCGATCATTCCGGTCGCCCAGTTCCCCGTGACGTCGATCATCGCGTACCCGATCGTGCTCGCACTGATCGT
Source organism: Streptomyces sp. NPDC056452 (assembly GCF_042796085.1). Lineage (NCBI taxonomy): Bacteria > Bacillati > Actinomycetota > Actinomycetes > Kitasatosporales > Streptomycetaceae > Streptomyces > Streptomyces sp. NPDC056452. The sequence goes on from NZ_JBHTRI010000040.1 coordinate 25,011, forward strand.
GTACGTGCTCTGGGTCAGCCTGACCTTCAAGCGGCACGGGTTCGTCGGCGGCTGGAAGAACATCACCGGCTACGACAAGTCGCTCGGCCCGGTGCTCCCGCTGGCGATGCTGATCGAGTTCTTCTCGAACCTGCTGGTCCGGCCGTTCACTCACGCGGTGCGACTCTTCGCGAACATGTTCGCCGGTCACACCCTCCTGCTGCTGTTCACGATCGCCAGCTGGTACCTGCTCAACGGCATCGGTATCGCCTACGCCGGCGTCTCGTTCGTGATGGTCATCGTGATGACCGCGTTCGAGCTCTTCATCCAGGCGCTTCAGGCGTACGTCTTCGTGCTCCTGACCTGCACCTTCATTCAGGGCGCGCTCGCCAAGCACCACTGAGCACCCGCACCCTGTCCCTCAGTCGTCCGGTGGCCAACCCCCACCGGTCCGTGAAAGAGAAGGAAGAACTGGCATGTCCCAGACCCTTGCTGCCGTCAGCGGCTCCCTCGGTTCCGTCGGTTACGGTCTCGCCGCCATCGGCCCCGGCGTCGGCGTCGGCATCATCTTCGGTAACGGCACCCAGGCTCTTGCCCGTCAGCCCGAAGCTGCCGGTCTCATCCGCGCCAACCAGATCCTCGGCTTCGCCTTCTGTGAGGCGCTCGCCCTCATCGGTCTGGTCATGCCGTTCGTCTACGGCACCTGATCCTCGGATCAGCAGACCGCCCACTAGACGAAAGGCACTGATATGAGCCAGCTGCTTACGGTCGCGGCTGAGGAGATGGAAAATCCCCTCATCCCGCCGATTCCAGAGCTCGTCATCGGCCTCATCGCCTTCGTCATCGTCTTCGGCTTCCTCGCCAAGAAGCTCCTCCCGAACATCAACAAGGTTCTGGAAGAGCGTCGCGAGGCCATCGAAGGCGGTATCGAGAAGGCCGATGCGGCCCAGACCGAGGCCCAGAGCGTTCTTGAGCAGTACAAGGCTCAGCTCGCCGAGGCCCGCCACGAAGCCGCCCGTCTGCGCCAGGAGGCGCAGGAGCAGGGTGCCGTCATCATCCAGGAGATGAGGACGGAAGGTCAGCGGCAGCGCGAAGAGATCATCGCCGCCGGCCACGCCCAGATCGAGGCCGACCGCAAGGCCGCGGCTTCCGCGCTGCGCCAGGACGTGGGCACGCTCGCCACCGCCCTGGCCGGCAAGCTCGTCGGCGAGTCCCTCGAGGACCACGCCCGGCAGAGCGGCACCGTCGACCGTTTCCTCGACGAGCTCGAGGCGAAGGCCGAGGCCGTCCGATGAACGGAGCGAGCCGCGAGGCACTGGCTGCCGCACGTGAGCGTCTCGACGCGCTGACCGACAACACGTCGGTCGACGCGGCGAAGCTCGCCGAGGAGCTGGCAGCCGTCACCGCGCTGCTCCACCGCGAGGTATCGCTGCGCCGGGTCCTCACCGACCCGTCGCAGGGCGGCGAGGCGAAGGCCGAGCTGGCCGGACGGCTGCTGCGCGGTCAGGTGGGCGGCGAAGCCGTCGACCTGATCTCCGGCATGGTCCGTTCCCGCTGGTCGCAGTCGCGTGACCTGGTCGACTCGGTCGAGGAGCTGGCGAACACCGCAGACCTCACCGCGGCCCAGCGCAGCGGCGCGCTCGACGACGTCGAGGACGAGCTGTTCCGGTTCGGCCGGATCGTCGGTTCCGACAAGGGACTGCGCTCCGCGCTGACCAGCCGGACGGCGTCCACCGCCGCCAAGGGCGAGCTGCTCCGCAGCCTGCTCGGCGGCAAGGCGCAGCCCGTCACCGAGCGCATCGTCACGCGTCTCGTGACCCAGCCCCGTGGACGTAGCCTGGAAGCGGGACTCGACTCCCTGTCCAAGCTCGCCGCGGAGCGCCGGGACCGCATGGTCGCCGTCGTCACCTCGGCGGTGCCGCTGTCCGATCGCCAGAAGCAGCGCCTCGGTGCCGCCCTGGCGAAGATCTACGGCCGGCAGATGCACCTGAACCTGGACGTGGACCCCGCGGTCCTCGGCGGGATCTCGGTGCGCGTCGGTGACGAGGTCATCAACGGCACGATCGCGGAGCGCCTCGAAGAGGCGACCCGCCGGATGGCCGGCTGACAGCGAGCAGCGCAACCGCACCAACTGAACGAGCAAGAACAGCGGCCCGGTTGGGCCGTGCAGAAATTGCAGAAGATTCCTGGGGGTCGCCCCCAGACCCCCTTAAGAAACTTCGGGCCCAACAAGGAGAGCAGGGAACCCAGATGGCGGAGCTCACGATCCGGCCGGAGGAGATCCGGGACGCACTGGAGAACTTTGTCCAGTCGTACCAGCCGGACGCGGCCTCGCGCGAGGAGGTCGGTACGGTCAGCGTTGCCGGCGACGGCATCGCGAAGGTGGAGGGCCTGCCCTCCGCCATGGCGAACGAGCTGCTGAAGTTCGAGGACGGCACCCTCGGTCTCGCCCTCAACCTCGAGGAGCGCGAGATCGGTGCGATCGTCCTCGGCGAGTTCAGCGGAATCGAGGAGGGCCAGCCGGTGCAGCGCACCGGTGAGGTGCTCTCCGTCGGCGTCGGCGAGGGTTACCTCGGCCGCGTCGTCGACCCGCTCGGCAACCCGATCGACGGTCTCGGCGAGATCGCGACCGAAGGCCGCCGCGCCCTCGAGCTGCAGGCCCCTGGCGTCATGGTCCGCAAGTCGGTGCACGAGCCGATGCAGACCGGCTACAAGGCCGTCGACGCCATGGTGCCGATCGGCCGCGGCCAGCGTCAGCTGATCATTGGTGACCGTCAGACGGGTAAGACCGCTCTGGCTGTCGACACGATCATCAACCAGCGCGACAACTGGCGCTCGGGCGACGTGAACAAGCAGGTGCGCTGCATCTACGTCGCCATCGGTCAGAAGGGCTCCACCATCGCCTCCGTGCGAGGTGCCCTGGAAGAGGCCGGCGCGCTCGAGTACACGACCATCGTCGCCGCCCCGGCGTCCGACCCGGCCGGCTTCAAGTACCTGGCGCCGTACACCGGTTCGGCCATCGGCCAGCACTGGATGTACGACGGCAAGCACGTTCTGATCATCTTCGACGACCTTTCGAAGCAGGCCGACGCCTACCGCGCCGTGTCGCTTCTGCTGCGCCGTCCGCCGGGCCGTGAGGCCTACCCGGGCGACGTCTTCTACCTGCACTCGCGTCTGCTGGAGCGCTGCGCCAAGCTCTCCGACGACATGGGCGCCGGTTCGATGACGGGCCTCCCGATCGTCGAGACCAAGGCGAACGACGTGTCGGCGTTCATTCCGACCAACGTCATCTCCATCACCGACGGCCAGTGCTTCCTGGAGTCCGACCTGTTCAACGCGGGTCAGCGTCCGGCGCTCAACGTCGGTATCTCGGTCTCCCGAGTCGGTGGCTCCGCCCAGCACAAGGCCATGAAGCAGGTTTCCGGCCGTCTGCGCGTGGACCTCGCCCAGTACCGCGAGCTGGAGGCGTTCGCCGCCTTCGGTTCCGACCTGGACGCGGCCTCCAAGGCTTCGCTGGAGCGCGGTAAGCGCATGGTCGAGCTGCTGAAGCAGCCCCAGTACGCCCCGTTCCCGATGGAGGAGCAGGTCGTCTCCGTCTGGGCCGGCACCACGGGCAAGATGGACGACGTCCCGGTCGAGGACATCCGCCGCTTCGAGGGCGAGCTGCTGGAGTACCTGCGCCGTGAGCGCAAGGACCTCCTGACCAGCATCGCCGAGGGCGGCAAGATGTCCGACGACACGCTGCAGTCGATCGCTGACGCGATCGCCGCCTTCAAGCAGCAGTTCGAGACCTCGGACGGCAAGCTTCTGGGCGAGGGCTGATCGATGGGCGCTCAGCTTCGCGTTTACAAGCGCCGCATCCAAGCCGTCACCGCGACCAAGAAGATCACCAAGGCGATGGAGATGATCGCCGCCTCGCGCATCGTCAAGGCGCAGCGCAAGGTGACGGCGTCGATGCCGTACGCGACCGAGCTCACCCGCGCGGTGACCGCGGTGGCGACCGGCTCCAACACCAAGCACCCGCTCACCACCGAGGCCGACGCCCCGGTGCGGGCCGCGGTCCTGCTCCTCACGAGCGACCGCGGTCTGGCCGGCGGCTACTCCTCCAACGCCATCAAGGCGGCGGAGCGGCTGCGGGAGCGGCTGGCGGCCGAGGGCAAGGAGGTCGACACGTACATCGTCGGCCGCAAGGGTGTCGCCTACTACGGGTTCCGTGAGCGCAAGGTCGCGGAGTCGTGGACCGGCTTCACCGACAGCCCGGAGTACGCGGACGCCAAGAAGATCGCCGCGCCCCTGATCGAGTCCATCCAGAAGGACACGGCCGAGGGCGGCGTCGACGAGCTGCACATCGTCTACACCGAGTTCGTGTCGATGATGACGCAGAACGCGGTCGACGGCCGGATGCTGCCGCTCTCGCTCGACCAGGTCGCGGAGGAGAGCGGTGCGAAGGACGAGATCCTTCCGCTGTTCGACTTCGAGCCGTCGGCCGAGGACGTCCTCGACGCTCTTCTGCCGCGCTACGTCGAGAGCCGCATCTACAACGCACTGCTGCAGGCAGCCGCTTCCGAGCACGCTGCCCGCCGCCGCGCGATGAAGTCGGCGACCGACAACGCCGGGGATCTGATCAAGAGCCTTTCCCGGCTTGCCAACGCGGCCCGCCAGGCCGAAATCACCCAGGAAATCAGCGAGATCGTCGGCGGTGCAGGTGCGCTGGCCGACGCGTCCGCGGGGAGTGACAAGTAATGACGACGACAGTTGAGACGGCCGCTGCCACGGGCCGCGTCGCCCGGGTCATCGGCCCGGTCGTCGACGTGGAGTTCCCCGTCGACGCGATGCCGGAGATCTACAACGCCCTGCACGTCGAGGTCGACGACCCGGCCGAGGCCGGCGCTCGTAAGACGCTGACCCTCGAGGTCGCCCAGCACCTGGGTGACGGCGTGGTCCGCGCGATCTCGATGCAGCCCACCGACGGTCTGGTCCGCCAGGCCCCGGTGACCGACACCGGCAAGGGCATCATGGTGCCGGTCGGTGACATCACCAAGGGCAAGGTGTTCAACACCCTCGGTCAGATCCTGAACGAGCCCGAGGCCGAGTCTCAGATCACCGAGCGCTGGCCGATCCACCGCAAGGCCCCGGCCTTCGACCAGCTCGAGTCCAAGACCGAGATGTTCGAGACCGGCCTGAAGGTCGTCGACCTGCTGACCCCGTACGTCAAGGGCGGCAAGATCGGTCTGTTCGGTGGTGCGGGCGTCGGCAAGACGGTCCTCATCCAGGAAATGATCATGCGTGTGGCGAAGCTGCACGACGGTGTGTCGGTGTTCGCCGGTGTCGGCGAGCGCACCCGTGAGGGCAACGACCTCATCGACGAGATGACCGACTCGGGCGTCCTGGAGAAGACCGCGCTGGTCTTCGGCCAGATGGACGAGCCGCCGGGCACCCGTCTTCGGGTCGCGCTGTCCGCCCTGACCATGGCGGAGTACTTCCGCGATGTGCAGAAGCAGGACGTGCTGCTCTTCATCGACAACATCTTCCGCTTCACGCAGGCCGGTTCCGAGGTCTCCACGCTGCTCGGCCGTATGCCGTCCGCAGTGGGTTACCAGCCGACCCTGGCCGACGAGATGGGTGTGCTCCAGGAGCGCATCACCTCGACGCGTGGTCACTCGATCACCTCGATGCAGGCGATCTACGTCCCCGCGGACGACCTGACCGACCCGGCCCCGGCCACCACGTTCGCCCACCTCGACGCGACGACGGTTCTTTCCCGTCCGATCTCCGAGAAGGGCATCTACCCGGCCGTGGACCCGCTGGACTCCACGTCCCGCATCCTGGACCCGCGCTACATCGCGCAGGACCACTACGACACGGCCAGCCGCGTCAAGGGGATCCTGCAGAAGTACAAGGACCTCCAGGACATCATCGCGATCCTCGGTATCGACGAGCTGGGCGAGGAGGACAAGCTCGTTGTCCACCGTGCCCGTCGCGTCGAGCGCTTCCTGTCGCAGAACACCCACGCCGCCAAGCAGTTCACCGGCCTGGACGGTTCGGACGTGCCGCTCGACGAGTCGATCGCCGCGTTCAACTCGATCTGCGACGGTGAGTACGACCACTTCCCCGAGCAGGCGTTCTTCATGTGCGGTGGCATTGAGGACCTCAAGGCCAACGCCAAGGAGCTCGGCGTCTCCTGAGCCTCCGGCTCACCGAGGGGGGTGGGTGTGTCCCGCCCCCCTCACCACGCCCCGTAGAATTGACCCAACACCCGGCATGACCGCCGGGTGGTGACCCGAGGAGCCACCCTTGGCTGCTGAGCTGCATGTCGAGCTGGTCGCCGCGGACCGCAGTGTCTGGTCCGGCGAGGCCACCCTCGTTGTCGCACGTACCACGTCCGGCGACATCGGCGTCATGCCCGGTCACCAGCCGCTCCTGGGTGTGCTGGAATCGGGCCCGGTGACGATCCGTACGAGCGACGGCGGGACTGTTGTCGCCGCTGTGCACGGCGGTTTCATCTCGTTCGCTGACGACAAGCTCTCGCTGCTGGCGGAGATTGCCGAGCTTGCGGACGAGATCGACGTCCAGCGCGCCGAGCGTGCGCTGGACCGTGCGAAGTCGGACACGGACGCCGCCGCCGAGCGGCGTGCCGATGTGCGACTGCGTGCGGTGGCGGTGCACTAGCACCCCCACGATGTGTTTTTTAACTCAGCCGCGGCCCGAGCTGGAATTATCCAGACCGTGCCGCGGCTGAGGCGATGCAGGTGCAGTTCGGTTCGGCTCGGTTCGGTATCCGTTACTCGACGATGCGAGGAGGTCGGTGGAGATGGTCCTCGCTTTGTGGGTGGGCGGTCTGGTAGTCGTACTGGTCGCGGTGGGTCTGTTCGTCTTCGGTCTGCGCCGGCGGCTGATCCAGCGTTCCGGCGGGACCTTCGACTGCAGTCTGCGCTGGGACATCTCGCAGGAACCGGACCCGTCCGGCAAGGGCTGGGTGTACGGCGTCGCGCGCTACAGCGGTGACCGCGTCGACTGGTTCCGGGTCTTCTCCTACGCGCCCCGCCCGCGCCGCGGCCTGGAGCGCTCCGCGATCGAGGTGGTCGCGCGCCGGCTGCCCGAGGGCGAGGAGGAGCTGGCGCTCCTGTCCGACTCCGTCGTGCTCGGCTGTCTCCACCGTGGGATCCGCCTGGAGCTGGCGATGAGCGAGGACGCGCTGACCGGCTTCCTCGCCTGGCTGGAGGCGGCTCCGCCCGGCCAGCGGGTGAACGTGGCCTGAGGGCCGCAGGCATACGAAAACCGGGGAGACAGGGGGCGGACCTGTCTCCCCGGCGCTTTTTCGGGGCGTGCGTGCCTACGGCGTGGGGATCTAGTTGAGTCCGTTGTCCATGGCGCTCACGAGCTCGCCGTTGGTGGTGTCACCACTGAACTCCCAGAAGAACGCGCCTCCCAGGCCCTGGCTGTTCGCCCAGGCCATCTTGGACGTGATCGTCGCCGGGGTGTCGTAGCTCCACCAGTTGGTGCCGCAGTGTGCGTAGGCGGTGCCGGCGATCGTGCCGGTGGGAGGGCAGGTGTTCTTGAGGACCTTGTAGTCCTCGTTGCCCGCCTCGTAGGTGCCCGGGGCCGCACCGGTCGCCGTGCCGCCGGGGGCGGACTGGGTGACGCCGGTCCAGCCGCGGCCGTAGAAGCCGATGCCGAGGAGCAGCTTCGAGGCGGGGACGCCCTGGGCCTTCAGCTTGGCGATCGCGGCGGCGGAGTTGAAGCCCTCCTGCGGGATGCCGGTGTACGAGGTCAGCGGCGAGTGCGGGGCCGTCGGGCCCTTGGGTGCGAAGGCGCCGAAGAAGTCGTACGTCATCACGTTGTACCAGTTCATGGACTGCGCGGCGCCGGCGTAATCGGCGGCGTCGATCTTGCCGCCCGTCGAGCCGTCCGCGGTGATCGCCGCGGTGACCAGGTTGTTGGCGCCGAACTTGGTCCGCAGTGCGGAGGCGACGTTCTTCAGTGCCGCCGGACCGCTGGTGTCACAGGTGAGACCGCAGGCGTTGGGGTACTCCCAGTCGATGTCGATGCCGTCGAAGACATCGGCCCAGCGGGGGTCCTCGACCAGGTCGTAGCAGGACTGGGCGAAGGCGGCCGGGTTCTGGGCTGCCTGCGGGAAGCCGCCGGACCAGGTCCAGCCGCCGAAGGACCAGAGGACCTTGATGTGCGGGTACTTGGCCTTGAGCTTGCGCAGCTGGTTGAAGTTGCCGCGCAGGGGCTGGTCCCACGTGTCGGCGACGCCGTCGACCGACTGGTCGGCGGTGTAGGCCTTGTCGTAGTCGGCGTAGGAGTCACCGATGGTGCACCTGCCGTTCTGGACGTTGCCGAACGCGTAGTTGATGTGCGTGATCTTGGCGGCGGAGCCGGAGGTCACCAGGTTCTTGACGTGGTAGTTGCGCCCGTAGACGCCCCACTCCGTGAAGTAACCGAGGTTGATCTTGTCGCCGGTGCCGGGGCCCGGGTCCGTGGTGCCGGTGGTGCGGACGGCCACCGAGGAGCTGACCGGACCGGTCTGGTCAGCGGTGTCGCGGGCCTGCACCGTGTAGGAGTAGTCCGTGCCCTTGGTGAGACCGGTGTCCGTGTACGTCGTCGTGGTGACCGTGGCGACCTTGGCACCGTCGCGCAGGACGTCGTAGTTCTTGATGCCCTTGTCGTCCGTGGCGGCGGTCCAGGTGAGCTTCGCCGAGGTGTCCGTCACGTTGCTGGCGGTCGGGGTGCCGGGCTTCGACGGGGCGTTGTCGCCGGGGACGCTGCCGCCGTCACAGGAGGCGCCGTTCAGCTTGCAGCCGGAGGGGGAGCCGGTGCCGGTGCCGTTGAAGCCGAAGCTGATGCTGGCTCCCGGGGCGACCGTGCCGTTCCAGCTGAGGTTCTTGGCGGTCCAGTGGGTTCCGGAGCTGGTCACGGCGGCGTCCCAGGCGGAGCCGACCGCGGTGCCGGAGGGGAAGTCCCACTCGATCGTCCAGGAGGAGAGGGCCGTGGTGCCGGTGTTCTTGACCGTCCACTGGCCCTCGAAGCCGGTGCCCCAGTCGGACTTCTTGACGTAGGTGGCCGTCGCGGAGGTGGCTGCCTCGGCGGGGGAGGCCAGGCCGACCATCGCGGCGAGCGGCAGAAGCAGCGCGGTGAAGCCCGCGACAGCCTTCGATCTGGTGGCTCCGCCGGCTCCGAGTCTCCATCTGAGTCTGGATCGGCGTAGGGGGGTTTCAGTGCTCAACGGTGCTCCTCGGGTGAGGTCCGACAAACGGGGGTGGTCCGTGGACTGCAAACCCTGCGTCGCCCTGAGAGCGCCTTGTCATGGCGTACTCACCGCAGTGTGCGTGTTCGGTGAGATTAGGAAGGTCTGGACCAATCGTCAAGAGGTCCAGACCAAAGATCAGAGCTAAACCTCAGAGATCCAACTCCTGCGCGAGTACTGCCGCTTGGACCCGGCTCCGCAGTTCCAGCTTCCCCAGCAGCCTGCTGACGTGCGTCTTCGCCGTCGCCTCCGCCATCGAGAGCCGCACCGCGATCTCCGCGTTCGACAGCCCCTCACCGAGAGCGCACAGCACCTCGCGTTCCCGCCGGGTCAGCGCATCGAGCACCGCCGGATCCGGTGCGCCCGGACGGCGCGCGGGGGCGGTCACGGCGAACTCCGCGATCAGACGCCGCGTCACGGCCGGCGCGATCATCCCCTCGCCGCGCGCCACCGTACGTACCGCGTCCAGCAGGTCGTGCGCGTCGGTGTCCTTCAGCAGGAAGCCAGCCGCACCCGCCCGCAACGCCCCGAAGACGTACTCGTCCAGATCGAACGTCGTCAGCACCAGGACGTCGGCGAGCTGCTCCGCGACGACCTGCCGCGTGGCCGACACACCGTCGAGCCTGGGCATCTGGATGTCCATCAGCACCAGATCCGGGCGGAGTTCGCGGGCCAGGCGCACTGCGCTCTCGCCGTCGCCCGCTTCGCCCACGACCTCGATGTCGGGTGCGCTGCCAAGGATCAGTACCAGCCCCGCGCGCACCGCCGCCTGGTCCTCGGCGACCAGTACCCGGATCGTCATTTCCCCGACGCCCCTTCCTCGACGGGCAGTTCCGCCCGCACCTGCCAGATCTTCGTGCCGTCCGCCGCGGTGACGGGCCCCGCCTCGATCGTTCCGCCGAGCAGCGCCACCCGCTCCCGCATCCCCACGAGGCCGGCGCCCGAACCGGGCGCACGCGGTCCCGGGCGGCTGCCGAACACGCTGGTGACCTCTACCGTCAGCAGGTCGCCCGAGCTGCCGAGGCCGACCGTCACCGGGCCCGGCGCGGCATGTTTCAACGCGTTCGTCAGGGACTCCTGGACGATGCGGTACGCGGCCAGCTCCACCGGTGCCGGCAGCGGCCCAGGATCCTCGCGGGCGTCGGTGAGCGTGACCGTCAGTCCGCTGGACGCGGAGTTCGCCCCCGCCTGATCGACGAGGGCGTCCAGGGACGCCAGGGTCGGTGCCGCGCTCGGCCGGGTGTCACCGCCGCCTGCGCGCAGCAGCCCGATCAGCCGCCGCATCTCCGCCAGGCCGTCGACGCTGTTCTGCCGGATCACCCCGAGGGCGCTGCGCGAGGTGTCCGGGTCGTCGATGGAGAGCGCGGCGGTGGAGTGGATGGCGATCGCGGAGAGGTGGTTGGCGACCATGTCGTGCAGTTCGCGCGCCATCCGGGAACGCTCGGCGGTCACCGCCTGGGCCCGGTCCATCTCCGCCAGCAGCGCCGTCTGGTCGGCGCGCAGCCGGGCGGTCTCGGCCGCGTCCCGGTGGTTGCGGACGCTGACGCCGGTGATGGCGGGACAGAACGAGACCAGCCCGGTGACGACGCCGATCAGCAGCGCCTCGGCGGTGCGGAACCAGGCGAGGAAGCCGATCGTGACCGCGACGGTGACCAGGAACGTGGTCACCGGGATCCGGCGGGCCGCGGCCGCCGTTCCGTACAGCACCGCGGCGTACATGATGTCGGTGAACATCAGCACCGTGGCCAGGCTGCCCGTCGTGAACTGATCGGCGACCAGGGTGAGCGTGCCGACGACCAGCGCCGTCTGCGGTGCGCTCCGCCGGAGCAGCTCCATCCCGGCCATCACCGCGAGCGGCACCAGGGCCACCCAGTGCGCGTCGAGGAGCCGGCCGTTCTGCGTGTGCAGGCCCGCCAGCCAGAGCACCAGACCGCCGGACAGCCCGATGACCGCGATCAGTACGTCGTGGCGGTGCGGGCGCGCGAAGGTGGACACCCGTCCATCCAACACGTCGGGACGGCGCCGGACGTCCGTACGAGGGGTGAGGCGCGGCTACATCGAAGGATGCAGTCACGATTCGTCATTGCCGACGACGACCCGGGGCCCCGTGGACGGGAGGCTGGAGGGGACCGGAAGGAGAAGTGCCGTGATCGTCACACTGATCGTGCTCTGCGAGGTCGGCTTCTGGGTGCTGCTCGCCGCCGGACTGGCGCTGCGGTACGTCGCGAGGATGCCCCGCCTGGGTGCGGCCGTACTGCTGTGCGAGCCCCTGCTGGAGGTCGTCCTGCTGGTGGTGACGGCCATCGACCTGAAGAACGGCGCGGAGCCGGACTGGAAGCACGGCCTGGCCGCCGTCTACATCGGCTTCACCGTGGGACTCGGCCACTCCACCATCAAGTGGGTCGACGCCAGGGTCGCCCACCGCTTCGCGGGCGGGCCGCCGCCGGTGAGGCCCCCGAAGTACGGGATGGCGCGGGCCGCCCACGAGTGGCGCACCGCGGCCCGCTGGACGGTGGCCGCGGTGACGGCGATGGCCCTGCTCCAGCTGGCGATCTGGTACGTGGGCGGCGACGGGGACATCGGGTCGCTGCGGATGTGGCAGCAGAAGATGCTCTGGGTGATCGGGATCAACGCGATCATCGCCGGGAGCTACACGCTGTTCCCCAAGGCGGAACCCGACAACCCGGCGAAGCGGGTGAAGGTGGACCGCTGATCGCCCGGTGCGGGCTCAGCGCTCGCCGCCCGGCACCCAGAGCACGTCCCCGACCTCCTTGTTCGCCGTCCTCGCCAGGATGAACAGGAGGTCGGAGAGGCGGTTCAGATACGTCGCCGTCAGCGCGTTCATCGAGTCCCCGTGCACCTCGAGCGCCGACCAGGTGGACCGCTCCGCCCGCCGCACCACCGTGCAGGCCTGGTGCAGCAGGGCCGCTCCGGGGGTGCCGCCCGGGAGGATGAAGCTGCGCAGCTTCTCCAGGTCCTCCAGGAACGTGTCGCAGTCCCCCTCCAGCTTGTCGATGTAGGACTGCTCGACCCGCAGCGGCGGGTACTCGGGGTTCTCCACGACGGGTGTGCACAGGTCCGCGCCCACGTCGAACAGGTCGTTCTGGACGCGGACGAGGACCTTCACGACGTCCTCGGAGAGCTGCCCGAGCGCGATCGCGGCGCCGATGGCGGCATTGGCCTCGTTGGCGTCGGCGTACGCCGAGATCCGCAGATCGGTCTTGGCGGTCCGGCTCATGTCGCCGAGGGCCGTGGTGCCCTGGTCGCCGGTACGGGTGTAGATGCGCGTCAGATTGACCATGCGGCCAGCCTAGTGACGCTCCGGCCCCGCGGAGGACCCGTGTGCCGACCGTCACGGCCGGGAGGTCCGAGCGGCGGGCGCACTCAACTACGCGCGGCGCGCCGCCGAATGGCCTCCGCGGGTGTGATGTCCGTCATGTGAGACGTGACGCGCATCTCTTCGCAGCCCCAGCGCCCCTCACGGGTACTAATCTCCGCCGGAGAGCATGTGGAAGAACCGTTGTTGAATGCATAGGGGTGCGAACGTGGCCAGGAAGCTCGCCGTCATCGGCGCCGGACTCATGGGGTCCGGTATCGCGCAGGTCTCCGCCCAGGCGGGCTGGGACGTCGTGCTGCGCGATGTCACCGACGAGGCCCTGGCCCGCGGTCGCGGCGGCATCGAGGCCAGCTACGACAGGTTCGTCTCCAAGGGCAAGCTGGACGCGGCCGACGCCGAAGCCGCACTCGCCCGGATCACCACGACCACCGACCTCGACGCGGTGGCGGACGCCGACGTCGTCGTCGAGGCCGTCTTCGAGAAGCTCGAGGTCAAGCACGAGATCTTCCGGACGCTCGACAAGGTCGTACGGGAGGACGCCGTCCTCGCCTCCAACACCTCCGCCATCCCGATCACCAAGATCGCGGCTGTGACGGAGCGGCCGGAGCGCGTCGTCGGCGTGCACTTCTTCTCGCCGGTGCCCATGATGCAGCTCTGCGAGCTGGTGCGCGGCTACAAGACGAGCGACGAAACCCTCGCCACCGCACGGGAGTTCGCCGAGTCCGTCGGCAAGACCTGCATCGTCGTCAACCGTGACGTCGCGGGCTTCGTCACCACCCGGCTGATCTCGGCGCTCGTCGTCGAGGCCGCCAAACTGTACGAGTCGGGCGTCGCCTCGGCCGAGGACATCGACATCGCCTGCAAGCTGGGCTTCGGCCACGCCATGGGCCCGCTCGCCACGGCCGACCTGACCGGCGTCGACATCCTCCTGCACGCCACCGGCAACATCTACACCGAGTCGCAGGACGAGAAGTTCGCCGCCCCGGAGCTGATGCGCCGGATGGTCGATGCAGGTGACATCGGCCGCAAGAGTGGGCAGGGCTTCTACACCTACTGATCGTTTCCGGGCCCCCGGCCGCCTGATCTGCCGTCGATCAGGCCCGGGAGCCCTGGGCCCCGGCGCGCCGGCCGGGAGCCGGATCCAGTAGTTCCGGCGGACCACTTTCACCCCTCAGGGTGAATTCGGTATCGGTTCGCTTACAGACGGCAACTTCTCCGTCGCTGAGGCAGTCAGTGGTGGCAGAGGCAGAAGAGAAAACCAGACAGACCGACCTTGCTACGGAGTACTTCCGGGGAGCGCATATGTACATCAGGGGCGACCACGCCGAGCTGGTCGTCGGGGGCCGCCTCGACGTCCGAAGCGCGGCGGACGCCCGTACGGTTCTGCACTCGGCCGTCGACGACGGAGCCGGCGACCTCGTGCTGGACCTGACCGAGCTGGACTCGTGGGACGCCACAGGACTCGGCGTCATCATGGGCGCGCACCGCAGAGCCGGCCGGGCAGGCAGGCGGCTGGTGCTGCGCGGTGTGCCGCCGCAGATGCAGCGCCTGCTGGTGGCGACCAGACTGCACCGCATTCTGGCCATCGAGGGCGGAATCGCCGCAGACTCCCTGCCGCGCGTCTGAAGCGGCCGAGCGGCGGATCACGCACAATCCTCACGAGACTGTGATGTCCAGGGCGGCGCGGCCCCCCACTCGTTCGTAGATACTGTGCGAGGGTTTAGGGTTCGGCCGTCTGCCGATTGACAAGACCCAAGGGCAGACACCGGACCGGAAGCGACAGCGGGCGTGCGAGGCCGGGAGGGGCAACCGCGCGCTACGCGTCTGGGGGGCTTTGACGATGGACCCGACCAACCAGGGACCGGAAGAGTACGACCGTTCCGGGGAGGACGCCGCGCGGCGCCGGCAGTCCCGCGATCCTCTGACGCCCGACTTCGGGCATCAGACACCACAGCAGTCACGCACGGTCCAGCTCATATCGGGCGACTTCCTGCTCACGGTCAATCCCGTCGACGGCAGCGAGATCGAGCCCTGCAGGCCGGGCGAGCAGCCCGCCACTCCCGTACGGCACACGGCCGCGGAGCGCGCCGACCGCGAGCGCGCCACCGCACCGCCCGTACCGCCGGGGCCTCCCGGACCGCAGCTGCCTCTGCTGGAGCGCCAGGAGGAGCGGGAGCGACTGGTGCGGCTGCTGGCACGGGGCCGCTCGGTGCGGCTGACCGGCCCCGCAGGTTCCGGCCGCACGGCCCTGCTCGCCGCCGTGGCCGCCGACTGCGCGGACCTGGCACCCGACGGGGTCGTACGCCTCTCCGGCTACAAGCGCACCACCACCGACCTGCTGTACAACCTCTTCGAGGCCGTCCACCAGGCTCCGCTGCACCGGCCCGACCGCGAAGGGCTCCTGGCGCTCGTCCACGGCATCGGCGCCGTCGTCGTCCTCGACGACCTGGAGTTCGGCGGCGCCGCGCTGCAGGAACTCCTCGACGCGACGCCCGAGTGCGCGTTCCTGCTCGGCACGACCCCCGACATCGCCGCGCCCACCGCCGACTCGAACCTCGAAGAGGTCTTCCTCGCCGGACTCGGCCGCAGCTCCTCGATCGAACTGCTCGAGCGCGTCGTGGAGCGCCCGCTCACCGATGACGAGGCGAACTGGGCCGGCGACCTCTGGTTCGAGTCCGAAGGACTGCCGCTGCGCTTCGTCCAGGCGGGCGCGCTGCTGCGCCAGCGCGACGAGCTGCGCACCGACCCGGAGACGTTCGGCGACGGATTCGACGACGAGCCCGGCGACGCCCCCTTCGGCCGGGCCGAGGTCCAGGACATACCGCTGCCCAGCCTCGGGGAAGGCGCCGCGCCCGCCGCCCTGCTCGCCTCCCGGCTGAGCGAGGCCGCGCGGGACACCCTGCACTTCGCCGTCGCGCTCGGCGGCGAGGTGCCGCACCAGGCGCATCTGCCGGCGCTGGTGGGGGACACCCACGCCGACGCCGCGATGGGCGAACTGGCCGCGTGCGGACTGCTCTCCCCGGCGGGCTCCCGCTACCGGCTCGCCGCCGGGATCCTGGCCCAGCTGGAGGCGAGCGGGTACGGCGAGGACGCGGACGTACGCGCCCGTACCGCCGCCCAGCACTACGCCTGGTGGGCGGGTCATCCCTCCGTCACCCCCGAGCGTGCGGTCGCCGAGGCCGACGCGGTCCTCGCGGCCATGGCCCACCTCGTCCTGGGCGACCGGGCAGGGCAGGCCAGTGCGGCGGTCCTGCTGGCCCGCAGCGCCTCTCCGGCCTTCGCGGCGGGGATGTACTGGGGCGCCTGGGAGAAGGCCCTCAGGATCGGCCAGGAGGCTGCGAGGATCGCCGGAGAGGTGGCCGAAGAGGCCTACTTCCACCACGAGTTGGGCGTCCTCGCGCTGTGCACCGGCAATCTGGACCGGGCCAGGGCCGAGCTGGAGGCCTCCATCGGCATGCGCGGCGCGCTCGCCGACAAGTCCGGTGCGGTCGCCGGACGCAGGGCGCTCGCCCTGGTCGCGGACCGCTCCGGCGGTCCGGGACAGAGCGGCCGCACGCCGGCGGGCGAGGAGATACCTGCCGCGCGCCACGACGAGTCGGCCTCGCCGCCCGGCGGCATACCCGCGGCCATGCCCCTGTTCCCCCGCCAGGCGGAGGAGCCGGCCACGCTGGTCTCCCGGCAGAGTGCCCCCGCGGCGGGCAAGGGCGTACTCGGCGGATTCAGCGGCCGTGTCGCGGTACTCCAGGGCGCCCGGCGCAATCTGGTCGCCGTGGGTGCCGGCGCACTGCTGGCCGCCGTGCTCGGCACGGTGGTGACCCTGGGCGCGACGTCCGGCAGCGAGGACCCCGAGGGCCAGAACGTCACGACCGAGCAGTCGGCGAACGAGGACGACAGCGAGAGCGGCCTCTCCGCGGACGAGCCGACCGACGGCACGGCCTCCGGCGACGCCACGCCCGGCAAGGACTCGACCAAGGGCGCGTCGGGCCGGGCCACCCCGTCCGGCAGCGACACCCCGTCCCCGGGCACATCGGGTTCGGACTCGGGCCCGACGACGGGCGCCACGTCCAGCGGCAGTCCCACCGGCCGACCCACGTCCGGCCACCCGTCGCCGACGAAGAAGCCGACGAAGCCGCCGACCACTCCTACGCCCACCACATCGTCGACGACCCCGACCGAGTCCCCTTCGCCGACGGAGACGCCGACCACGGAGCCCCCCACCGAGCCGGCGATGTCCAACTCGGCCAGCGGCCCGGCAACCGCCTCGGCGACGAGTGCGACCGGTCAGGCGGAAACGCCCGACAGCACGCCCACGATGGCCTGAACCAAGAACATCGCCGGACGGAGCACTTGCGCCCGTCCGGCGTTCGAGGGCGCCTGCCCGGCGTTCGGAGGCGCCCGTACAGGCCTCGGCCCGGTGGTGGCCCTGGCCCGTACCGCCGGACGGTCAGGAATTCAAGACCGCCCGGCGACCGAGGACCCCGCCACGGCTCAGAACAGCCGCAGCTTGTCGTCCTCGATGCCCCGCATCGCGTTGTAGTCGAGGACCAGACACCCGATCCCGCGGTCCGTCGCCAGCACGCGGGCCTGCGGCTTGATCTCCTGGGCCGCGAACACGCCCTTGACGGGGGCCAGATGAGGGTCCCGGTTGAGCAGCTCCAGGTAGCGGGTCAGCTGCTCCACACCGTCGATGTCGCCCCGCCGCTTCAGCTCGACGGCCACGGTCCCACCGTTCGCGTCCCGGCACAGGATGTCGACCGGACCGATGGCGGTCGGGTACTCGCGGCGGATCAGAGTGAAGCCCTCGCCGAGGATTTCCATCCGGTCGGCGAGGAGTTCCTGGAGGTGCGCTTCCACACCGTCCTTGATGAGCCCTGGATCGACACCCAGCTCATGGGACGAGTCGTGGAGGATTTCCTCCATCGTGATGATCAGTTTCTCGCCCGCTTTGTTCACCACGGTCCAGACGCCTTCGTTGTCGTCGGCGCCCTCCTTCAGGGTGCACGGCGGGGACATCCAGTTGAGGGGTTTGTAGGCCCGGTCGTCGGCGTGGATCGAGACGCTGCCGTCCGCCTTCACCAGGATCAGACGGGGGGCGGAGGGCAGGTGGGCGGTGAGCCGGCCCGCGTAGTCGACGGAGCAACGGGCGATGACGAGACGCATGGTCGGCAACGCTACTCGACTGCGGGCGGTCCACGCGATTCCCGTACCCGGCAGCAGGCACGCCCCTTGACGCACTCACTTCTGGCTTGCCCCTCTTTGCGACCGTTCGTAATTGGCCGGTTGTGTTCCCAATCTCCTGGTGCGGCCCGGACTGCGCCCTTAACGTGGAAGCAGGAGGTCGCCGTCTGTGTACACAGCGTCGCCGTCCTCCTTCCCTGCCCGTAAGGCCCCGGCCACCTGCCGGGGTCGCGAGAGGAGAACCCATGTCGCTCGACGTCTCACCGGCGCTGTTGGAACAGGCCGAGCGAGGCGAGGTCGACGAAGCCGACTTCGTCGACTGCGTCCGGACTTCCCTGCCCTACGCATGGGAGATGATCAGCTCTCTGGTGGCCCAGCTGAAGGTCGACGGCGGTCAGTTCGCCGACAACCAGACGCCGCCGCCGGACGAGCAGGCACGTGGTCAGCTGCTGCGTGCGCTCGCGAGTGATGCGATACGCGGCGCGCTGCAGCGGCACTTCGGGGTGCGCCTGGCATTCCAGAACTGCCACCGCGTCGCAGTGTTCCCGCTGGACGCCTCGGTCGACGAGCGCTTGGCCCGATTCACCTCGGTGAGGGGCCAGTTGCTCAACCAGTCGCCCGAACTTCGGGACTGCTGAACGCTCCTGCTGCCGCTTCGGGCCGCGGGAGGTGCAACTGGCTCCGGGGCGGCAGCTCCCGTACCACCGCACCACCAGGACAACCTGTATGAACGGATCACTTCAGCAACGGCAGCACTTCGGTCCCCAGCCGTTGCACGTTCTCCTCCGTCGCCGCGAGATCGCCCGAGCCCTCCACGAGGAGCGCGAAGCGGGTGATGCCCGTGCGCTCCGCCGTGGCCGCGAGCCGGTCGGCCGCGAGCCGGGGCGGACCCACCGGATGCAGACCGCACAGGAACTCCGTGTACGCGACGGGGTCGCGCATCACCCGGTGCCTGCCGTCGACCGTCACATGGGCGTCGAGGCCCTGCCGCAGCCAGCCCGGCATCGCCTTCACGAGGGTCTCCACCGCGTCGGCGGGACGGTCCGCGATCTGGGCCACCCCTGCGGACACATGTCCGACCGTCTCCACCACGTCCGCCGGCTGACCGGCCTCCCGGGCGGCCGACCGCCACAGGGCGACCATGTCGGCCTTCTCCTCATCGCCGCAATGCATTCCGAGAAGCATGGGCAAACCCTTTTCAGCGGCGAGTTTCACGCTTTTCGGCGAGGTGCAGGCCACGATCACCTCGGGGCCCGCCGGACCGTCCCCGAGGAGCTCGTCCGCCCGGGGCACGACCGCCACCTCCCGGAAGTCGTAGCGCTCCCCCCGACCGGCCACACGCGGCTTGCCCAGCCAGTCGAGCAGCAGCTCCAGCGACTCGGGGAAGCCCTTCTCGTAGGCGTCGAGGCCGCCTCCGAACACCTCCAGATCCACCCAGGGCCCGCCGCGCCCCACGCCCAGCGTGAAGCGGCCGCCGCTGGTCAGGTGCAGCAGCGCCGCCTGCTCGCCGAGCGCGACCGGATGCTGGGACGGCAGCACGCTCACCGCCGTACCCACGCGGATTCTGCGGGTGCGGCCGAGCAGCAGCGCGGCCAGTGTCACGGCCGACGGGCAGACCCCGTACGGCACGAAATGATGTTCGGCCAGCCAGACCGAATCGAGTCCGGAATCCTCCGCGACCTCGGCGGACCGGACGGCCCGGTGCAGGGCTTCTCCCTGTCCCTGGCCCGGAAACTGGGCTGCCAGTACGAATGTTCCCACGCGCATCGCCTATTGCCTCCTTGCGGCCGACGCGGCTCCCCCTACCCGCAACAACGTCTGACACGTGCCAAAGGCACGGTCCGGAGAGAAGTTGTTGCGATTTTCCGGTAACCCACCCGTCTCGCGGGTGCACTCACGCCACAACCGGACACGAAGGCTCTTCCGATGGCTCTACGCTGGACGGGATCTGCCCGTACCGCCCCGTGAGGTGTCACGTGTCCCCGCGCCGCAACCGCCCCCGAGGCGGCGAGAGTCCCACCGGTAACGCACGAGAGGCGGCCGAGCGGTACGGCGGGGGCGGAGACACCGAGAGCTGGCAGGGCGAGGAGTGGTCGGTGCGTCCGGTGAGCGGCGCGAGCGCGGTGGGCAAGCGCTACCGCTGCCCCGGCTGCGACCAGGAGATCCCGTCCGGTGTGCCGCACCTCGTCGCCTGGCCGGAGTTCGGCGGGATCGACGACCGCAGGCACTGGCACAAGGCCTGCTGGAACGCGAAGGACCGCCGCACCACGAGGGTGCAGCGGTCCAGGAACGCGCCACGCTACTGAGCGCGCGGAGCGTGCGTCACACGTCGCGCCGGTCCAGGGAGGCGAAGGCGCCGGCCATGGCCACCGCGGTCACGCCGAGGATGATCCACAGCGGGTCCCAGCCGGTCGGTCCCGACGAGGTCATCGACTCACCGTAGAACGCGCTGAGCTGGCTCGGGATCGAGTACTCGAAGAGCGCCTGCTGGAGGTCCGCCAGCGTCTCGGAGAACATGAACATCGCCAGCACGAGCGGCAGCAGGACCACCGCGATCATGATCGTGATCGCGCCCGCGGAGTGCCGGATGAGCGCCCCGAGCGCGAGCGAGAGCAGCCCGAGCGTCGCGATGTAGAGGCCGACCCCCACCGTGGCGCGCAGCCAGTCGCTGCCGCTGGGCGTTCCGCCGTCCAGCATCGCCGTCTGCAGCAGCCCGACGATTCCGGTCGTGACGGTGGTGATGGTGAAGGAGAGCAGGAAGAAGACGATCGACTTCGCGATCAGCACCCGCGCCCGGCTGGGGCAGGCGGTGAGCGTCGTACGGATCATTCCCGTGCCGTACTCGGATGCGATGGTCAGCACCCCGAGGGTGATCACGCAGATCGAACCGAGCAGCACACCGAAGAAGCCCAGGCTGAGCACCGGGGTCTCGCCGAGGTCGGCGTCCGAGGCGCTGACGGCGAACGCGGACAGCAGCCCGATGCCGAGCAGCAGCACGATCATCACGCCGAGCGTCCACATCGTGGAGCGGACGGAGCGGATCTTCGTCCACTCGGAGGCGATCGCGTCGCCCAGGCCGGGCCGCCGTACGGGAATGGGCGAGGCGTACTGGCCGACCGGGCCGCCGCCCTGCCAGTTCTGCTGGGCCGGCGGCTGGTGCGGCTGCTGGTAGGGCGCCTGGGGTGCCTGCGGGGACGGCGGGGTTGCCGGCGTAGTCATCGGGAGTCCTCGCTGGTCTCGCTCTTGGTCAGGTCTGCGGGGGCGGCCGGCGCCGGAGCGGCGGCGTACGGGTTCTGTCCCGGCGGCGGCGGTGCGTACCAGCCCTGCTGCGGCACATCCACCGGAGGCTGCTGCGGATGGCCGGGCTGCTGCCCGTAGCCCCCGTACCCCGGCTGCGGACCGTAGCCCGGCTGAGGCCCGTACCCGGGCGGCGGCTGCTGGAGCCCCGCCTTCGCGTCGGCCGTCGAGCGGTAGTCCACAGCGCCCTGCGTCATCCGCATGTACGCCTCCTCCAGGGACGCCTGGTGCGGCGAGAGCTCCCACAGCCGGACGTCCGAGGCATGCGCCAGATCACTGATGCGGGGCAACTGGAGCCCGGTGACCCGCAGGGCCCCGTCCGGCTCCGACATGACCTGGCCGCCCGCCTCCGTCAGCGAGGCGGTCAGCTTCTCCCGCTGCTCCGGCGCGTCCGCGGGAACCCGGACCCGGGCGAAGTCCGCGGAATTGGCCGAGATGAAGTCCTTGACGCTCATGTCGGAGAGCAGCTGGCCCCGCCCGATCACGATCAGATGGTCGGCGGTGACCGCCATCTCGCTCATCAGGTGGCTGGACACGAAGACCGTGCGGCCCTCGGAAGCCAGCTGCTTCATGAGATTGCGGACCCAGAGGATGCCCTCGGGGTCGAGACCGTTGACCGGCTCGTCGAAGAGGAGCACCTGGGGGTCGCCGAGCAGCGCCGCCGCGATGCCGAGCCGCTGCCCCATACCGAGGGAGAAGCCCTTGGACCGCTTCTTCGCGACGTCCTGCAGACCGACGACACCGAGGACCTCGTCCACCCGGGCGCTCGGGATCCCGGCCAGCTGCGCCAGTGACAGGAGGTGGTTACGGGCACTGCGCCCGCCGTGCACGGCCTTGGCGTCGAGCAGCGCGCCCACCTGGCGCGGTGCGTTCGGAAGGCTGCGGAAGGCGTGGCCGCCGATCGTCACGTGCCCCGAGGTCGGCCGGTCCAGGCCGAGCATCATGCGCATGGTCGTGGACTTGCCCGACCCGTTGGGACCGAGGAACCCCGTGACCGCCCCCGGCCGCACCTGAAAGGAAAGGTTGTACACGGCTGTCTTGGCGCCATAGCGCTTCGTCAGGCCGACTGCCTCGATCATTCTCCAGCCCCATCGACTTATCTGTCGGTCGGGGCCCAGGCCACCCGGCCGCACGCCCCCGTAAGAGTTAGGAGGATAACCAGGCCGTGACGGTTCCGGCCAAGTCGTTGTGCGGAACATCGGATCTTCCCGCAGGGCTGACGGCCCCGGGCTACGCGTCCCGCTTCTTGAGCACGAGGTAGCCGCCGGCCACCGCCGCCACCACCCACAGGGCCATGATGCCGAGCCCGCCCCATGGCCCGTACGGCGCCGGATCGCTGTTCATGGCGTCGGGAACCACCTGCATGATCTTGGATCCGGCCTGGTCGGGGAAGTAGCGGGCCACGCTCTTGGCACCCGGGACCGCCGACAGGATCTGCGAGACGAGGAAGAAGAAGGGCATCAGGATGCCGAGCGAGAGCATCGAACTGCGCAGCATCGTGGCCACGCCCATGGAGAAGACCGCGATCAGGCCCATGTAGAGCCCGCCGCCGACGACCGCGCGCAGCACGTTGTCCGCGCCGATGTCCGTACGGTGGTCGCCCAGCAGGGCCTGGCTCAGGAAGAAGGTCACGAAGCTGGTGGCGAGGCCGACCACCAGGGCCAGGCCGCCCGCCACCGCGATCTTGCTGAACAGGAACGAGCCCCGCTGCGGTACGGCCGCGAGCGAGGTGCGGATCATTCCGGAGCTGTACTCGGTGCCGACCACGAGGACACCGAAGACGACCATCGCGAGCTGGCCGAGGATCATCCCGGAGAACCCGACGAACGTGGGGTCGAACGTGGCGCGCTCCGCATCGGACAGGTCGTCGAACTGGGCGTTCAGCAACGCGCTGAGCGCCGCCCCCATCGCGATGGTGACGGCGAACGCGGAGATCAGGGTCCAGGTGGTCGAGGAGACCGTACGGATCTTGGTCCATTCGGAATTGAGGACCGCGGGCACCGATGCCATCGCCGTCACACCCCCTTCGCTTCGTCGCCGGGAGCAACGCTGCCGGGCTGCTGGTTCCACTGGTCGCCCCAGTGCGGGCCCACGGGCGGGGGCTGCTCCTCGTCCCGGTCGGAATGTGCGTGGTACTCCACGGAGCCCGCGGTCATCTGCATGAAGGCCTCCTCCAGCGAGGCCCGCTGGGAGCTGAGCTCGTGCAGGACGAACCCGTGCCCGGCGGCGAACTCGCCGAGCTGTTCCGTGGTGGCGCCGTCGATCTCCAGCGTGCCGTTGCCCGACTCGACCGCCACGATGCCCTCGGCGTGCAGCGCGTCGCGCAGCCTCTCCTGCTCCGGGGAACGCATCCGCACATAACTGCGGGAGTTCTCGTGGATGAAGTCGGCCATGGAGGTGTCGGCGAGCAGCCTGCCCTGGCCGATCACGATCAAGTGATCCGCGGTGAGGGCCATTTCGCTCATCAGATGGGAGGAAACGAAGATCGTCCGGCCTTCCGAGGCGAGGGCCTTCATCAGATTCCGGATCCAGTGAATTCCCTCGGGGTCCAGACCGTTGACCGGTTCGTCGAACATCAGGATCTCGGGATCACCGAGCAGCGCCGCCGCGATTCCCAGCCGCTGGCCCATACCGAGGGAGAAACCCTTGGACTTCTTCCTCGCCACCGCGCTGAGACCGACCGTGTCGAGCACGTGGGAGACCCGGCTCGCGGGGATGCGATTGCTCTGTGCGAGACAGAGGAGATTGTTGTACGCGCTGCGCCCGCCGTGCATCGACTTGGCGTCCAGCAGGGCCCCGATGTGCTTCAGCGGCTCCTGCAGCTCGCGGTAGTGCTTGCCGTCGATGCGCACGGAACCGCTGGTCGGATTGTCGAGGTCGAGCATCATGCGCATGGTGGTGGACTTGCCCGCCCCGTTCGGGCCGAGGAACCCCGTCACCATTCCCGGTCTGATCCGGCATGACAAATGGTCGACGGCAACCTTGTTGCCGAAGCGCTTGGTGAGGCCGTCGAGCTCGATCATGCGTTCACGCTAGAACGGCCGCGCGCCCGGCGCCACCACAAAGGCGGAACCGGGCGCGCAAGGGGTACAACTGATGTACGGACGGGTCAGCGGGTCTGCTGGGCCGGGACGCCTCGGGAGGCGGGCTCCTCGTCGGCGGGGGAGCCGGCGGCGGCCACGGCGGCACCGGTCAGCGTCGCCAGCATCTCGCGGACGTTGGTCAGCTGCGCGTTGATCGAGTCGCGGCGGTTGGTGAGCGCAGCCAGCTCGCGCTCGGACTCGCTGCGGATCCGGTCGGCCTTCGCGTTCGCGTCGGCGACGATGTCCTCCGCCTGGCGCTGCGCGGTCTCCACCGTCTGGCGGGCCCGGCGCTCGGCGTCCGTGCGGAGCTTCTCGGCCTCGAGGCGGAGCTGCTCGGCGCGGTGCTCGATCTCGGCCAGACGCTTCTCGGCCTTCGCCTGACGGGACGCGAGGTCGCGCTCCGACTGCTCGCGGCGCTTGGCGAGGTTCGTCTCGAAGTCCGCGGCGGCCTGGGCGGCCTTGGCGCGGGTCTCCTCGAAGAGGGCGTCCGCCTCCTCGCGCTTCTGCTGGGCGTCCTTCTGGGCGTCGGTGCGCAGCGTGCTCGCTTCGCCCTTGGCCTTCTCGACGATGCGAACGCCCTCGTCCTCGGCCTTCGACTTGCGCTCGGCCGCGAACGACTCCGCGTCGTTGCGCACCTGCTGGGCGGCCGACTCGGCCAGCTCGCGGTGCTGCTCGGCCGCGCGACGGGCCTCCTCACGCAGGTCCTTCGCCTCCTCCTCGGCGAGGCGGAGGATCTTCTCGACGCGGGCACCGAGACCGGCGTACGACGGCTCGGCGTCGTTGACCTGGGCCTGGGCGTTCTGCGTCTCGAGGTGAAGCTCCTCGATGCGCTTTTCCAGAGAGGTGATGCGGGCGAGAGCACTGTCACGGTCGGCGACGAGTTTGGTAATGCGGTCGTCCACCTGACCGCGGTCGTATCCACGTCGCACGAGCTCGAAGCCGAAGGGGGAGGAAGGGTCGCTCATGGGGTTCCTGTCGAATGAGACCGGTGAGGTGTTAGAGGGAATCCTAGGGGCCTGGGCGGCGTGTCAACGTGAAGATGCCGCTTTGGTATGGAGAATGACACCCCTTTTGAGTGGCTGACCTCGGGAGCGCTTGCCACCCGAACGTTTGAATGTTCATGCCGAAGTGCGCGATGCGGCGGACCGGTCACCCGTCCGAGGCCTTGCCACCCGCTCGTGTACCTGCGGCGGCGCCCGCCTTGACGCCCGCGGCGTTGCCGCCCGCCGCCTTGCCGGTCCCGCCCGGAGCCTCGAAAGACTCCAACGCCTCGAGCACGTCCTGGACACGGGAAATTTCCGTATTGATGTCCTCGCGTCTGCGGACGAGTAGATCCAGCTCGCGACGGCCCTCGTCCACCATCTGCTTCGCTTCCACCTCGGCGTCGGCGCGCAGCTTCTCGGCCTCGCGGGTCAGCCCGGCCTTCTTGAGCTCGGCTTCCTTCAGGAGCGACTCGGCGCGCTTCACGGCGGCGATACGCACCTTGCTCGCCTCCGAATTCGCGTCCGACAGCAGCTCCTTGGCCTTCGCCTCGGCCTCCGCGCGCTGCTCTGTCGCCGCCTTCATCAGCTTGTCGACGCGCTCGCCGGCCGTCTTCATCTGCTCGGACGTCTCCCGGCGGGCGCGCTGGTGCAGCTCCTCGATCTCGCTCTCCAGCCGGGCCCTGAGCTCCTCCGCCCGCTCCCGCGTCGCGGTCGCGTCCCGGCGGGCGCCGACCAGCAGCTCGTCCGCGTCGGTACGGGCCCGCTCCACCAGGGAGTTGCCCTCGACCGTCGCCTCCGAGGTGATCCGTACGGCCTCGTTGCGCGCGGCCCCGACCATCCTGTCGGCCTGTCCCTCGGCCTCGGTGGCGGCGCGCAGCGCCTCCTCCTGGGCCTTGTTGACGAGCTGGTCGGCCTGTTCGGCCGCCTCGGTGCGGCGCTTCGCCGCGGCGTCGCGCGCCTCGTCCAGCATCCGATCCGCCTCCTGGCGGGCCTCCGCGCGCATCTGCTCGGCCGCGGACTCCGCGTCGGCGCGCACCCGCTCCGACTCCTCGCGGGTACGGGCCGCGTGCTCCTGCGCCGAACCCACGGTCTGCGCGGCCTCCGCGCGCAGCCGCTCCGCCTCGTCGGTCGCCTCGCCGAGGAGGCGCTCCGACTGCTCAGCGGCCTCGGTACGGACGTGCTCGCTCTCGTTCGTCGCCTCACCGATGAGCCGGTCGGCCTGGGCCGCCGCCTCGGAACGGATCCGGTTGGCGTCCTCGCGGGACTCGGCGCGGGCGCGCGAGGCGTCCTGTTCCGCCGAGGCGAGCGCGTCGGATGCCTCGGTACGGACCCGCTGGCTGTACTCCGCGCTGTCCGAGCGCAGCTTCTCCGACTCGGTGATCGCCTCGGAGACGGTCCGCTCGGCCAGCGACTTCGCGGCCTCCGACTCCTCGTGCGCGACCTGGCGGATCCGGTTGGCGTCCTCGGTGGCCCGCTCACGCTCGGCGTAGGCGTCGGCGCGTACCCGGTCCGCCTCCTCCTGGGCCTCGGTCCTCGTACGTTCCGCGGAGTGCTCCGCGGCGGACCGCAGTCCGGCGATCTCCTGCTCGGCCTGCTCCTGGAGCCCGGTGACGGAGTCCCGCACCTGCTGGGCGGTCTGCTCGGCCGCGGAGACCATCTCGGTCGCCCGGGAGTCCGCCTCCTCGACCAGGCGCTGCGCCTCGGCCTGCGCCTCCTCGACCCGCTTGCGGGCGGATGCCAGCAGCTCCTCGCTCTGCTCGCGGGCCCTCTCGCGCTCCTGCTCCGCCTCGGCGCGCGCGGCACCGAGCGTCTCCTCGGCCTCGCGGCGGCGCCGGTTCGCCTCCTCCTGTGCGGCGGAGAGGGCCTCGGCGGCCTCCGTACCCACGCGCTCGGCGGCGGCTGCGGCCTCGGAGCGCACCCGGTCGGCGCTCTCCTGTGCCTCGGTCCTGAGCCGCTCCGCCTCGGTGGCGGCCTCGGTGCGCAGCCGTACGGCGACGGACTCGCCCTCGGCGCGGGACTGGGCGGCCTCGGCGGCGGCCTCGTCCCGCAGCCGGTCGGCCTCGGTCGCGGCCTGCTCCTGGAGCGTACGCAGCCGTTCGGCGGCCTCCGCGCGCAGCCGCTCGGACTCCTCGCTCGTCTCGCGGCGGATCCGCTCCGCCTCCGTACGGGCCTCGCTCAGCGCCTGCTCGGCGGCGGTGACCCGGGTCTCCGCCTCCGTGTGCAGACGGGTCAGCTCTTCGGCGGCGTCGTCCTTGCGGGCCTCTATGGCGCGCTCGGTCTCCGCGCGAAGGCCCTCCGCGGCCTCCTCGGCCGCGGCCGTCAGGGAAGCGGCCTGCTCCTCGGCCTCGGCGCGCAGCTTGTCCGTCTCGGTACGGCTGCGCTCCAGCGCTTCCTCGGCCTGCTTGCGCAGGGTGGCGGCGCGCTCGACCGCCTCGGTCCGCACGCGCTCGCTCTCCGCCCCCGCGGAGGTACGCAGCTCGTCGGCGTCCGACCTCGCCTTGGTCAGCAGCTCCTCGGCGGTGCGGGCACCCTCCTCGATCTGCTGGACGGCCTCGCGGCGCGCCTCGCCGCGGATGCGCTCGCCCTCGGCGACCGCCTCGGAGCGCAGCTGCTCGGCCTCGCCGCGCAGCCTGCGCGCCTCCTCCTGCAGCTCGACCGTCTTGGCCCGGTACTCCTTGGTGTCGTCCTTGGCCGCGCCCTTGAGCTGGTCGGCCTGCTCGGCCGCCTCGCCGCGCAGCCGGTCCGCCTCGGACTCCGCCTCGCGGCGGATCCGCTCGGCTTCCTCGCCGGCCGCCTTGGTGGTGGACTTGGCGTCGTCGGAGGCCTTGGTCAGGACCTCCTCGGCGGAGCGGGCCGCCTTGGCGAGCTGGGCCGCGGCGTCCTCGGCGGCCACCGTGCGGGCCTTCTCGCCGGCCTCGGCGACCAGCCGCTCGGCCTGGGCGCGGGCGTCGGCGAGCGCCTGCTCGGCCTCTTCCTTGAGCGTCTCGGCGTTCTTCGTGGCCTCGCCGACCAGCCGTGCGATCTCGGACTTGGCCGTGCGGGTGCGCTGCTCGTTCTGCGACTCGGCGCCGGCCAGCCGCTTGACCGCGGCCTCCTTCGCCTCGGCGACGACCTTCTCGGCCTCCAGCCGGGCCTCGCGCAGCCGGGTCTCGGCCTCCTGCATGCGCTGCTCGGCGGCGCGGTTCAGCTCCGCGGTCTGCTGCCGGGTCTGGTCGGTCTCGACGGTGGCCGACGAGCGCAACTGCTCGGCGTGACTGGTGGCTTCCTGGGCCTGCGTGGAGGCGGCGTTGAGCAGCCGTTCGGCGTCCCGGCGGGCCCGCAGCAGCGTGGCCTCGGCCTCGGCGCGGGCCGACTCGGACTCGGATCCGACGCGCTGGCGGGTCTCCTCCGCGAGCCGGGCCGCCTCGCTGCGGGCGGCGGCCAGCGACTGCTCGGCCTCGGCGCGCGACTCCTCCAGGAGCCTGCGGGCCTGGGACTCGGTGCGGGCCCGCAGCTGCTCGGCCCAGGCGACGTTCTCGTTGACGTGGGACTCGACGGTCTGGCGGCGCTCCGCCAGCTCCTGGTCGAGCCGCTGACGCCGCTGCACCGCCTCGGTGTGCAATTCGGCCTGCAGGCGGGCCTGGTGCTCCGCGTGCTCCTGCAGGATCCGCTGGGTCTGGGCCCTGGCCTCGCGCAGCTCGCGCTCGGCGTCGGTGCGCAGCTGGTCGGCCTGGATCTGGGCATTGCGGAGCAGTTGTTCGGCCTGATAGCCGATGTCCGCGCTGTCGTGCGCGGGACGGGTCGCGAGATTGCGCCGGGCCTCGTGCAGCTTGGCACGCAAAACCTCGACCTGGTAACCGAGGTCCTCGGCGTGCTGGACGGCCTTCTCCCGGTCGGTCTTCAGCCGGTCCATCTCGGCTTCGAACCGCGAGAGATGGTCGTCGTCAGCTCGGTGGCTCTGCTGGCTTTCGTAGCCCCGCACTGCGCGGTCCCATCCTTCCCCGAGCTCTCAACTTCGTTCGAGCAGGGGAGACCCCAACCCTGGTCGCAACTCCATACGAGTACCGCTCGCCGGCGAACGGTCCCCCGGGGAATGGTGACAGATCAACGGCGAGGACGCGGCGCGGCCCCGACCCGGCCCCGGCCCGGAGCCGCCCACTCTACCGGGCCGGGTATCGGTCAGGTCAGTGCTCTGCCCGGGCAGTGACCAGTTCCGTCAGTACGCCGTGGCAGTCCTTGGGGTGCAGGAAGGTGATCCTGGACCCCATCGACCCGGTCCTGGGCTCGTCGTACAGCACCCGGACGCCCTTCTCGCGGATGTCCGCGGCGTCCTCGTCCACGTTCGCGGTCCCGAACGCGATGTGGTGGACACCCTCCCCATTCTTTGCCAGC
Organism: Streptomyces sp. NPDC056452; assembly: GCF_042796085.1. Classification (NCBI taxonomy): domain Bacteria; kingdom Bacillati; phylum Actinomycetota; class Actinomycetes; order Kitasatosporales; family Streptomycetaceae; genus Streptomyces; species Streptomyces sp. NPDC056452. Next base: position 54,489 of record NZ_JBHTRI010000040.1, read on the forward strand.
CACTTGCCCACGGCCGAGTCCTCACGGGTCGGTTCCAGCAGCTGGAGGTACGAAGCCCCGCCGTCCGAGGTGTCGTTGATCTTGAGCATGGCCTCCCGGACACCCTGCTCCTCGTTGACCTCGGAGTGGTGCACCTCGAACCCGTAGGTCGCGCGGTAGAACTCCACCGTCTTGTCGAGGTCGAAACAGGCGATTCCGATGTGGTCGATTCGCGTCAGCATGGAACCAGTGCAGCGCTCCGGGGATGGTTACGCAACGTGCGCGCGATCACACCCGCTGCCGGATGACGGGCGCGGTACTGCTCAGTACATTCAGGTAAACCCTCGTTCACAATCAATCCAAGGGGCTGCGCCTCATGTCAGGAACGACCGGTACCACCTCAGTGATCGTCGCGGGCGCCCGTACGCCCATGGGCCGTCTCCTCGGCTCGCTGAAGACCTTCTCCGGAGCCGACCTCGGAGGCGTCGCCATCAAGGCCGCCCTCGACCGGGCCGGCATCGGCGGCGACCAGGTCGAGTATGTGATCATGGGCCAGGTGCTCCAGGCCGGGGCAGGGCAGATCCCGGCGCGCCAGGCAGCGGTCAAGGCCGGAATCCCGATGAACGTTCCCGCGCTCACCATCAACAAGGTGTGCCTGTCCGGGCTCGACGCGATCGCTCTCGCCGACCAGCTGATCCGCGCCGGTGAGTTCGACGTCGTGGTGGCCGGCGGCCAGGAGTCGATGACCAACGCCCCGCACCTGCTGCCGAAGTCCCGCGAGGGCTACAAGTACGGCGCGATCGAGATGCTCGACTCCATGGCGTACGACGGTCTGACCGACGCCTACGAGAACATCCCGATGGGTGAGTCCACCGAGAAGCACAACACCCGCCTCGGACTGGACCGTGCGGCCCAGGACGAGATCGGTGCCCTGTCCCACCAGCGCGCCGCGGCTGCCCAGAAGAACGGGATCTTCGAGGCCGAGATCACCCCGGTCGAGATCCCCCAGCGCAAGGGCGACCCGGTCCTCTTCTCCAAGGACGAGGGCATCCGCCCCGAGACGACCGCCGAGTCGCTCGGCAAGCTGCGCCCCGCGTTCGCCAAGGACGGCACGATCACCGCGGGTACCTCCTCGCAGATCTCCGACGGCGCCGCCGCGGTCGTCGTCATGAGCAAGGCCAAGGCCGAGGAGCTGGGCCTGGACTGGATCGCCGAGATCGGCGCCCACGGCAATGTGGCGGGCCCGGACAACTCGCTCCAGTCGCAGCCGTCCAACGCGATCCGGCACGCCGTGAAGAAGGAGGGCATCGGCGTCGAGGACCTCGACCTCATCGAGATCAACGAGGCCTTCGCGGCCGTCGCGGTCCAGTCGATGAAGGACCTCGGCGTCACCCCCGACAAGGTCAACGTGAACGGCGGCGCCATCGCCCTCGGCCACCCGATCGGCATGTCCGGCGCCCGTGTGGTGCTGCACCTGGCGCTGGAGCTGAAGCGGCGCGGCGGTGGCACCGGTGCGGCCGCACTGTGCGGCGGCGGCGGTCAGGGCGATGCGTTGATCATCCGCGTTCCGGGCAAGTAGTCAGCCGTACGTATGAGCGAGCGAGGAGACCGAGCGTGATGGTGGACGTCCCCACCCTGGTCGAGCAGGCACGCCGGGGCAGGCCGCGTGCGGTGGCCCGGCTCATCTCCCTGGTGGAGGGGGCCTCGCCCCAGCTGCGCGAGGTGATGGCGGCCCTGGCACCGCTCGCGGGTCATGCGTACGTCGTCGGGCTCACGGGTTCGCCGGGTGTCGGCAAGTCCACCTCGACCTCGGCGCTGGTCTCCGCCTACCGGAAGGCCGGGAAGCGGGTCGCGGTCCTGGCCGTCGACCCGTCGTCCCCGTTCTCCGGGGGCGCGCTCCTCGGTGACCGGGTCCGGATGTCGGAGCACGCCTCCGACCCGGGCGTCTACATCCGCTCGATGGCCACCCGCGGCCATCTGGGCGGCCTCGCCTGGTCCGCTCCGCAGGCGATCCGGGTGCTGGACGCGGCGGGCTGCGACGTGATCCTCGTGGAGACGGTGGGCGTCGGCCAGTCGGAGGTGGAGATCGCCTCCCAGGCCGACACCTCCGTCGTCCTGCTCGCCCCGGGCATGGGCGACGGCATCCAGGCGGCGAAGGCCGGAATCCTGGAGATCGGCGACGTGTACGTCGTCAACAAGGCCGACCGGGACGGCGCGGACGCCACCGCCCGCGAGCTCAACCACATGCTGGGGCTCGGGGAGTCCAGGGGGCCGGGCGACTGGCGGCCGCCGATCGTGAAGACGGTCGCCGCCCGGGGCGAGGGCATCGACGAGGTCGTCGAGGCGCTCGAGAAGCACCGGGCCTGGATGGAGGAGCACGGCGTCCTGGCCGAACGGCGCACGGCACGCGCCGCCCGCGAGGTCGAGACGATCGCCGTCACCGCCCTGCGCGAGCGGATCGCCGATCTCCACGGAGACCGGCGGCTGGACGCGCTGGCGGCACGGATCGTGGCCGGCAGCCTCGACCCGTACGCGGCGGCGGACGAGCTGGTGGCGGGGCTCACCGGGCTCCCGGCCGACGACTGACGGCCGGCGGATTCCGGGCGGCGTGCGGGCTGCCCGGGAACCGCCGATCGGCGCCGCACGGCGCCGGGAGACCGTCAGTTGTCGTCCCCGTCGTCCTTGCTCCCGCTGACGTCGGCCGTCTTCGCGTCCACGTCCAGTTCGTGGCTCCTGCCGTCCTTGCCGGCGATGTCGACGTCCCAGACCAGCGTGCCGTCGTCGCCGTCCAGGTCCACGGACGTCACCGTGCCCGGCTCCGCCCCGCGGGCGGCTTCCACCGCGGCGATCACCGAGACACGGTCCGAACCGGGCACCGGGCGCCGGTTGTCGGCGTCGCCCCGGTCGGACAGCACCTTCGCGTTGTCGGCGTCGACCTTCACGTCGTGCCAGACCTTGTCGGAGCCGTACACATCGAGCTCCCAGACCAGCCCCTTGCTGTCGTCGTCGTCCAGCTCCGCCTCGATCACCCTGCCCGGGACGGCCTTCAGCGCGGCGGCCACGGCGTCGTCGATGCTGACCGAGTCGCCCGTCACCGCGACCGGTGCCGAGTCCTTCCGGCTGCTGTTGCTGCTGTTGTTGCCACCGCTGCTCTCGTTGTCCGTGAACGCGGCGGCGGCCGCGGCCCCGCCGCCGATGAGCACGGCTGCGGCGACGGCGATGACGGCGATGTTGCGCTGCATGAGGTTCCTCCCCGATGGATGTGCGGTGCGACGGGACCCACACTGGCCCAGCGATGCTGAACGCAGCCTGAAGCCACCTGAAGCCGTCTTCAGGTTCGGTTTGGGAGGCTGTCCCCATGCGCCTGTTGATCGTGGAGGACGAGAAGCGTCTGGCGGTGTCCCTGGCCAGGGGACTCACCGCAGAGGGCTTCGCCGTGGATGTCGTGCACGACGGCCTCGAAGGGCTGTACCGGGCCCGTGAGGGCGTCCACGACCTCGTGGTCCTGGACATCATGCTGCCCGGCATGAACGGCTACCGGGTCTGTGCCGAACTGCGTGCCGCCGGCCACGAGGTGCCGATCCTGATGCTGACCGCGAAGGACGGGGAGTACGACGAGGCGGAGGGCCTCGACACCGGGGCCGACGACTATCTGACCAAGCCGTTCTCGTACGTCGTGCTCGTCGCCCGGGTCCGGGCGCTGCTGCGCCGCCGGGGCGGCACCGCCTCGCCGGTGCTCACCGTCGGCACGCTGCGGGTGGAGACCGCCGCGCGCCGGGTCCACCGGGGGGAGGACGAAGTCACCCTCACGACCAAGGAGTTCGCCGTCCTGGAGCAGCTCGCGCTGCGGGCCGGCGAGGTGGTCAGCAAGGCCGACATCCTGGAGCACGTCTGGGACTTCGCGTACGACGGCGACCCGAACATCGTCGAGGTCTACATCAGCACCCTGCGGCGCAAGCTCGGCGCGGCGTCCATCCGTACGGTGCGCGGGGCGGGTTACCGCCTGGAGGCGCTGTGAGGTCCGTACGGGCCAGAGCCGCCCTGGGCGCCACCCTGGTCGTCGCCGTGGCCCTGGTGGCCGCCGGGCTCGTGGTGCTACAGGTGCTGCGCGGCAACCTGACGGACCGGGCCGGCCTGGAGGCGGAGGTCGTGGCGCGCGAGGTGGCCGGGCAGGTCGCCCTGGACGTGCCGTACGAGGATCTGGACCTGAGTGACGAGGACGTCCACCCGGTCCAGGTGACCGACGAGGAAGGGCGCGTCCTGGTCGTCTCGGAGGGGCTGGAGGCCATTTCGGGGACCACCACGTCAGAGGTCACCCCGGCTCCCTCGGCGTCGGCCGGGAGCTCCGGGGACGACTCGGGTCGCGGTGACGACGGCGAGGACGAGGACGACGGCAGCCGCGGCAGCGACCCGGACCGCGGCGAAGTCTCCTCCGACGACCCCGACTTCAGCAACGGCAGCGCCACCGTCGAGGGTGACACGGCCGACTACCGCTTCGCCGCCGTCGAGGCCGTCACACGGGCGGGCCTCCCGGTGATCGTCCACGCGGGCGCCCCGCTCGCCGCCGAACAGGAGGCCGTGGACTCCGTACGCACCACGATGCTGACCGGACTGCCCGTCCTGCTGCTCGTCGTCGCCGGGGTCACCTGGCTGGTCACCAGGCGCGCGCTGCGACCGGTCGAGGGCATCCGGCGGGAACTGGCCGCGATCACCGCGTCCCAGGACCTCGGCCGACGGGTGCCGGAGCCGGGCTCGCGCGACGAGATCGCCCGGCTGGCCCGCACCACCAACGAGACCCTGACCGTCCTCGAGGCCTCGGTGGGCCGGCAGCGGCGCTTCGTCGCGGACGCCTCGCACGAGCTGCGCAGCCCCATCGCCTCGCTGCGCACCCAGCTGGAGGTCGGCGCCGCGCATCCGGAGCTCCTGGATGTGCCGGGCGCGGTGGCCGACACCGTACGGCTGCAGGTGCTGGCCGCGGATCTGCTGCTGCTGGCCCGGCTGGACGCGGGGGAGCGGCCGGGGCGGGCGGTGGTCGATCTGGGGGCGCTGGTCCGCGAGGAGGTCCCGCAGCGCACGGGGGACCGGATCGCGGTGGCGGTGTCCGTCTCGGGGTCCGGGCCGCTGGAGGTCCGTGGTTCGCGCGGGCAGCTGACGCGGGTGGTCGGCAACCTGCTCGACAACGCCGAGCGCCACGCGGAGCGTTCGGTGGCGGTGTCCGTGTCGGCGGACCGGGGCGATGTGCTCGTCGCGGTCACGGACGACGGCCCTGGCGTCCCCGAGAAGGAGCACGACCGGATCTTCGAGCGCTTCGTCCGTCTCGACGACGCACGCAGCCGGGACGACGGAGGGGCGGGTCTGGGCCTTGCCATCGCCCGCGATGTGGCGACCCGCCACCGCGGCACGCTCACGGTGGGTACGGCGCCGCAGGGCGGGGCGCTGTTCACACTGCGGCTGCCGCGGTCGTAGCCGGTCCTGCGGGCGCCAGGATCCGGGCGGGAGGCCCTACGGCTTGCCGCGCCGTCCGCGCAGGTGGTCAGCGATCGGTGTCAGTGCGGCGTGCAGGTCCGCGAGCGCCTCCGGCGACAGCAGGTCCATGAAGTGCCTGCGTACCGATTCGACGTGGTGCGGCGCGACCTTGCGCATCGTCTCCGCGCCGAGCTCGGTGAGCACCGCGTACAGCCCGCGCCGGTCCGACTCGCAGTGCTCACGCCGCACGAGACCCGCGGTCTCCATGCGGGTGATCTGGTGCGAGAGCCTGCTCTTGGACTGCAGAGTGGCCGCGGCGAGGTCGCTCATCCGCATGCGCTGGTCGTCCGACTCCGAGAGGTTGACCAGGATCTCGTAGTCGTTCATGGTCAGCCCGAACGGCTGGAGGTCTTTCTCCAGCTGGTGGGTCAGCAGTCTGCTGACGTCCAGGTGGGTGCGCCAGGCACACTGCTCCGCATCGGTCAGCCAACGGGTGGCCGTCTCGGTCTCCATGTATGGATTCTACCTAAGAAGTTGAAAGACGGACGAAATTGGGGGGTGTGACACCGCGCACGCGATGCCCCGCGTCACACTCCGCAGAGTACCGTTCACAATCCGAAGCGACGCTGGAGGTCCCCCAGCTGACCGGGTATGCGGGGCATGGACCCGGGTTGACCCGCACCGCCGCTGCCCGGAACCCCCGGCTCGTGCGGGGTCGCGCCCGTCGCCCGGTCGGGCATCAGTACCTCGGTCGACTGCAGCAGGACCGTGCCCGCCCCGACGAACTCGAACTGGTGCTCCTCGCCCGACGTACCGCCGACCCCGGTCAGCGACCTGAGCCCGCCCATCACGCCCGTCATGTAGCCGTGGTCGTAGTGGTGGCACGGCGAGGGGCAGTCCGCCCAGCCCACCAGGGCCTGCGGGTCGACCCGCACCGGCGGCTCCATGAAGACGACCGGGCCGTTGGAGGCGGCCACGAACTTCCCCGTGCCGATCAGGGTCAGGAAGCCCGGCACGATCGACTGCTTCAGCGCCAGCGTCGGCTGGTACGCCAGCAGGTTCCCGGACCGGATCGTCAGATTGCCGTTCTCCAGGTCGAAGGAGTTCACGTCGAAGGCCCGGTCCGCCAGCAGCATCTTCCCGCTGCCCTCGGCCACCACCCAGTCGCTCGCGTGCAGCGGCGAGTGGAAGCTCGTGCGGATCAGCCGGTCGAAACGGCCGTGCCCTATTCCGTTGAAGTCGATCCGCCCGTAGTAGGCGATCATCTTGCCCTTCTGCAGGAACCACTGGCTCCCCTTGAGCTCCACGCAGAAGGTGTAGGCGTTGACGTTGTCGTCCGACGGCAGCGTCGTCGGATCGTGGATCACGGGCGTGCTCACAGCTTCTCCTCCGACGCCTGGACGTACACCGCGCCATTACCGCTGAGCTCCAGCTGGAACGCCTCGCCGGAGCCGCGCCCCACCATGTCGCGCCAGCCCAGTGCGGTGGAGAGCTTGTTCGTCACGTCGCCGTGGTGGGCGACATACGCCTGCGGGTCCACATGTACCGGGCGCCCCGGGGTGATCGGCAGTTCGATCACTCCGCCGTGCGCCATCACGGCGACCGCCCCGTGCCCCTTGAGCGTCGTGGTGAACAGGCCCTGACCGGTCACCTGGCCGCGGACCATGCCCATCACGCCGCCCTGCGAGCCCATGAACATCGTGCCCTGCTGGAGCGTCCCGTCGAAGGCGAGCAACCGGTCGGCCTCCACGTAGAGGGTGTCGCCGGACAGCCCGATCACCTGGACGTGGTGGCCGCCGTGGCCGAACATCACCGTGCCGCTGCCCTCGACCGTCATCAGCGGGGTCGCCTCGTTGGCGACCCGCCGGCCGATCATCGACGCCAGGCCGCCCTGTCCGCCCTGGATGTTCGGGGTGAACGACACATCACCGCGGTAGGCGAGCATCGCGCCCCGCTGGCTGTACATCTTCTGGCCGGGCACCACCGTGGCCTCGACCATCTTCGAGTTGATCTCACGGAACGGCATCAGACATCGCCTCCGACGGTGTTCCGCTCGCTCGGCTGCACATAGACGAGGCCGTCGCCCTCGAAGCGGATCTGGAACGACTCCCCGGAGCCCTCCCCGATGAACGTCCGGAAACCGACCCCGGACTGGAAGTGCTGCTGAAGATTTCCCTGGTGCGCTATGTAGGCGCCCGGGTCGACGTTCAGCGGGTACTGGGGCGTCACCCGCAGCACCACGGCCGAGCCGTCCGACATGATCGCCGCCTGCCCGGTGCCCTCGACGGTGGTGGTGAACAGCCCGTTGCCGCTCGCCCCGCCGCGCAGGCCGGTGAAGGTGGTGCCGGTGCGCAGCCCGGCGTCGGTGGCCAGCAGATTGCTCGCCTCGACGTACAGCTTGTCGCCGTGCAGCGAGACCAGATTGATCTCGCTCGCCCGGTCGGCGAAGTAGCAGGTCCCCTGCCCCTTCACCTCCATCATCGTCATCTGTTCGCCGGTCAGCCGGCGGGTCACCATGCCTCGGACCCCCTCACCGCCGCCGGACATCTTCTTGAAGGCCATCCGGCCGTCGTACGCGACCATCGAGCCGTTCTTCGCTCTGACCGCATCGCCCGTCAGATCGACGGCGAGCGTCTTGCTGCCCTGGAGCCGGAACATTGCCACGAAGCGACGGTAGCCCGACCGCACCCGACAGAACAGGGCCCCTGGGGACGATGTGTCCCGGAGTGGACCCTCAGGGACAACCCGGCCGGGGGCGATGCCACAATGGCTCTGCTTGTGCCTGCGTTCACAAGCCGTAACGCCCCCTCCCACCGAAGGTGCCCACGTGGACATCAAGACCGCTACCGCCCTGCACCGGCTGCGCCTCATCTCGATTCCCGAGGCGCTCTCCTTCCCGGCCCTGATCCTCTTCGGCTCGGTCCTCAGCCGGGTCTCGGACATCGACTTCCTGATGAAGCCGCTCGGCATCCTCCACGGTGTGCTCTTCGTGATCTACGCCGTGCTGCTGCTCGACGTATGGGTCAAGGCCAAGTGGCCGCTCAAGCGCGTCGCGCTCTTCTTCCTCTTCGCGCTCCTGCCGTTCGGCGGGCTGTACGGCGACAAGCTCCTCAAGCAGTACGAGGCCGACGGCGTCATCGCCGCCCGCGCCCGCGCCGAAGGCACGGTCAGCGCATGATCGTCGCCTTCTCCGTGAGCCCGCTGGGTGTGGGCGAGGACGTCGGCGAGTACGTCGCCGACGCCGTGCGCGTCGTTCGCGAGTCCGGACTGCCCAACCGCACGGACGCGATGTTCACCTCCGTCGAAGGTGAGTGGGACGAGGTGATGGACGTCGTCAAGCGCGCCGTCGCCGCCGTCGAGGCCCGCGCCGGACGGGTGTCCCTGGTGCTGAAGGCCGACATCAGGCCGGGGGTCACCGACGGACTGACCTCCAAGGTCGAGACGGTCGAGCGGCACCTCGCGGGCTGACGCCCGGCCGTCGCACCGCGCCCACCGAGCCCCCGGCACCACGCCGGGGGCTCGTCCCGTCCGGGGGCGAGTACCCCTCGCTCGGACGGGTCAGGGCCGGCTGGGCGCGCTCACGGGTCCTGCGCCGTCAGGGCGATGCCGAGCGGCGTGCGTTCGTACAGCACCTGGTGCCCGTACCGCCGCGAGGTGAGCAGTCCCGCCGTGCGCAGCACCGACAGATGCGCGGACACGGAGGAGGGCGCGAGCGAGAGCCGGTGGGCCAGGGCGCTGGTCCCGGCGGGTTCGTCCAGCGCGCACAGCACATCGGCCCGTGCCCTTCCCAGCAGCCGGGCGAGCGCTTCGGGGGTCCGCTCGGCGGACTCCGTCCACAGTCCGCCGATGCCGCGTGCCGGGTAGATCACCGCGGGCAGCCACGGCGGCTCGTAGCCGCCGACGACATCGGGCCACACGAAGACGCTGGGCATGAGGACGAGCCCCTGACCGCCCAGGACCCTGGTGTGGTCCCCCCGGGTGCCGACCACGGTGAGGGTCGACCCTGACCAGCGCAGCTGCGGGCTGATCTCGCCGAGCAGCCGCTCGAAGCCGACCTCGGCGAGGCGGCGCGAGTGGTAGGCGATGTCCGCCTCGAGCAGGGCCCGCAGCCGCGGCCAGTGCGGCTCGACCAGGACCTGCCAGGCGCGCTCCAGCAGATCCGCGAGCTCCTGGACCGCCCGTGCGGGGTCGGCCAGCAGCCGCCGCCCGGCGGGCGAGTCCAGGCTGCCGGGCTTGTCGGCGAGCGCCCGCGCCATGTCGTCCCTGGCGACGAGCGGATCGACCGCCCGCACCGCGGCGATCTCCTCCTCGAAGGTGGTGAACGGACCGACGGGCGGCGGGCACACGAAGTCCGGGTTGTGGCCGCCCTCGGGCATCAGCCGCCAGAGCGGTTCGAGATCCAGGGCCGCGGCGTCCTCGCGGATCCGGCGCAGCCAGGGGAGGTGGTAGCCGTGCCGCCCGGGGCGCGACAGCGTGCGGACGGCCTCCTGGGTCTCCCAGAGCGGCGAGAGCGCGAAGCGGCAGCGGAGCAGGTCGCTCTCGTCGAAGTACAGGTGGAACGGCATGCGGCCCCGTCAAGTTTCGGCGTCAGCCGAAAGTCTACGGGCGGGCGGATCCGGCCGGGCAAGCTGCGCCCATGCCGAGCGACGACCGCGACCAGGCGGGTACACCCCGCACCATCCCCGCCCCCGATGTGCCGCTCCCGGCTGTGCCCCCGGAGCGCGCCGCCCACCCCGGCCCGGGCCCGGCGCCCGCGCTCCGGGAGCAGTCTCCGCAGCCGGCCGGGAAGCCCGCGGGGGGCTACGGTGCCGTGTTCGCAGTACGGGAGTTCCGTGCCGTGTTCGCCGCGCACCTGCTGTCCCTCCTCGGCGTCGTCGTCAGCGAGCTCGCCCTCACCGTCCTCGTCTACGACCTGACCGGTTCGCCGCTGCTCTCCGCGCTCACCTTCGCGCTCGGCTTCCTCCCGTACCTCGTCGGCGGCACGCTCTTCGCCGGGGTCGCCGACCGCTACCCGGCCCGCCGGGTCCTCGTCACCTGCGACCTGATCTGTGCCGGCTGCGTCGCGGTGATGGTGCTGCCGGGCACCCCTGTCGGCGGGCTCCTCGCGCTGCGCTGCCTCGTGGCCGCCGTGGCGCCCGTCTTCACCGGGACGCGGATGGCGGCCCTCACCGACATCCTCGGCGAGGGCGACCTCTACGTCCTGGGGCGTTCGCTGCTGCGCCTCGTCTCGCAGAGCGCCCTGCTCATCGGCTTCGGCGCGGGCGGGGTGCTGCTCGCGGCGCTGTCACCGCGCGGGGCGATCACGATCACCGCGGGCACGTTCCTCTGCTCGGCGCTGCTGCTGCGCCTCGGTACCCGCGCCAGGCCCGCCCGCGCCGGCGGCGAGGGGGGCGGTGCGCTCATGAGGGACTCGCTCGCCGGGGCCCGTGTCGTCCTCGCCGACCGCAGGATCCGGGCGCTGATGCTCCTGTTCTGGGTGCCCGCGCTCTTCGTGGTCGCTCCGGAGGCGCTCGCCGCACCGTACGCGGACGCGATCGGCGTGGGACCGGCCGCGCTCGGGCTGCTGATGTGCGCCATGGCCGTCGGCCACATCGGCGCCGAGCTGTACACGGGGACCGTCCTCGGCCCCCGGGCCCGCTCGCGGATCGTCCTGCCGGTGGCGGCGCTCGGGCTGCTGCCCCTGGTGGCGTACGCGTTCCGGCCAGGCATGGCCCTGACCGTGGCGGCCCTGGTCCTGGCGGGGGCGGGGGCTGCGTACGTGATCGGGCTCGACCAGTGGTTCGTCGACGCGGTTCCCGAGCATCTGCGGGGCCGGGCGATGACCCTGCTCACCGCCGGTCTGATGACGGTCCAGGGCATCGGCATGGCCCTGGCCGGTCTGGCCGCCGAGTTCTTCCCGGTGCACCAGGTGGTCGCGTCCTCCGGGGTGATCGGCACCGTGTGCACCCTCTTCCTGGTCGCCGAGGTCCGTAGAACAGGCGTCCGGTACCGAAGTGCGAGACAGGGCTGACCGGCATGTGACCAGTGGGTAAGGTCGTGCCGTGCCGAAGCCGCTCAGCCTTCCCTTCGATCCCATCGCCCGCGCCGAGGAACTCTGGCACCGGCGCTGGGGGCCGGTGCCCTCCATGGGAGCGATCACCTCGATCATGCGGGCCCAGCAGATCCTGCTCGCCGAGGTGGACGCGGTGGTCAAGCCGTACGGGCTGACCTTCGCCCGCTACGAGGCACTGGTCCTGCTCACCTTCTCCAAGGCCGGTGAGCTGCCGATGTCCAAGATCGGCGAGCGGCTCATGGTGCACCCCACCTCCGTGACCAACACCGTCGACCGCCTGGTGCGGTCCGGACTGGTCGACAAGCGGCCCAACCCCAACGACGGCCGCGGAACCCTCGCCTCCATCACCGACAAGGGCCGTGAGGTCGTCGAGGCGGCCACGCGGGACCTGATGGCGATGGACTTCGGGCTCGGGGTGTACGACGCCGAGGAGTGCGCCGAGATCTTCGCTATGCTGCGCCCCCTCCGGGTGGCCGCCCAGGACTTCGAGGACCGGTGACCGCAGGGGCAGGGCGCTGCAAGATCGCCCAGGTCGTCCGGCTAGTCTCGATGCCATGAAACGCAGTGTGCTGACCCGCTACCGGGTGATGGCCTATGTCACCGCCGTCATGTTGCTGGTGCTGTGCACCTGCATGGTCTTCAAGTACGGATTCGACACCGGCGAGGGCCTCACCCTCGTGGTCTCGCAGGTCCACGGTGTCCTCTACATCATCTACCTGGTCTTCGCCTTCGACCTCGGCTCCAAGGCGAAGTGGCCGCTCGGCAAGCTGCTCTGGGTGCTTGTCTCCGGCACCATCCCGACGGCCGCGTTCTTCGTCGAGCGCAAGGTCGCCCAGGAGGTCGAGCCGCTGATCGCGGACGGCTCCGCGCAGGCCGTCAAGGCCTGACCGGACCGCCCGGACCGTACCCCTCCACGCCCCGCCGAACCGCCCCGTGCAAAGCACCGGGCGGTTTGCCATCGACATTTACTAGGACGTCCTAGTAAATTTGAACCATGGACGCTGACGCGATCGAGGAAGGCCGCCTCCGCTGGCAGGCCCGTTACGACAAGGCCCGCAAGCGCGACGCGGACTTCACCACGCTCTCCGGGGATCCGGTGGAGCCCGCGTACGGGCCCCGCCCCGGTGACACGTACGAGGGGTTCGAGCGGATCGGCTGGCCCGGCGAGTACCCCTTCACCCGGGGGCTCCACGCCACGGGGTACCGCGGCCGCACCTGGACCATCCGCCAGTTCGCCGGCTTCGGCAACGCCGAGCAGACCAACGAGCGCTACAAGATGATCCTGGACGCCGGCGGCGGCGGCCTCAGTGTCGCCTTCGACATGCCGACCCTGATGGGCCGCGACTCCGACGACCCCCGCGCGCTCGGCGAGGTCGGCCACTGCGGTGTGGCCATCGACTCCGCCGCCGACATGGAGGTCCTCTTCAAGGACATCCCGCTCGGCGACGTCACCACCTCGATGACGATCAGCGGTCCCGCCGTCCCGGTCTTCTGCATGTACCTGGTCGCCGCCGAGCGCCAGGGCGTCGACCCGGGAGTCCTCAACGGGACGCTCCAGACCGACATCTTCAAGGAGTACATCGCGCAGAAGGAGTGGCTCTTCCAGCCCGAGCCCCATCTGCGCCTCATCGGCGACCTGATGGAGCACTGCGCCCGCGACATCCCCGCCTACAAGCCCCTCTCCGTCTCCGGCTACCACATCCGCGAAGCCGGTGCGACGGCCGCGCAGGAGCTCGCCTACACGCTGGCCGACGGCTTCGGCTACGTGGAGCTCGGCCTCTCCCGCGGGCTCGACGTGGACACCTTCGCCCCGGGCCTTTCCTTCTTCTTCGACGCGCACCTCGACTTCTTCGAGGAGATCGCCAAGTTCCGTGCCGCCCGCCGCATCTGGGCCCGCTGGATGAAGGAGACGTACGGAGCGCAGACCGACAAGGCGCAGTGGCTCCGCTTCCACACCCAGACCGCCGGTGTCTCGCTCACCGCCCAGCAGCCGTACAACAACGTCGTACGCACCGCGGTCGAGGCGCTCTCCGCCGTCCTCGGCGGGACCAACTCGCTGCACACCAACGCCCTGGACGAGACCCTCGCGCTGCCCTCCGCGCAGGCCGCCGAGATCGCCCTGCGTACCCAGCAGGTGCTGATGGAGGAGACCGGCGTCGCCAACGTGGCGGACCCGCTGGGCGGTTCCTGGTACGTCGAGCAGCTCACCGACCGCATCGAGGCCGAGGCCGAGAAGATCTTCGACCAGATCAAGGAGCGCGGCACCCGGGTGCACCCGGACGGCAAGCACCCGATCGGACCGATGACTTCCGGCATCCTGCGCGGTATCGAGGACGGCTGGTTCACCGGCGAGATCGCCGAATCGGCCTTCCAGTACCAGCAGTCGCTGGAGAAGGGCGAGAAGCGGGTCGTCGGCGTCAACGTCGCGCTCGGTTCGGTCACCGGCGACCTGGAGATCCTCCGGGTCAGCCACGAGGTCGAGCGCGAGCAGGTGCGCGACCTCGCCGGACGCAAGGAGAGCCGGGACGCAGCCCGGGTCGGCGCCGCGCTGGACGCGATGCTGGCCGCCGCCCGCGACGGCTCGAACATGATCGAGCCGATGCTGGAGGCGGTACGGGCCGAGGCGACCCTGGGCGAGATCTGCGGGGTCCTGCGCGACGAGTGGGGCACCTACACGGAGCCGCCCGGCTTCTGACGGGCAGTCCTGCGCGCCTGCTAGGCGGAGGCCGCTCCCAGGCCCGAGAGCAGCAGCAGCGTGAAGCGCCGGGCCCAGTCGGCATCGACGGGCTCGGCGCTCACCAGCGCCCGGTGCACGACCGCACCGGCGATCACATCGAAGATCAGGTCCGCGGTGCGGGCCGCCGTCGCCGCATCCGGCTCGGCGGGCAGCTCGCCGCGCTCCTGCGCGCGCGCCCGGCCCTCGAGGACCAGGCGTTTCTGCCGGTCCACGATGGACTTCCTGATCCGGTCCCGCAGCGCCTCGTCGCGTGTCGACTCCGCGACCACCGCCATCAGCGCCGTCTTGGTCTCCGGCCGTTCCAGCAGCGCCGCGAACTGAAGCACCACGGCCTCCACGTCGGCCGCCAGGCTGCCCAGGTCGGGCAGCTCCAGTTCGTCGAAGAGAACCGCGACCGCGTCCACGACCAGCTCGTTCTTCCCGGCCCAGCGGCGGTAGAGGGTCGTCTTGGCGACCCCCGCGCGGGTCGCCACATCACCCATCGTCAGCTTCGACCAGCCGAGGTCGACCAGCGACTCACGGGTCGCCTCCAGGATCGCCTCGTCGGCGGCGGCACTGCGCGGACGTCCCGATCGGGTGGGTTTGGGGTGGCTGCGGCTCAGCATGCGGTGACCATACCGGCCGGTAAGTACCACTGGCCGGTCCCGGTGCCCGTGAGACAGATCACCGGGCACTCTTGCCCGGGAGGGGGTCCGGCCAGTTACGCTACGGGTCGTAGCGTAAGGACGATGGTTCATCCGTCCCGCGCCACGACTGATCGACAGCCACAGGTGCCGGGTGGGGATCCGGTGCCGAGAACGGGGTTTTTCAGGGCCCCGGAACCGTTTCCGTCCACGCGCCGCGCACACCGGTGCGGCTGTGGACGGAGGCGGTTCACGGATCGCTTTCCGAATCCGTGCGCACAGGGGGGAGGATGTACGTATGCAGCCTAGGAACATGTCCATGAGCGGCGTCGTCGACCTCGCCGCTGTGAAGGCGGCCGGCGAGGCCAAGGCGAAGGCGGAGCAGGCCCGAGCGGAGTCCGCCAGGCAGGGTGGTGGCGGCGGCGTCGCCCCCGCCTCCCTGGTGATCGACGTCGACGAGGCGGGATTCGAGAACGACGTCCTCCAGCGCTCCGCCGAGGTCCCGGTAGTCATCGACTTCTGGGCCGAGTGGTGCGAGCCGTGCAAGCAGCTCGGCCCGCTCCTCGAGCGCCTCGCCACCGAGTACAACGGCCGCTTCGTGCTGGCCAAGGTCGACGTCGACGCCAATCAGATGCTGATGCAGCAGTTCGGGATCCAGGGCATTCCCGCGGTCTTCGCCGTGGTGGCCGGGCAGGCCCTCCCGCTCTTCCAGGGCGCGGCCCCCGAGAGCCAGATCCGCCAGACGCTGGACCAGCTGATCCAGGTGGGCGAGGAGCGGTTCGGCCTCACCGGGATCGTGGTCGACCCGGACGCGGCGGTGGACGCGGCAGAGGACGCTGTCCCGGCCGATGTGCCCGCGGGGCCGTACGACGCGCTTCTGGAAGCCGCCGCACAGGCGCTGGACGCCAATGACTTCAGCGGTGCCGTCCAGGCGTACAAGAACGTGCTCGCCGACGACCCGGCCAACACCGAGGCCAAACTCGGCCTCGCCCAGGCCGAACTGCTCAGCAGGGTCTCCGACCTGGACCCGCAGCGGGTCCGCAAGGACGCCGCGGACAACCCGGCCGATCCGGCGGCCCAGCTGGCCGCCGCGGACCTGGATCTCGTCGGTGGCCATGTCGAGGACGCGTTCGGACGCCTCGTCGAGACCGTCCGCCGTAATTTCGGTGAGGACAGGGACACGGTGCGGGTGCGTCTTCTGGAGCTCTTCGAGGTGATCGGCCCGGACGATCCCAGGGTCATCGCCGCGCGAACTGCCCTGGCGCGCGTCTTGTTCTGATGTGACAACACGGCCGTGGTGCCCAGGGGGCGCCACGGCCGTTTTCGCGGGCGAACGACAATGAGCGCCTTCGCTTTACCAAATCTTGATAAAAGTACGCGCTGTTACTCGCAGTAAATCGCACCCTGGGATCTGTCCGCTTTAGGACCCCAATCGCACTGTTCGCACGCCCCTTTGGTGCCACCCTGTGTGGCCGGACGGTACCCCCCTGTCGCACCCTGGTTATCGGGTCGTTACTAGCGAGTAACGACCCCCCTTGTGTCGCGGCCGCGAATGCACCACGATCGGCCACGCTCGGTCCAATACCCGCCAGCCCGACGGCCAGTCGGCGTCGGCGGCCAGTTGGGTCCCCACCGAGTGGTCGGCGGCAGTGGCGCCGATCGCGGACAGGGGGGTTCCTGCCATCGGCAGGGCCTGTCCGAACCGGTTGCGCAGACGCGTGACCAGTGGTTGTCGCTCGGGGGTGATCGCCGGTGATTCGGATGCGGTACGCGCCTCCGGTCCGGGCGCTCTCCTTCCCGAGGACGTAGCACTTCTCCCATCCCAGGACGGGCACGATGCCCGTACCGGAGATGTACGTCCGAGAAGGAGGAAATTTATGAGTTCCCAAGTTCGCGGTGGGACCAGATGGAAGCGTTTCGCTCTGGTCATGGTGCCGAGCGTTCTCGCCACCGCCGCGGTGGGCGTCGGGCTGGCGCAGGGTGCGCTCGCAGCGTCGTTCAGCGTGTCGGGCCAGTCGTTCAAGGTGTCGGCCGACTACCTGGACGGGCACGGCTTCTCGCAGTACGGCGGCATAGACGCCGGCTACGCGGAGATGAAGGGTGACAAGAAGACTCTGCACCCGGTCGCGATCTCGTCGTTCAAGACGGCTGAGATCACGAACATGTGCCAGTCCGTCGTCACGCCGAACATCCCGCTGCTGGGTTCGGTCAGCCTTCAGCTGAAGGCCGGTGGCGGCAAGACGCCGGTTTCGGCCGAGAACCTGTACATCGATGTCGCGGACCTGTCTGCCGACGCCGAGTTCACCAACATCGACATCGGTGTTGCGGCGAAGGACGCCACCAAGGGTCCGGCCATCAAGTCCGGCGAGAACGTCAACGAGAACGGTTTCGCCCAGCAGGCGGACCGGGCGCAGCTGCGGAACGTGAAGCAGACGGCGTGGGCGACCACGGCCGGAACCTTCAAGCTCAGCGGCCTGAGCATGAAGCTCTACAACGGCGTCAAGGAGTGCTACTAAGCACTCCGCCCGGACGGGCGGGGCGGCGGCCACGCCGGCCCGCCCGTCCGACTCCCTCTTCTTTTCACAGCACGACCGGTTCCAGGGAGCTGTTTTCCATGAGCGCCGAGACCACAGGCACCCGCGACTTCGCCTACTGGCGGCTGCGGTTCCGTGACTGGCGGCACACCCGGCCTTTCTGGGCGGGCCTCCTGACCGCGCTCGGTGGCGGTCCGATCGCGTACTTCCCGTACGCGAATCTCAAGATCGGCCATCTGACGCTGGCCATGGCGACCACGGCGGGCGCGGGCTCACTGATCATCGGTGTCCTGCTGATCACGCTCGGTCTGACCATGTGGTACCACCACATCGTCCGGGTGTTCGCCGGTGTGGCCTCCATCCTGCTGGCGCTGGTCTCCATTCCGGTGTCCAACCTCGGTGGCTTCCTGATCGGGTTCCTGCTCTCGATGATCGGCGGCTGCCTCGCCCTTTCCTGGGCGCCGGGCACGACCGACGCCGAGCGGACGACGGCCAAGCACGCCGCCGGGTACGCACCGCAGGAGCCGCAGAACGAGTCGCAGTACGGCGCCGATCCGGCGCAGGCGGCCGAGCCGTCGCACGGTGCCGACGCATCCGAATCGTGGAGCGACGGCAGCACGAACGGACACGTTGACGCCAACGGCGGGAGGAACAGTGCGGGGTGACGAGACGCAGCCGGACTCGACCGGGGAGGACGCCCGGGTGAGAAGCGGGCCGCGCCATGCGGCCCCCAGGAAGTCGCTGCTGACGAAGCTGCACATGCCCGCAGGGAAGAAGGCGTTCGCGCTCGCCGCGATGCCCACGGCGGTCTTCGTGGGCATGGGGCTCACCCCCAAGCTCGCCCTGGCCGACGACAGCGGGGACATACCCTTCGCCCCCGGTCCCTGTGTGACGCGCTCCGACGAACCGAGCGAGTCCCAGGAGCCCGAGGCCAAGCCGACCCCGAGCGCCACGTCCACCGGCGAAGCCGCCGACAAGGACGAGGAGCCGGGCAAGGAGGAGAGCGCCGAGCCGAAGCCTTCCGCGAGTGCGAGCACGAGCGCTCCCGCGGCGGACGACACGGCGCAGAACAAGGCTCCGGCACCCGAGCCGACGCCCACCCAGTCGAAGAACCCGCTCGACCCGCTGGGTGTCGGTGACGCGCTCAAGGACCTCCTGGACGGACCGGACAAGGAGACGGCCAGTCCGTCCCCCAGTGCCACCACAGAGGCCCCGGAGCCGGCGGACAGCGCCACGCCGAAGCCGGCGGAGAGCGCCACCACCAAGCCCGTAGAGAAGGCCACGGAGGCGGCGAAGGACACGGTCGACAAGACCGCCGACGCCATCCGCGACGCGGCCGACAAGGCGGGCAAGGACGTCGAGGAGCTCGAGGACGGCGCCAAGGGCCTCGACCCCGTGAAGGACGAGGACATCCCGGACGGCGCCAAGGAGCGCTTCCCGTGCCCGACCGCCGACCCCGAGGCGCTCGCCGCGGCCGACCTGGAGCAGGGCATCCCGCTGCTCCCGAACGACCCGTGGATCCTCGAGTCGTCCAGGCTCACGCTCAACGGGCTGGACTACAAGGGCATCGTCGAGGTGAGGAAGGGTGACGGCAGCACGAAGAAGGTGCTGAAGTTCACCGCGAGCTCCATCGACATCAAGGACCTTCACCAGCTCACGACCGGCCCGGGCGGTACCACCGGCCACGTCGAGGCGCGGAGCGGCTCCACGTCCACGATCCGCAACGGCACGGTGACGATGTACACGGAGGAGCTGAAGGGCAACCTCTTCGGCCTCATCCCGATCACCTTCAGCCCGGAGACCCCGCCGCCGCTGAACGTGCCGTTCGCGTTCTTCACGAACGTGAAGGTGACGCAGGCAGGGCAGTTCGGCGGCACCCTCTCGGTGCCCGGGCTGCACAACTACTTCACCGGTGGCGCGAGCTAGCCGGTGATCCGGACCCGTCCGGGAGCCGCAACAACGACTGCGGGCCGCGCCTCTTCAGGA